>CAYGQJ010000006.1:0-83493 GCA_964351845.1 uncultured Flavobacteriaceae bacterium | reverse complement strand
ATTTCGATTTTAAACAAATTTAATCGATAAAAAGCAAATAACATCGATAAAGTGTATTTTTATTCGTTTTGCGATATTAAAAAGAGTTACTAATGACATTTTCCTCTTTTGGTTCTTGGGAGGTGTACAATGGTTTTCGCTTTCCTACCTGCCGGCAGGCAGGCGCGAAAGCGGATACAGAATGAAAAGTAGTTAGATGGGTGTTAGGGAAATTTGGAGGTGTTGGCTATTAAATGATGTAGTTTTAGCCTTTATTTCACGATTTATTATACTAGATAAAAGTTATTAACAAATTCGGCTTGTGTGTAAATACCAATGTTTTTATATCAAATATCATTATTTACATATCAAATATAACTTATTTGAAAAAAGGATATATATCAATTTGTATCAATTTGTATTAATATAATACTTAGTGTAAAAACCAAAGAATATCATCCATCCTGTTTGTTCATAAATTAATATCCTAATCTTATAAATCCTATTTACCTTGGCTATCAAGTAAGTGTAAATTTCAATAAAAACTTGGGTAAGTGTTGTCCATTTATATGTTAAAATTATATAGAATTATTGAGGTTGTGAGCCATTCTAAAATCACTGAATAGCTAGAAGATCCTTTGTTTATAAGGCTTGAGGAATTTGTTCATTTGATGTCCACATAAGATTCTGTCAGATACATTTACTTTGTGTTATTAAAGTCTATTTGGTCAAAATGACTATAGAATTATAATATATAATAAGATTAATTAGCCTTGATTGTAAAGGTGTACTTTATTAGGTTAAAGTTCCTTTATAGCTTGCAAAAAAAAGTAATAATTATGGAATTAGAGGGTTCTTTATTTACAGATATGGTTGATATAATATCAATAATAGTGACAAGTATAGGTTTTTGGGGCGCGGTAGTGATAATCTGTGCAATGTATTTGTATCATAAAAGATGGATAATGAAGTACAAGCTATATCCTACTCTAGATAAAAAGAAAATGAAAGCGATAGATAAAACTAGCCTTGGTGGTGAATGGAAATTTCCCAGGACAGGAAAAATGCTTGAAAATAAAAAACAACAATTATAACTCTACGCTTTTGTTATAATAAATCATTTCATCTAGCACCTATTCTAAAATATTTACTATGGAATAACAAAATATGAATACTAGGTATTTCGACATCTAAATTAACACCTTTTACTACTTCAATCAATGCGTAGGTCTTAGTTTATCATCATCTTTCGCGAAAGCGTAAAAAGCACAACCCATCTCCACACAATAACTACTAACTGAAACGACTGTAAGAAAACAGAAGATACTAATTGACAATAAGCAATTTATGCTATCTTTAGGACACGATACCATTCTAAATATAGCATCATGGAAACAAAATTTGGGTTTACGTCACTCACGATTTCAGAATTTGAAACGTGGATCAAGCAGCAACACGTTGCGAGAACCGTTTTATTTATTCAACAACATCATACCTTTTCACCAAGTTACATTCACTTTAAAGGCACCAATCATTTTAGCATGCAAAACGGCATGAAAAACCACCATGTCAATAACAATGGATGGAGTGATATAGGACAGCATTTCTCTATTTTTCCAGATGGGAAAATCATGACTGGAAGAAGTCTAGAACGTTCTCCGGCCTGTATTTTCGGGAATAATAGCAATGCGATCTGTATAGAAAACATCGGCTATTTTGATACGGGACAAGATGAAATGACTTCGGTACAACGCGATAGTATCATACGCGCCACCGCAGCACTTTGTGAGCGTTTTGACATCCCTGTATCAACCGACCGGATTGTGTATCATCACTGGTTTGATTTGAGTACAGGTGCCCGTACCAACGGTACAGGAGTTACAAAAAGCTGTCCAGGGACTAATTTCTTTGGAGGAAATACCCTCGCCGCTTGTGAGCAACATTTTCTTCCGCTAGTGGCCGCAGCTACAGGACAACCGGTTACAGGAACGATTCCACCTTCTATAAAAGGCTATGGGACCGTTACCGCCGATGTGCTGAATATCCGCAAAGGAGCCAATTCTTCTTTTGAGCGAATAGGCGAAACGACCTTAGGGTCTGTTGTACGTATTTATGAAGAGAAAAATAACTGGTACAGAATCTCAAAAGACAATCAAGAATGGGTGTACAGTAATTATGTCAAAGATGTAAAACGTGCCACCGTAAATGCCAATGTACTGAATGTACGTAGCGGGCCTTCTACACGATTTCACGTAGTAGGATCTGTCGTCAAAAACCAAGAGGTATTTGTGTATGAAACGGATGGGAATTGGTCGCAAATCAGCATCGATGAACAATGGGTGTCTAGTCGATATCTAAATTTTACAACTTAATACTCTCTGTTTTACAAGGTAATTGTATTTTAATACATAAAGGCGTTGATTTTATGTAGCGTATACACCCCTATGGGATGCTATTACTTAAAAGCAACTATGGGATTGTTGTTTGTACGCTTTCGCGAAAGCGTATAAAAGATCTTTTAAAATCACCAGATCACACTAGATATTCTAAATCCTAGGTACAGGGTACGTACCTATCTTACAAAAGCGACTACTTTTCTAACACTTAATTTTAGATAAATACAACGAATATGTCAGATACCACAGAAACGTTTCATATAGGCATCACGATGGCTGGTGCGGTCTCTGCGGGTGCGTATACCGCAGGCTTTATGGATTACTTAATTGAAGTCCTCGAACTTTGGGAAGAAAAAAAAGAACACAACCGAACTGTTGGAAAAGAGAGCCCTGAGTATGACCCTATCATTCCGATGTATGATGTGTGTATAGACGCTTTTGGAGGAGCATCAGCAGGAGGGATGGTCGGCATGATTACGGCGTTGTCCACATTTTCAAAAATGACACCCGTACGGGAACCTTCTAATGTAAAAACAGGAAATATCTTATATGATAGCTGGGTATTACTAGATGATGATGTAGATCCATCGATGCAGAATAAGATGGCTACATTTCAAAAAATGTTGACTACAAATGATATCAAGGACAGTAAAGATGGAATTCTCTCTTTGTTAAATTCCACAGCCATAGACAACATCGCTGACCGGGTTTTTACGCAACTACCTTCCATCGATGAGAAAAGAAAACGGCCAAAATATATCTCTGAAGACCTCAGAATATTAGTCACCCTTTGTAGTGTTCGCGGGATTCCTTTTGAAATTAAATTTCAGAATTTCACTTCAGCGAGTTTCCCATTTTCACCAGGACACCGAATGCATGAGCATATGGTGATTGCACATTTTAAATTAAAATTTGACGAAGCTACCGACACCGATATCTATTTGAATTTTGATCCCTATAATGCAGAAGCCAATGAGCTGATGAAACTCTGTACAAAGGGTACAGGCGCTTTCCCAATTGGGCTTGCCATGCGACAATTTGAAGGAAAACTCACCACAGCGTATATTAAAAATTCCATCCTCAGAAGTTTGGGAATAGACGATCCTGACGCGATAAAAATATACCTAGATACCGAAGATTTTGATTTTACCAATGTCGATGGAGGCACTATCAACAACGAGCCGTATACAGAGGTGGTCAATGTATTAGAAGAAATGCATCCCAATTATGATAAAAATGTTCCTATGTTTGGGACGATTATGATAGATCCGTTTCCTAATTTTTACAATCAGGATGAGGCAACAGCCATCGAGGATGATACTTCCTTTTTTCAAAAAAATATATGGCAGGTATTGGCAAAAGGGTATTCGTTATTCCAGCAGCAAGTACGAGTCAAACGTTCTGGTGCTTTTTATAAAGATTATTTTAGACTCTTGGTGTTTCCTGTAAAGTGGGAACGTCACAAGAAACTAGCAAACCATCCGCCACTAGCGTGTAGTGCTTTAGGAGGTTTTGGAGGGTTTTTAGATATAGAATTCAGAAAACATGATTTCTTTCTAGGAAGAGATAATGCACGCAATTTTTTAAGAGCTTTCTTCTCACTAGAGTACAACGAAGAAAAACCACATCCACTTTTTAAAGAACTTACGGCTGAGGCAAAGAACATGTTTATGAAAGACACTAAGAATGATGAAGGCGTGGTAGTGCATTCCTACTTTCCTATCATCCCGGATATCTTACTCATACAAGCTAAAAAAGAAGGGAAGACCAACCCTTACTATTATACAATGCCTAAATTTCCACAAATTAAGGAGGGGTATTTTGAAAGTATAGAGCGTTCTCTGAAGAACAGAATCAAAGTCATTGTAGACTACGAAATCAAAACCCGTTTTGAAAAGAAATGGTTGCTTAGAAATGCGATGAAATTAGTAAAAGGATACGTAGCAAAATCATTGACCAAAAGAGTCATTACAGTGATGAAAGATGATTTTACAAAAAGAAAGATGATGAATGGGTAGTATTTTTTATACATTAGGCATTGATAACCGATCCTTCGTCTAGTGAAAAAAAAATATTCAATTTCTGGTCCTGGCGTGCTTATTGCTGCAGCATTTATTGGACCTGGTACCGTGACTACGTGTACCACAACAGGAGCTTCTTTTGGATTTACATTACTATGGGTAATGGTCCTTTCTATTATCGCTACCATCGTATTACAAGAAATGGCTGCGCGTATAGGACTTGTGACCAACAAAGGGCTTGCCACAGTCATGCGATCGCAAATTAAAAACCCGTTAATACGCCTTTTATCTATTGTATTAATTTTAAGTGCCATTTTAATTGGAAATGCCGCTTATGAAGCGGGCAATATAAGCGGCGGTGTATTGGGGATAGAGGCCTTAGGCGCTTCGGGTATTTTTGAGGTAGGACCTCTAACACTTAATAGTTGGAGTATGGGCATAGGCATACTTGCTGCTGGTATTCTCTATATAGGAAGTTATAAGATATTAGAGCGTATTTTGGTAGGATTAGTGTTATTTATGAGTATTGCATTTTTGATCACAGCCATTGCCACAAAACCAGATATCATAGCGATCGTAAAAGGAAGCTTTATCCCTTCGTTTCCGGAAGGAAGTATGCTTAAAATAATTGCCTTGGTGGGAACGACCGTAGTGCCTTATAACTTATTCTTACACGCTTCTTTAGTTAATGAAAAATGGAAAGGCACTGATGATCTATCAGTGGCAAAAAAAGATACCATTGTGGCGGTTATATTGGGAGGGCTTGTATCTATGGCCATTATCATTTGTGCCGCAGCCATACAAGGACAAGAGATTTCAAATGCCGCAGATTTGGCAAAAAGTTTAGAGCCACTCTTTGGAGAGTATGCACGTTATTTTGTAGGTATCGGACTCGGAGCTGCAGGACTGACATCAGCCATTACAGCACCATTGGCCGCAGCTTATGTTGTACAAGGATGTTTAGGCTGGGAGAAAAATATCAAGTCAATTAAATTTAGATGCGTGTGGGGAGGGATTCTACTTTTGGGGATTCTTTTTTCTTCTCTTGGATACAGTCCCATAGATGTTATACAATTTGCGCAAGTAGCGAATGGTATTTTATTACCTATTATAGCAGGGTATTTAATCTGGATCGCAAATAAAAAACAACTTTTAGGAGCCTATACCAATACCAAATGGCAAAATATACTAAGTATTGCTATTTGGTTAATTGTCTTTGGCGTAGGGATTCGTCTTATCCTTAAAGGATTTTACATTGTATAATGTATCGTATAGACCTCAATAGCGATGTGGGAGAAGGAATCGGTAACGAAGCCCAATTACTGCCGCTTTTAAGTTCGTGCAATATTGCGTGTGGAGGTCATGCAGGGACAGATGCCATCATCCAAGAAACCATTCAATTTGCGATAAAACACAACGTAAAGATAGGTGCGCATCCTGGGTATCCAGATAAAGAAAATTTTGGGAGAACTATATTAGAGATGTCTCCTACAGCATTGCGCGATAGCCTCACAGAGCAGATACAAAAAGTGAAAAATTTCGCCGAAAGGCAACACCAAAAATTACACCATGTAAAAGCACATGGCGCACTATACAATCTTGCGGCAGTCGATGCTGATATCGCACGTCTTATCGTAGCTGTAGTCCGAGAAATAGATGATCAATTGGTATTGTACGTACCCTATCGTTCCAAACTTCAAGAGGAGGCAAAAAATACATTACAGGTAAAAGTAGAGGGCTTTGCAGATCGCCGTTATAACGCTGATTATACCTTGGTGAGTAGAACGTTACTAAATGCCGTGATTCACGATGCAAACGAAGTACTTACACATATTATTCCGATGATCACACAGCAACAGCTTCATACGGTAGAAGGTAAGGTTGTACCATTTCGCATCGATACCTTATGTGTGCATGGCGATACGCCCGCAGCATTTCAAATGCTAAAAGAGATTCATAAAGGATTACAAAAGCACCAAATATCCTTAGGCTAATGGACTATCCTGATATTCATATTTTTAAAATGGGGGACTATTCTTGGGGTATCCAGTGGCAGTACGAACCATCACGAGAACTTTTGCAATTTCTACTAGCCGTAAAAGAACATCTATCAAAAAGTGTTGATGCTGAAATGATCCATACGTATACGGAGATTTTAGTTAAAAATTGGAAAGGTGGCGGTTCTGAAAAAGAAGTAAAAGACCGCTTTCGCGAAATTATACGCAGTACGGGCCCATTGTTGTCTGAAAAACCAAAAATTCATCGGATTCCTGTCTGTTACGATCTGTCGCTTGGTGATGACATTGAATTGTTCTTAAAAACGAAATCCCTCACCTTAGCGCAACTGATTGAAATACATACCCAACCCTTATATACCGTGTATTTTATGGGATTTTTACCGGGTTTTCCCTATTTAGAAGGGTTAGATGAGCGTTTACAGATAGATCGTAAAGCCATTCCCTCACAAAAAGTACGCAAAGGAAGTGTCGCCATAGGCGGAAAGCAAACGGGAGTCTATCCTCAAGACAGTCCGGGTGGCTGGTATACTATAGGACACACGCCAGTGACACTATTTGATGTGACAAGAAAGACGCCTTCTGTGTGCAATGCAGGGGATTATATTAAATTTTATGCGATTACGCTAGAAGAACATCAGTTTTTAGTTGAAAAAGCGTTACAAGGACGCCTAGAGCCCACTACCGAAATCTATGAAGGATAGCATCACCATAAAGCGCACGGGGTTCTATACCACCCTTCAAGACAAAGGACGCTTTGGACACGCTTCGGTAGGTGTTCCAGAAACTGGGGCTATGGACAGAAAAGCAATGTTACTTGCCAATGCACTAGTGAATAATTCAGAAAATGAAGCTGTATTAGAATATACCTTGGTGGGGCCTACAATCGAGTTTCAATGCGACCGACATTTTGTAATCACGGGAGGCACCACCCTCGCAATGTTAGATCAACAAGTCATTCATAGTCATACAGTTTATGTAGCACGTAGCGGGCAAACTCTAAAACTCGCCAAAATTACAGAAGGCTGTCGAGGATATGTCGCCATTGCGGGTGGATTACAAATCCCCGAGGTATTGGGAAGTAAAAGTATGTATGCACCTATCACTGCTATGGGATATATACATCAACCCATAGAAATCCCCATCGGAATATCTGCTTATGGAACGGTAAAAGGGGCTCGTTTAAAAATGGGAACATCCAAGGATGACACTTCGTATCTTAAGAAAAATCAACTGCAGGTGTATAAAGGTCCAGAATACGATCTTCTAGATGCGCATCTTCATACATACATTACAGAAACATCGTTTTTGATTTCAAAATTATGGAATCGAATGGCGGTACAGCTTGAAGAAACCATTAACCATAATACATCTTCTATACGTACAGGACCAGTAATACCTGGTACGGTTCAATTAACGCCCTCTGGGCGTTTGGTAATATTAATGAGGGATTGTCAGACCACAGGCGGATACCCTCGTGTGTTACAACTTTCAGAAAATGCCATGCATATACTTGCTCAAAAAAAACAAGGCGATCGCATCTCTTTTTTACTCGATAATCGAGATTAAATTCTCCAAGGCTTGCCCCGAAGTAATTTATTTGTTGATTAAAACGCCATGTTGTTCGGTGACCGTGTCACTAAGCAATTGGATGACATCTCCTTTACCAAGGATTTCTTCTGTGCGTCTTGCTTCTTCTTTTAGTTCTTTATGAGAAGAAATAGTATCCCATAGGTTGTGAATGTAATCGGCATAATCAGATTCGTTGTTCCAACCAGGAATTCCTAGGCGTCTTCCTTTGGTATATAATTTTCTGATGGTTAGTTTGCAAAATGTAATTGTAGAATGCATAATGTTAGGTCTTGGTGCTGTTAATCGTTCTGAATTTGAGGCTCTTCCCATGCTATTATTATTTAAATATAGGAAATCATTTCATTCCCGTAAGAATTTTACAGCTAAAATATACAGGAAGACCGTAATTGAAATACGTAGTTTTACCTGATTTTGTATGCACCTGCTTGCACAAGCTGTTATATTTTCCTACATTCATAGCTTAACTTAAACTATTTATAGTATGGCAAAACCAGACAAATGCATCACACCTCAAGATGCAGAAAAGTTGTTTACGCATTGGAGCAACACACGGGGAGAAGGTATTAAAGCTCATATCGGAGAACAAGACACATGCGAATTTACACTAAGTATTTCAGAGCTTCGGGAATATTTAGATTATGTAGAAAGTAAATCAAAAGGCCAAGGAATTTCAAATCCTGGCGTCCGTTTGTATCTTGGAGCATATAATAATTCGAAATCGAAAAAAGCCACTTTTTTCCTAGCCCCTACAAAAGGAAAAAGTGATAATAAAGATGGAGATGACAATGATGAAGAGAATAATTACGATATTGATCCATGGAACATTAATCAGGGTGGATGGCCTCCAAAGGAATACAATCCATAAATGATAGAAATTTTATTTACAAATATTGGTTTACCAAGAATACTAGAATTTGTGGCTGCATTAGCAGCCACATTTTCTTATATATTTATAAAAGAGACAAAGACAATAACGTTTAAGTATTTACTGATATTTCTTTGGCTGACTGTGTTTGTTGAATTTATAGGTTCTTATACTAAGCTGTTTGATCCTTACTGTTTTGAAGATATTGAATTTTTTAAAAAACATCCACTATTAGAGAAAAACTATTGGTTATTTAATATTTATTTATTCTTTTCATATACTTTTTATTCATGGTATATTCTAAATCACATAGAAATAAAAATTAATAAAAAAATTATTACGTATCTGATAATTATATTTAACTCGATTTCTATTATAAATTTTATAATTACAGATGTTATTTTAATAAAATACTCTCAACTTATGATTTTAACTGGATTAATTCTTGTGATGATAGTACTTTGTATATATTATTATGAGATTTTAAAATCTAATAGAATTTTAAGTATTAATCATTCATTACCTTTTTATATATCTGTTGGGGTGTTAGTCTTTTATATATCAGTAACACCACTTATGTTGAGCAGTCAATATATAAAGCCTGAAGAAATTGTATTTACAACGTACTATAAATTGATTTTGAATTATGCAAACTACTTCCTGTATGGAATCATTATATTTGGCATTGTAAAATGTTATTGGTTCAACAAATCTCAAAGCATGAAGTTCTCCTCGTCGCCTACTTTATCATAGTCGTCGTGGTGCTTGTTGTGCTGTTTATTCTTTTCTTTTATACATTTCAACGTCGTAAAAATAAACTGCTTATAGAAAAAGTAGTAGCTCAAAAGGAATTTGAGAGTACATTAATCCAAGCAGAAAATGAGATCCAAGAAGCAACGCTTAAAAATGTGGGGATGGAGCTTCATGATAATGTGGGGCAACTACTTTCTGTTGCCAAAATGCAATTGCGTTCTGGACTTTCGCAACTAGATGAAGATAAAAAAGAGGCGTTTACAGAAGCCCTAGAAACCGTAGATTTAAGCCTTACAGAAGTCCGCCAACTTTCCAAAACAGTTAATGGTGAAGTCCTTGCCAATTTAGATTTACAAGATGCTATACAGGTAGAAATAGATCGCTTAAATCGGTTTTCTCATACCAAAGCTACATTTTCCGTAAACGGATCGCCTATTTTTATAGAAGAAAAAGAAAAAATTATTATATTTAGAATTGTTCAGGAATGTTGTAGTAATGTGATTAAACATGCTGATGCCCAGCATCTTGATATTCGTATATCCTATGAGGAGGCAACCCTTCAAATAATCATTAAAGATGATGGGATAGGATATAATACCCAAACAAATGCATTAGGTTCAGGACTTATCAATATGCAACGTAGAGCAGAGATGATCAAAGCGCAACTCGGCGCTCACAGCAAGCAAGGACACGGAACAGAAATAACACTAACCTACCAACCACCATCATATGAAACCGCTTAAAGTTGCTATAGTTGATGATCATATACTTTTCGCGAAAGCATTAAAGACCTTAGTTTCTGGATTTGAAGATACCTATGTCGTTTTTGTGGCCAAGAATGGTAGGGAATTTATAGAATATATTAAAGACAATAAAGAACCGCCAGACGTTGTGTTACTAGATGTACAAATGCCAATTATGAATGGATTAAGTACCATGGCGTGGCTAAAAGATAATCGTCCAGAAATCAATGTGATTGCCATTACGATGGAAGATGATGAAGAGACCATCTCCAATATGGTCTTCTTTGGGTGTAAAGGCTATCTTCTCAAAGATGTAGAGCCTACCATACTGAACACATCTATAATTAGAGCTAGTAAAGGAGAGTTTGTGTATAACGAAATTGTAGATGTACCCTTTCGTAAACAAGCCTTAAATGGGATCTCTCATGAGGCCGAAGCTGAGGTAAATAACCACCGAAAAATTCAATTAAAAGAAACAGATCAAGAGTTTTTAAATTACCTCTGTGGTACCGATTTAGGATATAAAGAAATTGCCAACCGCATGAATCTAAGTCCAAAAACCATAGAAAATAGACGTGCCGATTTGTTTAGAAGATTAGGCGTTACTTCCAGAGTGGGTGCGGTTATTTATGTGATGAAACATAAGCTTATCGAGCAATCATAACCATCGCATAGCGAATCTAAGCAAGGCATTTTTTCCTTTATAAGGCGCATATCTAATAGGAATATCCAGCCAGTTCCCTTTTTTTACAATAGCCTTTGCGTGACTAAACGTTAAAAAACTATGCTTCCCGTGATAACGTCCTATACCACTGTGGCCCACCCCACCAAACGGTAATTTTTCATTTATAAAATGAATCACTGTATCATTAACAACGCCACCTCCAAAAGAGAAACGCGCTAAAAACCAATTAGAAAAAGACCGCTTTCGCGAAAAAACATAACCAGCCAATGGTTTTTCATAACGATCGATAATCGCTTCAATATCAGTTTTGTCTTCATATGGAATCACAGGTAGAATAGGGCCAAAAATCTCATCTTCCATGACTAAACTATCCAAACTAGGGTTGTCAATGATCGTTGGTGCTATATATAATTGCTCACGATCTGTATGTCCACCCACGGCAATAGAGACGTTTTCAAGCATGCTGGCGAGTCTATCAAAATTCTTTTCATTAATGATTCGCGCAAAATCAGGCGATTGCTTTGCATCTTTTCCGTACGCATTTTCTACTTCTTTTTGTAATGCCAGTAAAAAAGCCTCTTTAACCGCAGCCTCTACAAGAATATAATCAGGCGCAATACAGGTTTGTCCTGCATTTAAAAACTTTCCCCATACAATTCGCTTTGCCGCCAATGTAATATTGACAGATGCATCAATCACGCAGGGATTTTTCCCGCCCAATTCGAGCGTCGTAGGGGTGAGGTGTTTTGAAGCCGCTTGCGCTATAATTTTTCCAACAGTAACACTTCCTGTAAAAAAGATATAATCCCACCGTTGTGAGAGTAATTCGGTGGTTTCTGGAATGGCGCCTTGTACAACAGTCACATACGCTGGTGGAAACACTTCTGTAATAATAGTTTCTAAAATAGCACTTGTGGCGGTTGTGAGTTCGCTAGGTTTTACAACGGCGGTATTACCAGCAGCAATCGCCGCTATAAGAGGTGCTAATGCAAGTTGATACGGATAATTCCAAGGAGCAATAATAAGCACCGTGCCATAAGGCTCATAGAGTACATAATCCTTACTTGGAAAATTTGCAATGGCACTTTTTACTTTTTTAGGACGTGCCCAAAATTCTAATTTTCTAATTGTCAGATTGAGTTCTCTTATTACAATCCCCGTTTCACTAGCAATGCTTTCATACACGGGTTTTTTAAAATCGGTATATAAAGCTTCATGAATAGCGGTTTCATGTTTTAGTACGCTTTCGCGTAAGCGTTTTAAAAAAACAATTCGTTGTTGTAGAGACCTTGTTTTGCCAGAAGCAAAGTAGCTGCGCTGTGAATCAATAAGAGAGGGGATATTCAAACTTCTTTTTTTGTAAAAATAATTACATTTTGATGAAGAGACTAAAAAAGTAGAAATCATTTCGTGTTTGTCAGTTGCATTTCAAAAAACTTTTTATACTTTTATAAGAAGTTTATGAAAAACCAGATAATTAATAACGTCATTATTGTCATTCCTAAAAAGGAATGATACGGACTGTTATACCTTATATAAAGCCTGTATCTATAGTGTTGATACAGGTTTTTTTTTGCTGTGGTTTATGTAAGAAAAATAATTGTAAAACCCTGATTAATAGTTTTTTAAATATGTTAAAATACACTTGAATAACGTAGGAAATTACAAAATGATGATTGAAAAAAAATAAAACCAATTAGTTTTAATATTTTAAAAATAATACGACCCTTGAAGGAACTAAATACATATAGTAAAGCCGTAAGCCAAGATCCAACGCAACCTGCCGCACAAGCGATGTTGCATGCCATCGGATTAACGGAAGAAGATTTTAAAAAACCATTTGTAGGAATTGCAAGTACTGGATATGAAGGAAACCCTTGTAATATGCACTTAAATAACCTTGCTTTGGATATTAAGAAAGGGGTACAAGCTTCTGATTTAGTAGGGTTGATTTACAATACAATCGGAGTAAGTGATGGTATTTCTATGGGAACTCCCGGCATGCGTTACTCATTACCAAGTCGAGATCTGATTGCAGATTCTATGGAAACGGTCGTACAAGCCATGTCTTATGATGCACTTATTACCGTAGTAGGTTGTGATAAAAATATGCCAGGTGCCTTGATGGCGCAACTACGATTAGATCGCCCATCGATACTTGTGTATGGAGGAACGATTGCTCCCGGATGTCATGAAGACAAAAAACTAGACGTTGTTTCTGCTTTTGAAGCTTGGGGAGAAAAAGTAGCGGGAACCATTACAGAAAAAGAATTTAAAACCGTAGTCAAAAAAGCCTGTCCAGGCGCTGGAGCATGCGGAGGGATGTATACGGCAAATACGATGGCATCAGCCATTGAAGCGCTAGGAATGAGTTTACCTTATACAAGTTCAAATCCAGCAATCTCTCCTAATAAAACAGCCGAGTGTGCTAGAGTAGGAAAGGCGCTAAGACAAATTATAGAAAAGGACATCAAACCATCGGATATCGTCACGCGTAAATCGCTTGAGAATGCCATAAAACTGGTCACTGTTTTAGGAGGTTCTACCAATGCCGTTTTACATTTTCTAGCCATAGCCAAAGCCGCTCAGATTCCGTTTACACTGGACGATATTCAAAAAATAAGTGATACCACACCATTCTTAGCAGATTTAAAACCTAGTGGTCAATACCTGATGGAAGACTTACACCTTGTAGGCGGTGTTCCTGGGGTTCTTAAATATATGCTAGCGCAGGGAATGCTTCACGGAGATTGTATGACGGTTACTGGAAAAACAATTGCAGAGAATCTTGCTGAGGTCGATCATTTGAAAGCACATCAGGATGTGATTCATACGGTTGAAAATCCAATCAAAGCAACCGGTCATATCCGTATTCTTTATGGAAATATTGCGAGTGAAGGTTCGGTGGCGAAGATTACCGGAAAGGAAGGACTCCACTTTCGCGGAAGCGCACGTGTTTTTAATGGAGAATATGAAGCAAATGCTGGTATTGGAGCTGGAAAAGTGAAGAAAGGAGATGTAGTTGTCATTCGTTATGAAGGACCGCAAGGAGGCCCAGGAATGCCAGAAATGCTCAAACCTACGGCGGCTATTATGGGTGCTGGATTAGGAAAAGATGTAGCACTGATTACAGATGGTCGTTTCTCAGGAGGAACGCACGGTTTTGTGGTAGGGCACATCACTCCCGAAGCACAAACTGGTGGTGGCATTGCATTAATAGAAGATGGCGATACCATTGTTATAGATGCTGAAAGAAACACGATAAACGTTGAAGTAAGCGAAAGCGAACTCGCCCAAAGAAAAGCAAATTGGACCGCTCCAGCATTAAAAGTAAAGCGCGGTTCTTTATATAAATATGCACGCACAGTTTCTTCTGCAAGCGAAGGATGTGTAACAGACGAATTTTAAATCAAATTTCCCCAGTAGTTCTTCTCCTTTTTGGAGAGGTGGGGGTGAGGGATTATGGAAACAAAGACAATACAAAAACAACAAACTTCCACGACCACCATGTCGGGTAGTGAAGCATTGATCCACTGTTTACTAGCAGAAGGAGCAAATTTAGTATATGGCTACCCAGGAGGTGCGATCATGCCATTTTATGATCAATTGCATATACACCAAGATAAAATCCAGCATGTGCTTACCCGTCATGAGCAAGGAGCTACGCATGCTGCACAGGGATATGCAAGAGCCACAGGAAAAGTAGGTGTTGCAGTAGCAACCTCTGGACCTGGCGCAACTAATCTCATTACAGGAATTGCAGATGCGCAAATTGATAGTACTCCTATGGTTTGTATTACTGGGCAAGTGGGGTCACATTTGTTAGGGAGTGATGCATTTCAAGAAACAGATATCATTGGAATCTCCACACCCGTAACCAAGTGGAATCACCAGATTACAAGTGCCAAAGAAATTCCAGAAGTCCTCGCAAAAGCATTTTATATTGCACGTTCAGGACGCCCAGGACCCGTTCTGATTGATATTACAAAGGATGCGCAATTTGAAGAGTTTGAGTTCGCTTACGCGAAATGTGAACACATCCGAAGCTATACGCCTGTACCAGAGGTTCAGGAAGATCAACTCAAAGCCGCTGCCGAAGCCATTAATGCCGCAAAGAAACCTATGATTGTTTGGGGACAAGGTGTGATTTTGGGAGAAGCTGAAGAAGAATTTAAAGCCTTTGTTGAGAAATCTGGAATCCCAGCTGCATGGACCATACTAGGTGTTTCAGCCATCCCCACAAGCCATCCGTTAAATGTAGGAATGGTAGGAATGCACGGAAACTATGGCCCTAATGTTTTGACCAATGACTGCGATGTATTAATCGCCATCGGAATGCGTTTTGACGATCGTGTAACCGGAAATCTTGAAACCTATGCAAAACAAGCCAAAGTCATCCATTTTGAAATCGACCCTGCCGAGGTAAGTAAAAATGTGAAAGCAGATATTCCAGTGCTTGGAAATTCTAAAGAAACCTTAGCACGTATTTTACCATATATCGAAAAGAAGGAACATACTGATTGGCATGAACGATTTAAAGATCACTATACCATTGAGTTTGATAAAGTCATCAAAAACGACATCCATCCAACCAAAGAAGGATTAACGATGGGGGAAGTGATTGAATTGATTAACAAGAAAACAAAAGGCGAAGCCATTATTGTAACAGACGTAGGGCAGCACCAAATGGTGGGCATACGCTATGCAAATTTCAATACATCCAAAAGTAATATTACCTCTGGAGGTTTAGGAACTATGGGCTTTGCACTTCCAGCAGCGATAGGTGCCAAAATGGGAGCCCCAGATCGAGAGGTAGTAGCGATTATAGGTGATGGAGGGTATCAAATGACCATACAAGAGCTAGGCACCATTTTCCAGACAGAAGCCGCTGTGAAAATTGTGGTATTGAATAATGAGTTTTTAGGCATGGTACGTCAGTGGCAACAGTTGTTTTTTGATAAACGCTACGCAAGTACCGAAATGAAAAATCCAAACTTCTGTAAGATTGCTGAGGCGTATGATATAGAAGCACAAAAAGTAACAGATAGGAGTGATTTAGAAGATGCTGTTACCCGAATGATTGCTTCAGAAAATAGTTTCTTCCTTGAAGTCATGGTAGAAAAAGAAGATAATGTATTCCCTATGATCCCAACAGGAGCGTCGGTTTCGGATATTAGGTTGGAGTAACCCCCCTAGCCCCCAAAGGGGAAATGTTTATGTGGGAGTAAATTGAAAACTAGAATTGAAATTCAAATATTTCCCGTGAAGACGGGAAACTTATAGATAAAATGATAATTAAGCTTTGGTGGATGAGATTTCCGCCTTCGCGGAAATTTAGAGCATATGAAAACATACACCGTAAGCATTTACACCGAAAATAATATCGGACTGCTGAATCGTATTTCGGCGATATTTCAACGTCGTAAGATCAATATTGAGAGCCTTTCGGCATCAGAAAGTGAGATAGATGACGTCTTTAAATTTACACTTGTTGTAAATATAACGGAGCATCAAATGGAGAAAATCAAAGGACAGATAGAACGCCAAGTGGAAGTTATTAAAGCCTTTTATCATACCGATGAAGAAACCATTTTTACAGAAAGCGGACTTTTTAAAATAAAATCAGATTTGTTGTTTGAAGAACCACAGATTCAGAATATCATAAAAGAAAGCCATGCACGTATAGTGACGGTAAATAGAGATTTTTTCGTGTTAGAGAAATCAGGTCGTCGTTCAGAGATTGAGTTGGTACATCGTGAGCTTAAACCTTTTGGTATTATGCAGTTTACCCGTTCAGGGAGAATTGCAGTGACCAAGACGGAAATGCCAATTTCAACGCTATTACAACAGATTCAGGAGGAGCAAGAAGCTGATTTCGCGAAAGCTTGAAAAAAGAATATAGAATAAAGAGCATAGACTTTTGTCAGTCTGAGCTTGTCGAAGTGCGAAAGCGTACTATGAAAAGTTGAAATAAGAAAAACGAAATACGAAAAACAATGTCAGTCTGAGCTTGTCGAAGACATTTTAAATACACTTTCGCGTAAGCGGAAGGCTCAATAAAATAATAACAATCGCAATAGGTAGGATGAGATTTCCGCCTTCGCGGAAATTAATTAACAATGAACTACTTCAACACATTACCACTTAGAGATCAACTCGCACAATTAGGAAAATGCCGATTTATGGACGCCGCTGAATTTGAGAATGGCATCAAAGCTATTGAAGGCAAAAAAATCGTCATCGTAGGCTGTGGGGCACAAGGCCTTAATCAAGGATTGAATATGCGTGATAGCGGCTGTGATATTTCGTATGCATTACGTGAAGGTGCGATTAAAGAAAAGCGTCAGTCATTTCAAAATGCAAGTTCTAATGGTTTTACTGTTGGGACGTATGAGGAGTTGATCCCTTCGGCAGATTTGGTGTTGAACTTAACCCCAGATAAGCAACATACCTCTGTGGTAAAAGCGGTCATGCCTCTTATGAAAAAGGGTGCCACGCTGTCCTATTCGCACGGTTTTAATATCGTAGAAGAAGGGATGCAAATACGTGAAGATCTTACCGTAATTATGGTAGCACCTAAGTGTCCAGGATCTGAAGTAAGAGAAGAATATAAAAGAGGTTTTGGCGTACCTACCTTAATTGCAGTACATCCTAATAACGATCCTGAAGGTAAAGGTCTTGCGCAAGCAAAAGCGTATGCTGCCGCGACAGGTGGACATAGAGCTGGGGTTTTAGAATCTTCCTTTGTCGCTGAGGTAAAGTCTGATCTTATGGGAGAGCAAACCATTCTTTGTGGGGTGTTACAAACAGGATCTATTCTTTGTTTTGACAAAATGGTGGAAAAAGGAATCGATCCAGCGTATGCAGGAAAATTGATCCAATATGGTTGGGAAACCATTACTGAAGCATTAAAGCATGGAGGTATCACCAATATGATGGATCGTCTTGATAACCCTTCAAAAATTAAAGCTTTCCACTTAGCTGAGGAACTAAAAGGTATTATGCGTCCGCTTTTTGAAAAACATATGGATGATATTATCTCTGGGCATTTCTCAAAAACGATGATGGAAGATTGGGCAGCAGATGATAAGAATCTACATACATGGAGAGCAGCGACAGGCGAAACCGCTTTTGAAAAGCAGGAAGTAACGACAGCGCATATTAAAGAACAAGAATATTTTGATCACGGTGTATTGATGGTTGCTATGGTAAAAGCAGGCGTAGAGTTGGCTTTTGAAACCATGACTGCCGCAGGAATTATCGAAGAGAGCGCGTATTATGAATCACTTCACGAGACGCCGTTAATTGCGAATACCATCGCTAGAAAGAAATTATTTGAAATGAATCGTATCATTTCAGATACAGCAGAATATGGTTGTTACCTATTTGATCATGCTTGCAAACCCTTATTAACCGATTTTATGAAAACGGTAGATACGGATATTATTGGGACCGCTTTCGCGAAAGCAAACGGTGTAGATAATCAAGAATTAATAGCTGTCAATGATGCAATCCGTAATCATCCGGTAGAAGAAATAGGGGCTACCTTGCGTAAAGCCATGGTTGCGATGAAAAAGGTGAAAACGGAGGAGGCGGAAGCTGTTTTGAATTAGTTCTCGACAGCGCCTGCCTAAGGCAGACAAGCTCGAACGGACACTAACAGACATGTCATCCTGAGCCTTTCGACAAGCTCAAGACAGGCTCTGTCGAAGGACCATCAAATATGAAGGCTTTGACAGACCCAGCTTGACAAAGTAGCGTCATTTCGACAAAGCGTAGCGCTGAGAAATCACATAACAGTGAGTGTGTCTGAGTAATATATATATAGGATTTTTGCTACAGTCAAAATGAAAAACCAAAAAATAATAGTAATATGCGGATGAGATTTCCGCCTTCGCGGAAATGAAAATAGAAGAACAAACATACATTCCAACGCTCAAATCGATTACAGATGCAGCAAATCGTGTCAAAGAAGTAGCGGTTAAAACGCTCTTTATGCGCAGTTTTACCTACTCCAAAAAGTTTGACGCTGAGGTGTTCTTAAAACGTGAGGACTTGCAACAAGTCCGCAGTTATAAGATTCGCGGGGCATATAATAAGATGAGCACGCTTTCTACAGAAGAGAAGGAAAATGGCATTGTATGTGCTAGTGCGGGAAATCATGCCCAGGGCGTCGCTTTTGCCTGTGCACGACTGCATATTCAAGGGTCAATATACATGCCAACAACAACACCAAAACAGAAGGTTGAGCAGGTCGAGATGTTTGGGGGTGATTGGATTACTGTGGTGCTACAAGGGGATACGTTTGATGATGCTTTTAGCGCAGCTAGTGAAGTCTGTACCACACAAGGAAAGACGTTTATACATCCGTTTGATGATGAAAAAATTATCGAAGGTCAGGCAACCGTAGGACTAGAGATGGTCACACAAGCTACAAAACCGTTAGATTATGTGTTTGTTCCCGTAGGTGGTGGTGGCTTAATTGCGGGATTATCGAGTGTTTTCCATTACTTATCCCCAAAAACAAAAATCATAGGCGTGGAACCTGAAGGAGCTCCTGCCATGCAGAATTCGCTTTCGCGAAAGCAAAATACCACCTTAGATGAGATTGATAAATTTGTAGATGGTGCTGCGGTACAGCGGGTAGGAGAACGCAACTTTGCCATTGCTCAAAATTTTGTGGATCAGATAGTCACCGTTCCAGAAGGAAAAATATGCCAAACGATTTTAGATTTATACAATCGTGATGCTATTGTCGTAGAACCCGCGGGGGCGTTAACCCTTGCCGTACTCGACCAATTTGCAGATGAGATTAAAGGGAAGAATATCGCCTGTGTGGTAAGTGGTAGTAATAATGATATCACGCGTACTGCTGAGATCAAAGAGCGTGCTTTATTATACCAAGGCTTAAAACATTATTTTATCATAAAGTTCCCACAGCGAGCAGGGGCACTTAAAGAGTTTGTCGCTGAAATCCTCGGACCGACGGACGATATCACCTATTTTGAATATTCTAAAAAGACGAGTAGAGAACAAGGTCCTGCCATTGTAGGCATAGAAATCAAAGCTCCCGAAGATTTAGAACCTTTGGTAGATCGGATGCATGTGCGTCACTTCTTTGGAGAGTATCTTAACGATAAACCCGATTTGTTTCAGTTTTTGGTGTAATGAATTCGTTCTTTTTGAGTTAAGCTCTTTGAGCTTGTTGTTTGAAAGCTTCCGTCTTCTATAGGAAGTACAATCGTAATTTCCCATTCAGGGTTGGTTTGTTTGATTGTAAGATTCAGTTCTGAGTCCGTTTTTGTGTAATAAATAGACACTTCATTATCTGCGATCTGGATATTTTCTAAAGAAGCCTCATTCCAAGCACTTGGCATTTGCGGACGGATAGTTACTTTTTTTGCGGCGGCATTGGGTTGCACTCCAAAAAACTGATGTACAATGGGGACGGCGTAGCTGTAGATATTCCATGCTTGGGTAATCATTCCGTAATCAGGAGATACTTCATACATACTACCAGGCAATGCGTAGCTAAAGGTTCTATCCATACGCTCGAGATAATTAAGGGCTTTATCTGGGCGTCCATAGTTATTTTCAGAAATGACTTGAACACCTGTTGGCAGGGTCATCACAGCGCCTGTGTACGAGAAAATTTTACTTCCTTTAAAAGAACCCTCATCTTTACCAGCAGAATCATCACGATCGATTCCTGTAACAAAAACACCAAAAGGATTTACAAATTTTTCAGCGGTTTTTAGGGCTTGTATGGCTTTGGTGGAGTCGGCGATGCCCATTTCCATAGGTGTATTTACTACCCAATTATGATGTACGACAAAGGGTCTGGGTTGGGAAGACGGATTTGCTTTGATGGCTTCCAGTGTATTTTGGAGTTCGCTAACTGCCCAAGGTTTTTTGAGCGTATCAGCGCGTACAATGGCATCTTCTATGAGGTGTATGGCTTGTTGGTCTGTGCCTATAAAGTCGGCATAACTTTTAAATTCTTCGGACCAGAAATCTGTATTTATTTTCGCTTTAAGCGAAAGCGCTATTTCACGGTATTGCTTAGAAAGATCTTCTTTTCCTAGTATGGTTGCTATCTTGGAAGCGTCATCAAAAGCTTTTTGTGTATAGGCTGCGACATCAATCATTTCGCTATCAAGGCCATGAATTTCCATCATCCCGAATCCATCTGGGAATAGATTTTTATTGTCATCTTTTTCTTCAAGTAGCCATTGGAGCCCTTTCTCGATCGTAGGGAAGTAGTTTTCTAAAAAAGCTTGATCCCCATTCCATTGGTAGACTTCCCAAATGAGGGAAGCAAATTGCGGAGTTTCGTTAATATTTCCGGGATTAAAGACTTTACCATTGGTAGACATCTCGTGTATAATACGTCCGTTGCCATTAAGCGCATTGGATACACTATCTAATAATTGAATAGTCTTATATACAGGTTCGGTTTGTCCTATCGCCATATATCCTTTTAGGGCATATTCACTATCTACGCCAAAAAACCATGGGTAATCAGGAATTCCTGCGGTGATTCCAGATCCTATCTCAGGGATGGTGCGTACCAACCAATCACTGTTATACTTTAGCCATTCGAAGGTTTGCTCCATATTTTTATCAGGAATGGTCAATTTAGATCGGGATGCTAATTGCTCATAGCGTTCTTTTTTAGAACGAATAGCATCTAGGTACGTGTTATGAATATCTTGATAGGTTGTCACGACTTCTTCTTGAGAGGTGTAACTTCCTGCAATGACGATGGTCAGTGTAGCACGATCATTTGGTGGAATAGAAATTGGATAGGTGAGTTCTCCAGCGATTCCCTTTCCAGTTCCTTTGTAGGTTTCTAAAGGACGATGTGCTGTTGGGTGTTTATCAGATCCAAACATAACAAACCAAGGGTTGTCAGTATCTTTTATGGTCCATGCTTTGTTTATAGAATCGTAGGTAACGACATCTTGTGCGTCTATCATATTAGTTTCTTCTCCTAGCCATGTAGGTCTGAGATCTGCATTTCCGATAAAAGCGAGTTCAAAAGTGTTTGTTGATGATGAAGTGTTTTCTATTTGAAATTGAATTACAATTCCTTCTTTATGGTCTGGAACAAATTGCCAGCGTTCTATACTGAGTTGCGCTTCTGGAAGTGCATATTGATGTTTGTTTGCGTAGGGATAATTGACAAACGTATGTGCACTGTCTAAGGGAATTGTTTTTTTACCTTTTAAAATTTCTACTTCAAAACCATCCATGAGTTTGATGGGGTGATTCCAAATACCGCCCATTTCTCCTTTGATATGCCAACCTAGATCAGGAAATGTGCCATCTTGATGTCCGACCATATAGACCCGATTTCCTGCAGTTACATACGGAGAGTTTACATAAGCAGATTTTCCTTTTATGGATGGGCTATCTTTTGTTAGGGAATCAAAAGTTTCAGGGTTGGAAGGTGTTTTTTGACAACCTATACATAGCATCATACATAAGAGGCATACTATAAAACGAACCATATGATTTATATTTTAAGATATTATAAATGTAAAGATTCGTATTGTAAACACAAACAAGCATCACTTTTATATCCACTTTCCAATATTCATCCCTTTTTTGAGTGATTGTTTCATCTGTTGGTAGCTTTCTCCGTCTGAGAATTTACGTTTATACTGTGGTAGGTTTTTATAGATTTTTGAATAGGCTTCTTTTCTTTCTTCTTGTTCTTTGGCATATGTCATCCAATAGGCCTCTTTTTCTGAAATTGTAACTTGAAGCTCGTCTAATAATCTGAGTGTTTTAGAAACTTGGATGGTTGTTTCTGAAATTACTTGAACTGGATCATCTACTAATAGGCTAATTAATTTGTGTTGTCCATTGATATGTAAAGAAGCGATGTGTTCAGCCAGATAGAGGCGGTTTTTATAATGCCCTTTTTTAGCAACCACCAATATCATGTTTACACGTTGGGACATGATCCATTTCTGAAGTATATATCTAGGAATCTTAAGATAAAATAAATGATATGTGAATTGTAATATGTACTTCAATGTATAGGATTGTATGCCTATTGGAGTATCATATTCGTATAATGTTACAGGAACGCTGTATTATTTATAACATAGCCACAACGGGTAAATGATCGCTTTGTAACTTTAAAGGTTTGTATCCAATAGGTAATTTTATGTTTGCAGCAGCATGGCTATCAAAAATATAATCACCTCCTCTATGGCCTTCGGCTAAAGCTCCTGTTCTGTGATCTTTCCACTCACCATCGGGCATGCAGCAACTATATATAGGATCTCCTATAGAAACTGTGGTCGTAATTCCAGCAGTTGAAAAAGGAGCCCATGATCGTTTTACATTTTGTGATATTTCATACCATCCTGTTTCATTAAAATCTCCTGCGATAATGATTCTATAAGCCTTTTCTGCATCCGATAAGTTCATCGCAGTGATGGCTTTACTTAAATGCGTATCCATGTCACTAAAATTAAAACGACTTTGCGGCATCTCGCTAGGATGTGGGTTATGTGTGTTTATGAATATAATACCCGAAGCATCAAGTATGTTTTTGAATACGAGTATTTGAAAAGGACGTTCTGTATTATATCCACCTGCATGTTCTTTATCGAGGTTATATTTATTCATATCATAAAAAGTAACCATTTCTGTATACCCTTGTATACTACCAAAGGACCTCATATTGGCTAATGATTTTACAGCTGCTTTTTGCAACTCTCTCCATCGACTCGCTTCTTGTACGGCTACAAAATCTATGGATGCCCCAGGTACTCTTGTGGCAACGTTATCTATGGTATGTGCCATGTTTTCTGCGCAAATAGTCAATCTAGGATTATGCTTTGTTGGAACACATTTTTTCCCTAAACGCGCTGCAGAAAATTTAGGGTTTGACTTATTAGTCATTGCTTCAAAAGAGACATTATATGATAAAACAGTAATAGGAGTACTCATAGATTGTAGGTTTTAGTTAAATACAAACAATACTACATAAATAAAATGAGTAATGATTCTTTTTAGAAAAGATTACCTTTTAAGTATGTGGTTGTTTTGGAAACTCTAAACACTGTATTACATAATTATTGAGGGTTTTAAGCCCTCTTAGGTGAATGATGACAACATTCTTCCTAATTCATAGTTACCTTGAAAAATACATTCTTGTTTATCCTTAATATCTAGTTGAATGCAGTATGTTTTAGTTTGTTGCCTTTTTAAAAGGAAGTACTTTCTTTTTGTACTCTAAATGTATTTCTTCAAAATCCTTTTTATTGATTCGAGTGATTTCTTTTGGATCAATATTAAAACTGATTTTGGTAATATATCTATTGGATACATTGGAAAAATCAGATTCTATCTCTTGCGTATCAGATAGTAATGTAAAGGGCTCATTAGATCCAGAAAGAACCAGTTTTGCTCCTTTCATGGTTTTAATGTTGGTGTTACTTAGAACAGTTACCTCTAAGAATGTATATCCATTAAGTTTTTCAACTTCTGTAAATACTTGTCCGTATTGTGATGTAGCAATTTTAGTTCCTTCTACATTTGTGATGATATTTTCTGTAAAATCATCTACGTGAAGACGTTCCATTGCTTTTATATTTCCTAAAGAAGCTAATACTTTGTCAATTTTTTTAAACATATAGTGGGTGTGAAATAAGGGGCTAAGCTACTTAAAAAACAAAAAAAAGCATCCATTATGGATGCTTTTTTCTTGACTAGATGTGGTGTTTATTCTTCTTCACCTGTTAATTCATCTTGATTTCTAAAGACGAGTACATCATCAAAAGCGTCTAATAAAATAATACTGTTTGTGGTGATGTGGCCACTCAGGATTTCTTTAGACAATTTATTGAGTACTTCTCGCTGTATGGTTCTTTTTACGGGTCTAGCCCCATATTCTGGTTGAAATCCTTTTTCGGCGAGGAAATCAATGGCTTGACGCGTAGAGTCCAATGTAATGCCCTGTTGACTTAACATCTTTTTGACTCCTTTTAATTGTAGTTTTACAATCTCTCGTATGTTTTTTCGCGTAAGCGGGGTGAACATCACAATATCATCAATACGGTTTAAAAATTCAGGTCGTATGGTTTGTTTTAATAATCCGAGTACATCCACACGAGCAGCTTCTATGGCGCTTTGCATGTCTTTGATGGCTTCAAAACGTTCTTTGATGATTTCACTTCCCATATTTGAGGTCATAATTACGATGACATTCCTAAAATCAGCAGTACGCCCTTTATTGTCAGTAAGTCTTCCTTCGTCTAATAGTTGTAAAAGAATATTAAAGGTGTCTGGATGTGCTTTTTCGATTTCATCAAGTAATACCACCGAGTAGGGCTTGCGACGAACAGCTTCTGTAAGTTGCCCTCCTTCGTCATACCCTACGTATCCTGGAGGTGCTCCAATAAGTCTACTTACACTGTGGCGCTCTTGATACTCACTCATGTCAATACGTGTCATGGCATTTTCGTCATCAAAAAGATACTCGGCGAGTGCTTTTGCAAGTTCTGTTTTACCTATGCCCGTCGTTCCTAAGAATAAAAACGAACCAATAGGCTTGCGTTGGTCTTGCAATCCTGCGCGACTACGTCTTACAGCATCACTGACAGCGATGATCGCTTCTTCCTGACCTACAACGCGCTTATGTAATTCTTGTTCTAAATAAAGCAGTTTCTCGCGTTCACTTTGCAGCATTTTTGTTACAGGGATTCCTGTCCATTTTGCGACTACTTCTGCAATATCCTCACTGGTCACTTCTTCTTTAATAAGCGCCGTTTCTTCATGAGCAACAAGTTCTTTTTGCAATATCTCTAAGCGTTCCTGTGCATCTTTGATCTTACCATAGCGTAACTCAGCTACCAAGCCATAGTCACCATCTCTCTCAGCTCTTTCTGCTTCTAGTTTGAAATTTTCAATTTCTTGTTTGGTGTTTTGTACACGCTCTACAGCTTCTTTTTCAGAGAGCCATTTGGCATTTAACTCATTACGTGATTCTTTAATTTCTGCCAATTCCAGATGTAAACTTTTAAGTTTGGTTTCATCTTTTTCTCGTTTGATGGCTTCTATTTCAATTTCCAACTGCATGACTTTACGATCCAACACGTCTAGTTCTTCAGGTTTAGAATTAATCTCCATACGAAGTTTTGCAGCAGCCTCATCCATAAGGTCAATGGCTTTGTCTGGCAAAAAACGACTAGTAATATAGCGTTGCGATAAGGTGACGGCTGAGATGATGGCATCATCTTTAATACGCACTTTATGGTGGGTTTCGTATTTGTCTTTAATCCCTCGTAAGATAGAAATGGCACTTTCTGTATCGGGCTCGTCAACGATTACTTTTTGGAAACGACGTTCTAGGGCTTTGTCTTGCTCAAAGTATTTTTGATACTCATCTAGTGTCGTTGCTCCAATAGCACGTAATTCCCCACGGGCAAGGGCAGGTTTTAAGATATTGGCGGCATCCATAGCGCCTTGACCACCTCCAGCACCTACAAGTGTATGGATCTCGTCTATAAAGAGAACAATGTCTCCATGGCTTGTGGTTACCTCTTTAATAACGGCTTTAAGGCGTTCTTCAAATTCTCCCTTAAACTTTGCTCCTGCGATCAATGCTCCCATGTCTAGGGCAAATATTTGCTTGTTCAGTAAATTTTCTGGAATATCTCCGTCTATGATACGATGGGCAAGCCCCTCGGCAATGGCTGTTTTTCCAGTACCGGGCTCTCCCACAAGGATAGGATTGTTTTTGGTACGCCTAGATAAGATTTGGAGGATACGACGTATCTCTTCATCGCGTCCTATCACAGGGTCTAGTTTGCCATCTTTTGCAAGTTGATTTAAGTTCTTTGCGTATTTATTAAGTGCATTATACGTTTCTTCTGCATTTTGAGAAGTCACGCGATCTCCTTTACGCAATTCTTCAATAGCTGCTTGTAATGCTTTTTCTGTGACGCCTTGGTCTTTTAAAATTTGAGCAATTTTGCTTTTTGTTTTAAAAATAGCAAGGATCATATGCTCAATAGACACATACTCGTCATTCATCTTTTTGGCGATACTAGAAGAATCATTGATGGCTTTACCCGCTTCACGCGAAAGGACGATATCACCTCCGGATACTTTTGAGAAACTAGCGAGCGTACTCTCTAGAATTTGTTTAAGCAATGGAATGTTTACATCTAGTTTTTGTAATAGAAAAGGTGTCACGTTTTCATCTACTTCTAGAAT
This sequence comes from uncultured Flavobacteriaceae bacterium, assembly GCA_964351845.1. Classification (GTDB taxonomy): domain Bacteria; phylum Bacteroidota; class Bacteroidia; order Flavobacteriales; family Flavobacteriaceae; genus Dokdonia. The sequence continues at coordinate 56,204 of CAYGQJ010000006.1, read as the reverse complement.
GGCTTTAAATATATGTTCGTTTTCAATCTGTTGATGTCCCAATTCTTGCACAATTTGCTGTGCTCTTTGGATAACTTCTTGTGATTTTATAGTGAAATTATTGAAGTTCATAGCTTCTATGTTTTACTGTTGTTTGTGTTATTTGTGGTGTGATAGTCAATACGTGTACCAAGGTGATTTGCAAGACAAAATGACGCTTAACCCCTTGTAAACAGTGACTTTTTGACGTGTTTAGGGGTTTGTTTTCTGTAAAATTGACAAAAAAGGGTAGCAAGGGAATGGATATTTTTTTGCTTTCGCGAAAGCGTACTCAAATACAAACGCTTATTTTTGTAAAAAAAATAAAACTATGGGCGTATTTAACGGATTGTTCGGATCTAAAGAGTCTAAGGAGCCAACACCAGAAATTCCTTGGAAACCTCTTACGGAGGTGAGTCAACTTGATGCTATTACAGAAGATTCTAAAACAAAACCAGTGGCCATTTATAAGCATTCTACCACCTGTGGAATAAGCCGAATGGTATTGCGGCAGATTGAATCTAGTTATGATATACCAGCCAATCAATTGGATATTTATTATCTAGATCTAAAAACCTACAGAGCGGTGTCTAATGAAGTAGCCGCACGTTTTCAAGTGATTCATCAAAGCCCGCAGATGATTGTTATAAAAAATGGAACAGCGGTATATAATGATAGTCATGGAGGGGTAAACGTTCCTGCTTTACATCAGTATTTGTAATCCTGAAAAGATTTTTTGTAAGTTGAATGTAGCCGTTCTTATACGGAACATGTAGTATAGTTCTCGACTGCGTTCAAACACATTTCATATATAAAAATAGCTGCTCAATTTGAGTAGCTATTTTCTTTTTAAGTCCTTCTAAAGTATGTACTCATGAGAAGGGAGCTTCACTTCTGTGTTACGCGTATATCGTAATACATCATCTTCTAAGGCTCTCTCATCTCCATCAAATGTCGTGAAGTGATGTTCAAATATATATTCACTTGTTAGTGGGAAGGATGTAATGACCTGCCCTGTATTTTGTGAAGCTAGGGGATCTGTCCAATACTATTTCCTATCATTGATTTGATACATAGTCAAAGCGTCTGAGAATTCATTGTATTTGAGCGTAAAGGAATGACTTGATTATGATTTATAGGATTATTGGTGACGGCTATTATGTGATAGTATGGCTAGGAATAGCTGCTAAATAATCGGTATATACATCAAGTAAATCACACGCATTTATAATCGAAGCTTACTCGTATTATATATTACGGGATTCACGTAATTATCTGATTTATTGAGTGTTAATGTGAATTTTTTTAAAATTTATGGGTAATGAACCTTATAATATGACCCTTATATATATAAGGCGAAACCTGAAAAGCCTATAAATAATAGAGTAGGGGTTCTAACTAAATATTTTATCATATGAAAAAATCAATCCTTTTTTTAGTATTTGCATTTCTAGTATCCATGTCTGGATATTCACAATGCGAGGGAGATTGTGTCAGTGTAAACATGAATTTTACTCCTGAAACAAATTACAACAATGCGCATCCGGATTGGCAAACTTCACACGGTTCGCCATCTGTAAATACAGGTAGTATTTGGATGTGGTCTGCAAGCGGGGTAGGTGAAGGAATTAATTACCAATCCTATAACTTTGAAGCAGGTAAAGAATATTGTATAAGTTTTGAAGCTACTACGGTAGTTAGAGGCGGTGGACCCGCAAATGTCGATGCTTATTTTAGAGTAGCAGCAACTCAAGGGAATGTTATAGGAGCTTTTGTTCCCAATGGAGGAGCCGCATTACCTGCTTTACCATCTCCAAGCGATGTAATTGCTAACGAGAACTGGAATGGAACTGCACCACCAAGTACAAATGTGTATACATATACGTTTACAGCTTCTGATAACTTTGACAATTTATGGATTCACCCTTTTTCACCTACTTTTCCAGTAGTAGAATTTACATTGAGGAATTTAATAATTTGTGAAGTTTCTAACCCCTGTGACGAAATTGGTTTCAGTCTACAATTAAGTGAACAGAATTCTGGTGCCACAGGAGTATCTATATTACCCACAGGAATTCCAGCAGGCGCTTCATCTAGTATGACTATTGTGAAAAATGGAGTAAATGTTTATAGCGGCCCTTTTATTAGCTATCTAGCAATGCCAGGAAACTATACTTTTTGTTTACATGTACGATTACCAGATGGCACTAGATGTACAAAATGTTTTGATTTCTGTATAGGCGAATGGTCTGATAGGAATAATAGTGTTGATGAAGAAAAAACAAGTGTTATTTCTACAAAGAGAACGTTAGATACGTTATTTGAATTCCCAGATGAATTAAAGGAAAAAAATATAGAAGGTTCTTTATTGGAGGATAGTATTCGTGTGTTTCCTAATCCAACTTCTGGTAAATTTATCATTGAAGTAGATAAGAATTTAGAAATCGCTAGTGCTCAAGTGTATAATATAGCATCAGGAAAGGCTGTAGGAAATTTGGATATTAAAGAAAATAACATCCAAGTAGATATTTCTAAAGAAGCAACAGGTGTTTATAATGTTACTATAGAATTAGTGAATGGAAGTATAATTCATGAAAAAATAATCTTAAAGAAATAAAGTCTTTTAGTTGATTATAGTTAATACTTAATGAGGTTGAATTCTAAGTTTAAAAAATAAATTCATTTTTATTTGTTTGTACACTTAATGAATTCAGCCTCATTTTTATACTATTATATCTTTCTTACAAATTAGAGTTGACGATAATAGATTTTAAGCGTTGTTTAAGATCTTCTCCTACATCATACACCATTTGCTCATTGGAAGGGAACCTCACTTCTCTGTTACGCGTATATCGTAATAAATCATCTTCTAGGGCTCTTTTATCTCCATCAAACGTAGCAAAGTAATGTTCAAATATATATTCGCTAGCCAGTGGAAAGGTTTTAATAACCTGCCCTGTATTTTGTGATGTATAGCGCACTTGACCTATAATGTTTACTGCTTTAGTTTGTAAGACTTCATAATACGTGCAGCGCACCGTAATCATCTTATCAACTTCAATTTTTTTGCCATCTTCATCTTTTACAAAATTGCCATCTTCATCCAATAGAAATTCTGTTCCGTCTTTGATGCTTTTTTCTTTTTGAACTTCTCGTTCTCTGAATCTTTCCGGGGAGATATTGATTTGTCGTAAAGAGACATCCATCACATAATCATAGGTAATGCCTTGTTGTGGGGTGCTGTGATATACCTTCCAGAAATCATTAAGACCATAGGTAGAGAAGTCTAAAAGATCATTTTGTAAACGTTCTGGAATGATGATGTTTGAATCATTATAAAGGGCTACTTCTATATAATCTGTTCCTTTGCGATGTGCTTCGTCTAGAAGCTGTCTAACATTTTTATGGTTAGGGGTTAAATCATCAAGGTATTCTAGATTATCATAAATTCTTCTGTAGTCTACTTTTGAGTTGGCAGCAGCAAGGTTTGCCACTACTTGATTATACAGTTGATTTGTAAGCTCTCTTTTTGAATTGATAAGTTGCGTGTTGTAGTTTTTAATCTCAAACACGGCATTTCTTGCTTGTTCTTGCAATCTAAGCGGCAGCAGCGGCTTAATCATCTCTTGTCTATTATTCAGTGACTTATATAGCTGATAAATTTCTTCTATGTTATTTGGGTTTCCTTCGTTTTGTAAATAGGTGATACGCTCTGTATCTCTTTGTGCTGCTTTTGCAAAGGCATCTTCCAAAAGAAGGGTATGCGACTCCCTATTCTTTTTAGTTGGATTTTTGCGCAGTTTTTGTACGGAGGTTTTTATGGCTTGATCGTAGTTGCCACTTAATATAGAAGAGGTAGACTTCTTCACAGATGAACAGCTATTAAAGCATAAGAGGATGCATATTATAGAGTAGAGGTATTTCATAATCATTGACTTTTTAATCAAGTTTCAATTTTGATGCCAAATGGACACTAAATTGATTTCAAAAGTACTAAACATATTCCATAGAAAAACCCCCTATTTTCTGATCAAGAGCAAGGAGGTTTGTATTGACTAGTTTTGAAAACGCAATTCACGAGTCAATATTCTATTCAAAATAGGCATTAGTTTCCTATGCGTTCATGGTCGCTATTTTGATATGTACTATGATTTTAATGAAATAAGTCAGATGAGATGGTACGCTTTCGCGAAAGCGTAACCAGAGGGATTCATCGAATAAATGGGAAACGTTCTAAAAGATATGTATGTGTCTTGAACGAAAGTGGTCGGTCTGTTATCCAAAAATAACTTCTAAAGCTGCGATTATAATGTGTATCATGTGTGAGTGAGTTTAGTGATTAATAAATACTTTTTTTGATGGTTGTGTTTTTGTTATCCTACATATTGTATCCAAGTAGTGATCATATAGCTTATGGATAATGATACCATACATATGGTGTAGATCCCTAATGCTTTGTTTGTTTTTACTTGTTTTGTAGCTGTCATTTCTTGCGTTTTCATAATAGATAATTTTAAAGATTTATAGTCGTTGTTTGTTATTGATATGGCAAAGAAGTAGCGTTTGCACGAGGCCGCAAAATATTTTTGAATGATTTTATGCATTTGAATACTAATTTGTAAGTAAAAAAATCATATATGTTTTAATAAATCACCATGACCCTTAGTTGAAGTGAATATATATAACTTTATATTTAGATTATGGTTTACGTATGAAAGAATTGTAGGGAGTATTTTGCTCCTTTTTAAAATCTCTAGGGGGCTTTTGTCTCTAAATCCCCTAAAAAAGGGAGTTTCATCTTTTTTAAATTATTTTTCACTCATAGAAAATCTCAAAAAAGGAGTGCTTACCAAACATGTGTAAGATGGTATTTTGCTTTAAAATGCATGTAAAAAAAATAAAAGCATAAAAAAACCGCTTTGAAACTATTCAAAGCGGTTTGTGTTTTGGAAATATGGTTTCTGCTTAATCTAAGTTTAGATCAGATAAAACCGTATCTAAGTTATCTGTATTGTGAGTTTCTGCAAATTCAGATGGGACAATAACGATTCTGAATATTTGATTTTGTGTAAAATCATTTCCTAAAGAATCAAAGTCATCACTTTCTAAAACGAGGTCTAAATCAAATATTCCAGTTGCATCATCAAAAATAAAATTGAATCTGTATTGTGCAAATCCTCCATTATTAAAGAAAAAAGTTCTTGGCAGTGGCTCAAACACATCGACTCCATTGGCAGCAGAAGCTGCGGGGTCTAATACATAGACGAGTGGGACATCAGATTCAAAGACACTAATATTGTTTGGTACAACAACATTGACAAAGGCTTGAAAACCGTCTGGAGAAACAAAGTCTATATTACTTATTTCAAAAGTCTGGCCTATGGTGTCAAAATCTACATTGTCATCGTCATTACGACAAGAGATTAAAATAAAAGTAAGAAGGAGTAGTGGTAAAATTTTACGTGTCATCATAATAGAGTTATAGTTTTTTTAAATTATTATCAAAGGTAATGCCACTTATTTATTTTGCCTCAATTTTTATTTAAGAAGATGTTGTGTTTTGATCTATGATTGTGATTTCTTAATCTGATAATATCAAGAAATCAATGGGACGTTTTGCCTTTTTTAATTCCAATCCATACTTGGTTAATTCGGCTATACCTTGTTTTTGGTTTTCTTCAAACCATTTTACTTCGATATCATACACCTTATCATATTCGGTTTCATCTACTACTGGCAATTGAAGAACTTCTTCGTAATAGCTTCGTAAACGCTCCATAGGGTCTCCCTGTAGTGTAATGCCTTCTCCGTACCTCACAAAGCCATTTGGATCAGGCTGTTTTGAAGACATAGGAATGATTTTTTTGGTATTTGGAATTTTTTGAAGCACATACACATCTGTTAGTTGTGTCTCTATCGTTGCAGAAAGACCAGATAGTACTTTGATTTCATTTTTCAGTAACTCCAATCGTCGTTCGTATAAATAATCAGGATAGATCATCTCATAGGAATATCTATTTTCTGGTTTGAAGGTATATTTTTCAGGATGTTTTAGATGTTCTTTAGTACGATTATACGAATATTGGTAAGCTCTTTGTAGCATGGATGTAAACGTCGTATTAAGCATAAATAATCTATTGGATGTTTGGCTCCCTAGATTACTCATGCCTTGCAAATCCGGATTATACGGTAGGAGTGTAGATTGATATACGATCGGTTTATCTATAGTTCCTAATGGTTTATTCGGATCAAAACGTATATTTTCTTTTTTTTCTTCAAAAGGGACTTCCTCTCCAGCTATAAATTTTGCAATGTTCTCTTTGGTTATATAATCACCATCCACAATAGCTTTTACGACTTTATTTTTGTCCAGTATTACATAATGTGGTATGTATATGTGTGTGAAGTATGCGTTGATGGATTTGTCATTGTCTATCGCTACAGTGAATTGTTGAGGTTTGTTTTTTAAAAATACTTCGATACGTTCTGGTGATTCATCGGTGACAGCAATGACTTTGATTTGTTTTCCAAATGCTTCTTGAAGTGCGCTCATTTTAGGGAATGATGTAATACACGGACCACACCAAGTAGCCCAAAAATCTAGAATAATGAGTTCTTCTGTGTAGTCATATAGGTTAGATTGTATCTGAGTGTCATTTAAAAGCTGTTTAAAAGCGATGTTAGGCACTTTGAATCCTATTTGAGCTTCTGTCTCATTGATAGGAATACGATCCTGTTTGCAACCGCATAACACTGCAATTGCAAAAATAAGTATGATGGTTTTTTGCATGATGGAAGGAATTAAAAAAACCTACTATATCCTATAGGAATAGTAGGTTGTATAAAAAGGGTTTTAAATTTTATTGATTTTTGGTGTACCCAACATATATCGTAGGGATTGTTTCTGTAGAACTTTTAAAAGTAGCCGAGGATTTATTACCATCCTTGTTGGAAAGCTTTAAAGTCACGCCAGTAATTTCCCCTTGATCATTACGCCTCAAACTTTTGTAAGAGAATTTAATCCCGTCATTTTCATAAGAGGTTTGTATATTTTTTAATTCGAGATCTGTAGTCGTTTTTGTAATAAAGCTAGTAATCACACCTCCACGATTGGCATTTGTAATCACCCCATTAGGGCTAGAGGTTATGAATAACTTTTTGTTACTTGCATTGTGGCGTCCTTCTACAATGACTTGTTGTCGCATCTCAGAGCGTTTCTGAAGCATTTCTGCTCTCTTTTCTTCAAGAATGGCTCTTTTTTCTTCTAATTGTTCTCTGCGTTCTTGAAGCTTTTCTTCCTGTATTTCTCTACGTTCTTGAAGTTCTACTTCTTGTAGTTCTCTGCGTTTTTCAAGTTCTTCTTGTCTTTCTTCTATACGTTGCTCAAGTCTCTCACGACGTTCTACTTCTATTTGTCGCATAGATTCTAGTTCCTCTTGTCTTTCTTTTTGAACTTCTTTCATCTCAGCCATGCGTTCTTTCATTAAGGCTTGTCTTTCTTTCATTTTTTCTTTCATTTCCTTAATAGACCCACTATTGCCAACACCAGTTCTTCCGTTTTCGTCTTCAAAAATGTATACTTCAGCAATAGGGGAGTCGCTACTTACAGAATAGTTGCCACTATTATTTTTTGCCGTTTTGTATTTAATTTTCAAGGCAATGATTTCACTTTGAGCATTACGTTCTACACTGTAATTGAAGTCAAATCCATGCTGTTCTTCGAGTTCTTTTTTGATTTTTTCTAACTCTTGATCTGTGGTGTTTTTAGTAATTCGAATACGGAATTGCGTAGGGGCTGTCGTTTTTGTAGTAGCATCAGTGAAATTTTCTAGAGGTTTGCTATTTAACTTTATATCATGATTTGGATCATTTATAAAAATGCTACTATTCTTAGCCTCTTGATTTCTTTTGTAGCTAATTTTGTCTTTGTCTACTTGTGTAATTTCTCCATTTACAACAAGTATGGGGCTTTCTCCCATAGACTCTTGTCTAACTTTAAATGTGGTAAGCGACTGTTCTGGTGTAAACTTAATTTTTGATCCGTTGAGATCTGCTTTGAGAATTTCATGTTCATCTACGGCTATAAGGTTAAATGGACTCAGATTCCCTGTTTTATTAACTGAAAACCGCGTAAAGAATCTAGCATCGCTTGCCATTTTGGTTTGAAAATCAAAACTTACGAGTTTTGCACCTATATGATTTACTCTTGTAAACCGAACCTGAGTACTCTCAAATGTTTCTTTGAAATAGGTTTCAATTTGCTTCAGTTGCTCATCTGTCGATTCTTTTGTGATGAGGAATTGCTTTTGAACGTCAGAAGCAGGTTTTTCGGTTTCTTTTTTAATTGTATTTAGTAAGTCAGTTTTTGTTTCTGTTTCCGCTTTCGCGAAAGCGGAAACAGAAACAACCGCTTCTGTACCGAGAGCCGTCTCTGTATTCATACTAACCTCTCTGTATTCGATAACCTCTTTAACATTAAAGGAATACATAAAAAGGGCTAGGGCAGGTAAGATCAGGCCTAATTTCCATAAGTTTCGTTTGCGTGATGTTTGTTTGTTAAGCATAACAATTCGTTTTTTGATTAATGAATGATAAAAATTATTGGTAAGTGCTGGTTGTATTAGGTTTGATGAGACCTTAACCAGTGTGCGTTGATATTCTCTAGAAGACGATACCTCTTGAATAGCGCCATTATCTGCGATATACTCTAAGTTTTGCTCTAAGCTTTTTTTGTATAACCAAGCTAGCGGATTAAGCCATTGTATCGCCAACATACATTGCGTCAATAAAATGTCTATCGTATGTCGTTGACGTACATGAATTTTTTCATGCGCTAGAATCATCTCAAGCTCCTTGGGCGTATGTAACGTAGGATTATAGCAGATGGTTGTAAAGAAAGAAAAAGGGGTGATGGCTTTATCGGTAATCGCTACATAGGTGTATCCATCTTTATGTGTTTTTGGATAGGCGCTTATTAATTTGTGTAAGGAGATAAGTTGTATGAATAAACGTGTTACCATAATAGTAAGCCCTATTCCATATATGAGGAGGGCAATTTGCCACCAGTTGATCAAGATAGCTTCTTGTTGCGTCTCAGTAACGGTTGCGATTGAACCTGTAAAAGCGCTATCTTCAATAACCAAAGAACCCATCACTGGAATGTCTTTATATATTGTTTTGGTGTACTCTAGAAAAGGAAATATGAGAGCCGCGATAATACCAAATAATAGGTAATGTCTATTTGCTGAAAAGAAAGTATCTTTTTGCAAGACCATACGATAGACACCGTAAAATAGAGAGAGTATGGCTATACTCTTGATGATGTAAATAAATGATTCCATACGTTTTAATGGCTGTTAGTGTAGATAGCGATTAATTGTGATTATATTTTCTTATTTATTTTCAATGATGGCTAAAATCTCTCTCAGCTCTGCTGCCGAAATTTTTTCCTCTTTAGCAAAGAAAGAAACCACTTCTTTATAGGAACTATCAAAATACTTTTGGGTTGCTGTTTGCATAAACTGTTTGCGATAGGACTCTAGGGTAATGATAGGATAATACTGATGTGTTTTCCCAAATGCGGTATGAGCTACATATCCTTTTTCTTCAAGGTTACGTATAATCGTAGATACGGTATTGTAATGATTTCCTTCAGGTAATGCTGCGACCACTTCTTTTACAAACCCTTTTTCAAGCTGCCATAAGGCATGCATAATTTCTTCCTCTTTATTTGTTAATTTTTCCATAGTTGTGACCGCTTATGCGAATGATTTTACTGATTATTTATAACCTGATTGATGAATTGATTAGGATCCTTTTTTTGTATAAGAGAATCTTTACATGGTAAATGTATAACGATTTTTTTAGTTAAACAACTATTTTTGTAGTTATACAACTAAAATTATCGTTGTTTATTGTTTTTACGCTTTCGCGAAAGCATAAAATTATCGCATAAAAAAACTCCATGATACTAAATATCATGGAGTCTATCGCTTGTGGTATGGATCACCGTTTATTCTGTATGACCATAAATGTCATTATAAAGTGACATGTATTTTTCTTTTATAATTTTACGTTTAAGTTTCATAGTAGGGGTGAGGTGTCCTTCCTCTACAGACCAGATATCTGGTGTTAAACGGAATTGTTTTACTTTTTCCCATTTAGCAAAGGTCTCGTTTGCTTGGTCTACTTCTTTTTGGTAGCGTTCCTTCACGCGTTCATTAGCTATGAGATCTGCGTGATCGGTAAAAGTAATTTCTTTTTTATTTGCCCAATCAGTTAAGAAGTCAAAGTTGGGTTGTATCAGTGCTGCTGGCATTTTCTCACCATCACCTACGACCATAATTTGTTCTATAAATAAGGTTTGTTTAAATCTATTTTCGAGAAGTTGTGGTGCCACGTATTTTCCTCCAGATGTTTTAAACATTTCTTTTTTACGATCTGTTATTTTTAAGAAGCCATCGCTATCAATTTCTCCGATATCTCCTGTGTGAAAATAGCCATCTTTAATAACTTCGTCTGTTTTTTCTTGGTCTTTGTAGTAGCCTAGCATTACATTAGGTCCTTTGACAAGGATTTCTCCATCGTGTGCTATTTTTACTTCAACCCCTGGCAGAAGTTTTCCTACCGTACCTACTCGAAAACCTCCATTTCGCATATCATTCACAGAGCATACAGGAGATGTTTCTGTGAGGCCATATCCTTCCATGATACCCATTTCTGCGGCATTAAAAATACGAGCAAGTCTTGGCTGTAATGCAGCACTACCAGACGCGATGAGTTGTAGGTTTCCTCCTAAACCTTCTTTCCATTTAGAAAAAATAAGTTTGCGGGCTAGCCCTAACTTTTTCTCATACCACCATCCATTTTCTCCGTAAGGTTTGTATTGTAATCCAATCTTTACAGCCCAAAAGAATAATGCTTTTTTAATTCCGGAAAGATCAGCTCCCTTTGCAATGATTTTGTCATATACCTTCTCTAGAAGCCTAGGCACAGCCGTCATGACTACAGGTTTTACTTCTTTAAGGTTGTCACTTATAGTTTCTAGTGATTCTGCAAAATAAATAGACACCCCCATGTATTGATACAAATACATCAGCATGCGCTCATATATATGACACACAGGAAGAAAACTTAAGGCACGGACATCATCTGGTGGAATAGGCAGCCTGTGAGAACTTGCGAGGGCATTACTTACTATATTTTGATGCGATAGCATTACTCCTTTAGGTCTACCTGTTGTACCTGAAGTATATATGAGTGTTGCTAAATCTTCGGTTTTTACATTATTTTTTAATGTTTCTACCTCCTCCTGATTGCTTTCATCTGCTCCAAGTTCGAGTACTTTGGTCCAGTTGTCACACGAACCTAACTCATCAAAAGAATACACTCCTTTTAAAGAAGGTACTTGATCCATGATGGCTTCAATTTTCCCATGTACTTCTGCACAAGAAACAAAACAATACTTCGATTCAGAATGATTTAAAACATATGCATAGTCCTCCATAGAAATGGTAGGGTAGATAGGTACGTTTTGTGCACCTAGTTGCAATATCCCAATATCACAGATGTTCCATTCTGTTCTATTTGTCATAGATATGATTGCAATTTTGTCATTTGGTTTTACGCCTAAACGTAATAATCCACGACTTAACGCATTTGCTTTATCTATATATTCTTGAGTTGAAGTTGCTTCCCATACACCATTCTTCTTTGTACAAAGCGCATCAGAGAGATTTTTTTTCTCTAATTGGTAATATGGGAAATCAAAAAGTCTTGTGATTTCCATGTACTATAATTTGTAATGCAAAATATGAAAAAATGATGGTTTTTAATGAGATAATGTTAAAATCATGCAGGATATTTTGAAAATACACAATTTTTTAAAAAAGGGATTAGATAGGGCTTCTCTAAAAAGAGCTAGAAGATGGGTAAAAAAGAAAAGCCTAACACTCAGGTTAGGCTTTTTAAAACGGTACAATAGAACGTTTATTTTTTGATCACCTTAATTGTTTTTATGGCATTGTCAGCTATTATTTTTATAAAATAGATGCCATTTGCATACGCACTGTAATCTAATTGCGCATTACCCGTGTGTGTTATTGTTTCTGATACCTGTTGTCCTTGTATATTATAAACGGTCGTTGTGTATGGGGTTTGTGGTGCTTGAATAGTTAAGAAGTCATGTACAGGGTTTGGAAAAACAGTAAATGCTTCAAGACTATTTTCATCTGTAGATAAGTTATCATCATTAATCACGAGGAATTCTAAATCATCAAAATAAAACCCATCTCGTCTTTCTTCAGTATCAGTAACCAATTGAAATCGTGCAATGATTTCTTCTCCAAGATACTCAGAAAGAGAAATTTCTTCTAATACAAAATCAGGTTGTGTTCCATCATATAAAGGCTCTCCGGAAGGTTGAATATTGGTTCCTTCTGTGGTGAAATTCCCACATTGCGGAATCCAAGTAGCACCATTATCTGTTGAGATTTCAAACTGTACGTAATCCCACGTATCTTCTATTTCCCATGCAGCATAAAAAGACACAGATGCTGATACGGCTTGGGTTAAATCTATAGGTGTATTGATAACAATAGAAGTATTTTCATTATTACTATAATTGCCATTAGGTGAGTCAGTGATTGATGTTGGTGCCGATTCAAAAATAACACTGGTCACTCCCCAATCATTGGTCTCAAAGTTTGCCGTAGCACTATTTCCATTATCAAAGAAAACCTGCTCTGTCTCTCCAAAAATCTTAGACACTGTAATAGTGGTATCAAAAGAACCATTATTTACAACAAGTTCGTAGGCTATTGTATCGCCTGCAACAATTGTATTTGATAGTGTAAACCCTATAGTACCATCCTGATCTTCTAAGGGCGCAAGTCCAGAAAAAGTAACAGGGCTTCCTGTAGAGATAATGTTATTAGATACAGGATTGATACTTACTGTAAAATTACCAGATCCGTTAATTCCTAATCGTCTCAAATTAAAAGAGGCATCTGGCGTTGTCGTATCAATAAAAAGAGATGAGGTGTCTGATAATGCTCCAAAGTTATTGGTCATTTTTGCCGCTGTAAGATTCAAGAACATCATTTCTCTAGCAATATCTTCAATTTGGTTAGAAGGAGGATAAAATGAATTATTAATTTCTGGAGTAAATGCAAATATCTTATCGTGGGTTCCTACCGTACCATACATAAAATCATCACTATCTCCTGCAAAAGGAGAATCTCTTAAGGGATTATATCCATTTTGAGAGGTAAGTTCAGCGCCAATTCCTTGATATAGTGCATCATCAGGTGTTGCTACATCTGCATAGCCAAACGGATAATATAATAATCTGCCAAAGGAATGATTATTTAAAGCAATGACAAAGTTGTGTTGCTCTACAAACCATTTGATGGCTTGATTTTCTACTTCAGAAAATGCGGATTGACCATGATATACCTCTGAATTTGGATTTCCTGATGCTCCAGGACCACCCCAAGAACTATTGTTTGAATCTCCATTAATATGGTAATCGTAGTTGCGATTATTGTCAACACCATTGCCGTTTTTTCTGTTTTTACGCCAAAAACCTTGACCACTTACAGGATCTAATACTTGGTTGTGTAAATACCCATCAGGATTTACAACAGGTACAAAGTATAATTCTGTGTTGTTTACAATGCTCTGTACCTCAGGATTGGTATCGTAGTTTTCCAATAAATACCACATATAGAAAATTAACTCAGAAAGTGTTGCAAACTCACGTGCGTGATGAATACTGGTATATAATATTTGTGCTTCTCCTTCACTAGAATCATTAGGATTATCACTTATTTTAACCCACTCAATACGATTACCACCTATAGATGGTGTCACAGAAGTATCAGGTTGTCCTTCGGTTAAAAAATCACTGATTCCATCTCTAGCTGTGATTAAGTTAGGATATAAATCATGCATGTCGTCTAGCTCATCTAGAAACTCTTGATACGTCATATATCCTGCTAAAGAGCCTAAATTGAAGTTATCTGGCGTAGGATACGTTTCTCCTGTGTTTTGATTACAACTTGCATTTCTTTGAAGCGGAATGTTTTGCCTATTTTGTGCTGCGAGGTGTTCTCTTACATCATCAATAAGAACTTCTACTTGAAATCCATTGATGTGAGCACGTTCTAATTCACTAACCGAAAAATCAGAAATAATAAAGTGATCTTTTTTCTTAATTCCATGATCGGCTGGAATATCAAGCTGCTGTAATCGAAATAGATCACTATCTTGATTATAAGAAATCTTCGCACGTTGGTATTTTTCTAATTTTTCTTGTGCATTGAGTGCAAAAAAAGAAAAGAAAAATAGTAAAAAATAGGTTTTGTTCATCAAATAAAGGGGTTTATGCTAATAGTACAACTATTAAACAATTAAAGAGTGACTTATCCTACCTCTTGCGATTAATCCTTACTATTATATTCAATCCAATTACGCGCATTTATAAATGCTTCTAACCAAGGCGATACTTCATCTTGTCTGCCTGGCATGTAGTGTGGCCAATTCCAAGGGAAAATAGAACGTTCTATATGTGGCATTGTAACAAGATGGCGTCCTGTTTTATCACATAGCATCGCAGCGTCATAAACAGATCCATTTGGATTTCCTGGATATTTGTTATAATCATATTTTCCAACAAGATTATATTCATATTCTTGCAAAGGAAGATTAAATTTACCTTCTCCATGGCTAATCCAAGCCCCGAGCGAAGTACCTGCTAGAGACGATAACATAATACTTTTAGTGTTGTTTGCTATTAAAACACCTATAAAACCGCTCTCATGTTTTTTGGAATCATTATAGGTCATTTTAGAGAGTTGCTCATGCTCAGGATTGATGAGGTCTAGTTCTAAAAATAACTGACAGCCATTACATATTCCAATAGACATTGTGTCTTCTCTAGCGAAGAAGTTTTTCAACGCTTTGTTTGCTTTCTCATTATATAGGAAGGCTCCAGCCCATCCTTTGGCAGACCCTAACACATCACTGTTTGAAAAACCACCTACAGCCCCCAAGAATTTAATATCTTCTAAGGTCTCTCTCCCAGAAATCAAATCGGTCATGTGGACATCTTTCACATCAAACCCAGCAAGATATAAGGCATTTGCCATCTCTCTTTCGGAGTTACTTCCTTTTTCTCGTAAGATGGCTGCTTTGGGTCTTGGTTTACTTTCGTCTATTTGTGGACGCTTTCCTGTAAAATGCCCAGGAAACATATAAAATAAAGGTTGTGTTTTATAATTGTCAAATCGTTCTTTAGCGAGTCCATTTGCGGTTTGCTTACTGTCTAGTAAATACGATGTTTTATACCATGTATCTCTTAAAGAAGGTACATTCAGTCCTAACTCAACGCCATGACTTTTTATTTCTAGTATGTCTCTTTGTGTAACAGTACCGATTTTTGAAAAAGAAACCCCTTGTGCTGTTAGAATAGCTTCAATAGATGCATTTCTTGCTTGAAAAACGACCCCTGCATTTTCTGCAAAAAGGACTTTGATCACATCTTCTTCTCCTAGATCAGAGAGGTCTATGTTGGCTCCTAATTCGGCATCTGCAAAGCACATTTCTAATAATGTTGTGATCAGTCCTCCACTAGCAACGTCATGTCCCGCTAGGATCAAATCACTCTTAATAAGCTGTTGTAGGGTATTGAACGCTTTCGCGAAAGCGGTATCATCCACAACAGAAGGTGCTTCATTTCCAATAGCTTGGCATACTTGCGCAAAGCTAGATCCTCCTAATTTGAAGGTATCTTGAGACATATTAATGTAATAGATACTTCCTCCACCTTTTATGAAAACAGGCTCTACTACCTTCGTGATATCATTACAACTTCCCGCCGCTGAAATCACAACGGTTCCTGGTGCAATCACATCACCCTCTGGATATTTTTGCTTCATAGAAAGGCTATCCTTCCCCGTAGGTACATTGATGCCGAGATTAATGGCAAAATCAGAAATTGCCTGAACGGCTTTGTATAAACGCGCATCTTCCCCTTCATTTTTACACGGCCACATCCAGTTGGCAGAGAGACTTACTGATTTTAAATTATCTGTAAGAGGTGCCCATACAATATTGGTCAAGGCCTCTGCAATACTATTTTTACTTCCTGCTACTGGATCTATAAGTCCGCTCACAGGAGAGTGGCCTATCGAAGTAGCAATACCTTCGGTACTTTTATAATCAAGCGCCATGACGCCTACATTGTTGAGTGGGAGTTGTAGTGGCCCTACACATTGTTGTTTAGCAACACGCCCACCTACACAACGGTCTACTTTATTGGTAAGCCAATCTTTACAAGCAACAGCTTCGAGTTGTAATACTTGGTCTAAGTAGTCATGAAAATTCTCTAGTTGATAGGTTGGATTTTTATAGGTGCGTTCTATGGTTTTGTCGACCATAACCGTTTTTGGTGAGCTGCCAAACATATCTTCTAACGCAAGGTTCATAGGAGACTCTCCAGTGGTTTTGCTTACAAATGCAAAACGATGATCATTGGTGACTTCACCTACTTCATACATAGGTGCGCGTTCGCGTTCTGAAATACGTTGAAGCGTCTCCATATCTTTTTCGCCAATCACAAGTCCCATACGTTCTTGTGATTCGTTGCCAATAATTTCTTTGGCAGACAGCGTTTTGTCTCCCACGGGAAGTTGATCAAGATCGATGTTACCTCCTGTCTCTTCAACAAGTTCAGAGAGGCAATTCAAATGCCCTCCTGCTCCGTGATCGTGTATAGAGACAATCGGATTTTCTTCACTTTCTACAAGGCCACGTATGGCATTTGCAGCACGTTTTTGCATTTCAGGGTTGGAGCGTTGTATCGCATTAAGTTCGATACCAGAGCTAAAAGCACCTGTATCTGCCGATGACACGGCAGCGCCTCCCATTCCGATGCGGTAATTTTCTCCCCCTAGAATGACGATTTTATCGCCTTCTTTGGGTGTGTCTTTTAAGGCTTGGTCTTTTTTTCCATAACCAATACCTCCGGCTTGCATGATGACTTTATCATAGCCTAACTTGCGTCCTGCTTCTTCATGCTCAAAAGTGAGTACAGATCCAGTAATGAGGGGTTGCCCAAATTTATTCCCAAAGTCAGAGGCTCCGTTAGAGGCTTTGATTAATAGGTCTATGGGGTTTTGGTATAACCATTTTCTAGCGGGCATATTTTCTTCCCACGGTCGATCTTCTTGTAATCTTGAGTACGGAGTCATGTATACGGCTGTCCCAGCAAGCGGTAAAGAGCCTTTTCCACCTGCCAATCGATCACGTATCTCTCCTCCTGATCCGGTAGCTGCTCCATTAAATGGTTCTACAGTTGTGGGGAAATTATGGGTTTCCGCTTTAAGCGAAATCACACTATCAAATACGGTTTCCTGATAGAAATCAGGTTTATCTGCTGTTTTAGGAGCAAATTGGGTCACTTTTGGGCCTTCTGTAAATGCGACATTGTCTTTGTATGCAGATACAATCGTATTGGGATGTTCGGCGGCTGTTTTTTTGATCAGTTTAAATAGGGAAGAAGGCATTTCTTCTCCATCTATGATAAAGGTCCCATTAAATATTTTATGTCGACAATGCTCTGAGTTTACTTGACTAAATCCAAAAACTTCTGAGTCTGTGAGTTTTCTACCTATTTTTTTGGCAACATTTTCTAAGTAGCTAATTTCTTCTTCATTTAGCGCAAGACCTTCTTTCTCGTTATATGCGCTAATATCATCAAGTTCTATAATCGCTTCGGGCGCTATATTAAATGTAAAAATGTCTTGATGAAGCCCTGAGTATTTTTGCGAAATCATAGGGTCAAAATCCATGTCATTTTCTGTAGAGCAGAAAAACTCCTCTATCCGCAGGATATTTTGAATCCCCATGTTCTGGGTGATTTCTACCGCATTGGTACTCCACGGAGTCACCATGGTAGCGCGCGGCCCAATAAAAAAAGCGTCTATTGTGGACGCCTCTATCTTTGGTTGATTTCCAAAAAGCCATACGAGCTTTTTGCTGTCTTCTTGTGTTAGATCGTGATTGCTTTGAACTGCAAAGACCGTTTGTTTTGGGTTTCCGAAGAAGTAAATCATACAGGTAAGTATGTAGTGTTAAATGATTCGCAAATTTACATTTTTTAGCTAAAATAAACACGATTAAAAAAGAATGCTTCTAGATATTATAAACATGTTTTTAACGTCTTTAGTTACCATTGGTTTTTATAAGTTTTTACACACAAGTAAGAAACGAGTATCGATTGACACTACCTGTGCAACAATTTTAAATTCTATTTGTCAACCAACATCAAACTGTGCTGGATTTGATGACTGAGTTACTGAGTTTGCGTTAGCAGATCAAGATCTTTCAACAAATTGTGGAAACGCTCCAGATGGATATAGTGATGATACAGATATCGTTTTCAACTTTGTTTTAAATGATAATCCATTTGAAGGCGTCTTACAAATGGGCTTTAATGCTTCTGTTTTTGCATTATGGATTGATTTTAACACAACAATGTTTTTGAAGCAGACGAACTCGTTGCCAATGACTTTGTTGCCAATGCAAATTCTGATTTTACATTTACAGTTGATTTTGAATCTATTCCAGCAGTTACGAATGGTACACATAGAATGAGATTGAGAGGTGAAGACGAAAGTACGGCAGGTGATGTATTAGATCCTTGTGGTAATTTAGCTTTTGGTAGAACCAATGATTACACGGCAAACATTACAGGTTCTTTAAGTTTAGAAGAGCAGGCTATTCAAAATGGAGACTTACAGGTCATTACTTTAGATGGGAACCGTTTTGATGTAGATTTAACAACTACTTTTGACGGACCTATTTTTATGGCAGTATTCAATATCTTAGGACAATAGCTCTCGTATAAGCCAATATCTAGAAGAAATAATGGGCATGGCATTACACTAGATATGAGTGCGATGGCATCTGGAGTCTATATATTACGTCTTGGTAGTAGAAACCCTCAAGAATTTAAAACAGCAAAAATCATTGTTAAGTAAATGAAGATTTATATTCTTTAAAAAAAGGCGAGCATTGCTCGCCTTTTTTTGTTCTATTTTCTAAAAATAAAACAGATTATTTTTTATGGGTATAAATTAAATTTTCTCTTTCAGTTTTTTACGCTTTTCGCGAAAGCAAAGCCATATAGAATCCATCATACCCAGTTTTAGCAGGGCTTATTTTTTCATCTTTCTCGAGAGAGAAATGAGCACCTTCTTCAGTGGCTAAAAAGGATTTGACTTGTTCTTGATTTTCCTGTGGCAATATCGAACAAGTGGCATAGACCATTTTTCCTCCTGGTTTTACAATTTTACTGTAGGATTGTAAAAGTTCTGCTTGACGGTCTATTACTTTTTGAACAAAGTCTGGTTGCAGTTTCCATTTGAGATCTGGACTCCTTTTAATGGTTCCTAAGCCTGTACAAGGCGCATCTATTAAAACTCTATCAGCTTTTCCGTATAGCTTTTTAAATACTTTTGTGGTATCAATAACACGGGTTTCTATATTATGGGCCCCAGCACGTTTTGCACGTCTTTTTAATTCTTTAAGCTTTCCTTCATAGATATCCATGGCAATGATTTGCCCTTTGTTTTCCATAAGTGCGGCAAGGTGTAGTGTTTTCCCTCCTGCACCTGCACACGCATCTACAACACGCATGGTAGGTTTTACATCTAGAAAACGAGCGACACGTTGTGAAGAGGCATCTTGAACTTCAAAAAAACCATTTTTAAACGCCTCAGAGGTAAATACATTTTTACGTTCTATTAATTGTACAGCATCTGGATAGGCATCGACTAATTTGGTGTCTATATCTTGATCTGCAAGTGCGTTACGTAAATCTTTAGGTGTTGTTTTAAGGCTATTAGCTCTTAGGACAACAGGTGCTTGTGTGTTTAATGCTGCAAGTTCTTTATCCCATTGTTTTCCTATTGCTTTTTCTCCCATGGCATCCATCCAATCTGGAATAGACTCTCGGTATTTTCTGATTTTAGATAACTCATCAAAACGTCCTTTAATACGTCTAGATGGGATGGGCTCCATTTGTTTCCAATCTGGAACTTCAATACCTCTTAAGGTCGCCCATACCGCAAAAAGTCTAAAAAGATTAGGTCTTGAGTAAGGCGCTTTTACTTCGGCTATTTCAGAATATAAGCGTTTCCAGCGAACAATATCATAGACTGTTTCAGCGATGAAGCCACGGTCACGAGCTCCCCATCGTTTATCAAATTTGAGTACCTCTCTTAAAACTTTGTCTGCTTGTTTTTCCTCATTAAATATGAGGTTTAAAGCGTCTATGGCTGCAAAAACAAGATTACGGTGTAATTTCATAACTTCTATTATGGTGCAAAGGTATTGCTTCTTGTATTAATAGTTCTATTTTTGATAAAATTTAAACCATGCGAACCGTCATTTTTATCTTACTTGCCATCTGTATTTCTTGTAACCAAAAAGAAAAAACACCTGCGATGCTTCCTATTTCTACTATAGAAATAGATGTGATTTATTCAGACTCTACAAGTATAAGAGCAGTGGAGGTGTCAGATAAGGAAGTTCTTTTTGCAGGAAGTAACGGGATGTATGGTTATTTTGAAATAAATGCAGCGACTATTTCTAAAGACGCAAGCGTCATTCCATCTTATTTTAGTGCTAAAAATAGTGGAGTTATTGACTTTTTAGATACAAAACCAGCGTTTAGATCTATAGGCAACACGACCGATGCATTTTTTGTCCTTAGCATAGATAATCCTGCACTTTTATACAGAGTAACTAAAATGACTGGAAAGATTGATCTCGTGTATATAGAGCAGGTAGATGGCGTATTTTATGATGCCATGACTTTTTGGAATGATACAGAAGGGATTGCTATGGGAGATGCTGTAGATGGTTGTTTATCTATTATCACAACAAAAGATGGGGGCGCAACATGGCAGAAAAAAGAATGTGGAGAGCTACCGGTTACAGCAGAAGGAGAAGCCGCTTTTGCAGCAAGTGACACCAATATAAAAACAGTAAATGATCATACGTGGATTGTGACAGGCGGTTTGAAATCTCGAATTTTATACAGTCCAGATAAAGGAACTACATGGGAGTTAGTTGAGACACCTATAGTGCAGGGAACAGAGACCTCTGGAGCTTATAGTATGGATTTTTATGATGCGAATCAAGGTATTATCTATGGAGGGGATTACACACAACCTGAGTTGGCTATTGCTAATATCGCAAGGACCACAGATGGTGGTAAGACATGGCAAACCACGACAGACAATGTAAATCAAGGCTATAAGAGTTGTGTACAGTATATACCTAATAGCAATGGAAAAGAACTCATTGCATTAGGGTTCACTGGAATTTCATATTCTCAGGATGGGGGAGACCACTGGGAAGAACTTTCTAAAGAATCTTTTTTAAGCTTCCGATTTTTAAATGATAGTATTGCCTATGCAGGCGGAAGAAATAAACTAGCACGACTTACATTCCGCCGTTAATACGTCTTCCCATATTACCTCTTCGGGCTTTTATTTTTTCTATAAGGGTTCGTTTAAAATCTTCTTCGGCCTTTAGGAGTTTAAGAATTTTTTTTGACGATACCACATCCTTAAGTTGAGATATCAAGCGTGTTCGTATGTCAAGTTTATCTTGCGCAATCTTAGATAAAGAGTTCAATGCAGCCTCTCCTTCTTCTTCAGAGAGTTGATCAAAGGTATTTTTAAGACCGCCTAATAGTTTACGCTCTTTACGTCTCAGGGTTTCCATACCATCACTATACGAATTATAGATAGGCCAGAATTGTTGTGCTTCTTTTACAGAGAGATCGAGTTGCTCAGTAATAAAGGCAACCTTTAAAGACTTAAGTTGTTCTCTGTTTGGTCTCTGAGCAATGGCTATTGTTGAAATAGCCAATGTTATAATAAGAATTATTTTTTTCATAATATTATTGAATCATAAGATCATAGGGATCTGTTATTGTTTCGAGATAGTCTAGTACCTCCGTATCTTCTAGTTCTATAGTATTTGATATATTTTCAAGCTCTTCGTCTGTGAGTAGTTCTCCTACATCATAAGCAGATAGAAAAACGGTATTGGTTTCTAGATATTCAGCGATCGTGTCATTTTCTATGGAATCAAATGTATATGTTGTGTCAAATGGTTTTAAAATGAATACCAAGAGTACAATAGCGGCAACACTAGCAGCCGCATAGAGCCATTTTGTTTTAAATAATGAAACAACTTTTGTAGGTTGTTCTGTTTGTTTTATTTGTTGTGATACCTTTTCAGGGAAATTAGCAAAATATCCATCAGGAACGGTAAAACCGGTAGCTTTTTTTGTACCTACGATTTCTTCAAATTCAATTTGAACGTGTAAGCGTTCTTGAAAATCAATAAAATAATTTTCAGGAATTTTATAATCAGCGCCTTTGGGTATGTTTTTAGGATTTTCCATTATATATTATTCGTCATATATGACTATGTGTTTTTTAAAAATTCTGTAATTTTTTTTGTCGCTATGTGGTACGAACTTTTTAATGCCCCTGTAGAGGTATCCATGATTTCACTAAGCTCGTCATACGTTACATCTTCAAAATATTTCATTCTAAACACAGCTTGTTGTTTATCAGGAAGGCTTTGAATGGCTCTTTGCAACTTTATCTGAATCTCATCTCCTTCAAAATATGGATCACTTTCTAAAGAGTTGATAAGCCTATCTTGCAGCGCTTCATTGGATATATGGTATTGCTTGGCTCTTTTATTTAAAAATGTAATTGACTCATTGGTCGCAATTCTATATAACCATGTGTACAATTTACTATCTCCTTTAAAAGAATGAATACTACGGTGTACCTTAATAAAAACATTCTGCAAAATATCATCTGTGTCTTCATGATTTTTTACCATATTACGTATATGCCAGTATAGACGTTCTTGATATTGCTGTACCAAAGTATTAAAAGCAGCATGGTTAGGTTGCTTTTTTAAGTCTTCTATAAGCTGACTTTCTATCATTTGGGTTTGTATCACGAAACTTAGACTTCTATTTTTTAAAAAAGTTTAATCTTAAAAAAAGATTAATTTTTCATTGGTAATGAACGAGTTATGGATGTTGTGATATTTAAAACATCGATAAAACGCATATTTTTTCGGATAAAGTGCACTTTTCCTTTGTTTATTCAAAACTATCCTCTTATATTTGAACCATCATTAAACAATGATCGACCTACATGAAACCCCAAATTCATAAGTTGATTTAATCATACGCTTTTTGATATCGCGAGCCCCAAATGTGGTATCAATAAAGTTTATACTTAACCTGAGAAAGCTACTTTTTTTAAAGTAGCTTTTTTTATGAGTAAAAAGCTGTTTTGTAAAGCCTGAAAAAGAGCCATACAAAAAAATAGTTCGTTGAACTAATTCCACTTTTTTAACAGAATCTATGGTGTATATCTTTTATTGTTTTTGCTTTCGTACTTCGACAGGCTCAGCATAAACTCCTGCGTCACGATGTTTCTTGAAAGCGTACTCCAACATACTCCACTTTATTCAAAAGATTGCATAGCTACCAGGTTATGGTATACGCCTTTTTTATCAAGTAATTCCTGATGCTTTCCTTGTTCTACAATCACTCCTTTTTGCATCACTACAATTTGATCTGCATTTTGAATGGTAGATAAACGGTGCGCTATGACAATAGAAGTTCTGTTTTGCATCATATTTTCTAGTGCTTTTTGGACTAAACGCTCACTTTCTGTGTCTAATGCAGAGGTCGCTTCATCTAGAATCATGATCGGAGGATTCTTTAAGACCGCTCTAGCAATAGATAACCGTTGTTTCTGTCCGCCACTTAATTTATTACCACTATCTCCTATGTTGGTGTCAATACCTTCGGGTAAATCTTTAACAAACTCCCATGCATTTGCAATTTTTAAAGCATCAATAATCTCTTCATCCGTCGCGTCTTTATTGCCTAGGTTGATGTTGTTTTTTATACTATCATTAAAAAGAATCGCGTCTTGCGTGACCAATCCCATCTGTGCTCTCAATGATTTTTTAGTAATCTTTTTAATAGAGGTACCATCTATTTTTATAACGCCTTCGCGTACATCGTAAAAACGAGTCACTAGATTTGCAATGGTACTTTTTCCAGAACCCGACTGGCCTACCAATGCAACGGTATGCCCTTTAGGAACGGTTAATGAAAAATTGTCCAATACGGTTTCCTGATCGTATTTAAAAGAAATGTTTTCTAAGGTAATTTCTTTAGAGAAAGGAAGCGCTGTTTTAGCATTGGGTGCATCTTGGATTTGCGTTTCGGTTTCTATAATTTCTAGTATTCTAGCCGCGGCAGCATCCCCTTTCTTAACAGAGTAACTCGCTTTTGCTATCGCTTTTGCTGGGGTTAATATCTGATACGCAAGTCCCATATACACAATAAATGTTGCTCCATTGAGGCCAGAGTTAGCACTTAGTACCATGTTTCCTCCATACCAAAGTAAAACACCAATCACGGTAATGCCTAAAAATTCACTCACGGGAGAGGCTAAATTCTGCCTGTGGGTGAGAGAATTACTATAATTTTTGAATCGCTCAGTAGATACTTCAAATCGTTCTTGCATGCGATCTTCGGCCGTAAAACCTTTAATGATTTTTAAGTTGGCAAGGGTTTCTTCTACAAGAGATAAAAAATAACCCTGTTCCGTTTGTACTTGATTGGATCTCTTTTTAAGCGTTTTCCCGATACGAGAAATAATAAAACCGGCTACAGGAATAAATATGAATACAAATAGGGTTAGGGGAGTACTTATAAAGAACATACTTCCAATAGCAAATAGCATCGTCAACGGCTCTCTGATAAATAATTCCAGTATGGATAAAAAAGAATGTTGCACTTCAAGAACATCAGAAGTGATTCTAGCAATGGTATCCCCTTTACGTTTTTCGGAATAAAAACTAAGATTCAGATGTAAAATGCGTTTGTACATCACGTCTCGTATATCCTTTAAGACGCCGTTACGCAGATAGGTGATAAAGAAATTAGCTAAATACCCAAAGAGATTCTTCAAGAAAAAGACAACAATCACAACCCCTACCATAATCCCTAAAACATATACTTCGCCATGCTCATCTATTTTAATATTTATAAAATAGTTGAGACTGTCTTCGAGATATCCTTTTACAGAATCTGCCTTGTCATAAATAGGTTTTACTCTTACGGGCTCTACTTGTTTTAAGAGCACTGTAAGCATGGGAATTAGGGATATAAAAGATAAGGTCCCAAATAATGCATATAGAATATTAAAAATGATATTTAAAAACCCATATTTTTTATAGGGAAGCGCAAAGCGCAAAATCTTTTTAAAGTAGTTCATAGAGAAAGGGTGCGCTTTCGCGCCTGCCTGCCGGCAGACAGGAAAGCAACATTAATTTATACGCCTAGTGCATTTTTTATGCCAGCGATGCGATCATCTAATTTCGCTGAAATACTGTCATAGTCTTCCAAACTGGCTAACGGCTCATTGACACTAATATAAAACTTTACTTTAGGTTCTGTACCACTAGGTCTTGCTGCAATCTTGCTTCCATCTTCTGTGTAATAAATGAGCACGTTTGAAGCAGGAATAGCAATCGATTCTTTTGCACCCGTCAGTATGTCTGTAGCCATCTGTGACTGATAATCTTCGACACGTATGACGTTACTACCATTGATTTCTTTCATTGGATTTTCTCGTAAATCTAGTAGCATTTGTTTGATTTCGGCAGCGCCAGATTGTCCTTTTTTAACCAACGAAATCAATGATTCCTTATAAAATCCGTGTTTTACATATAGATCTTTAAGAATTTCGTAAAGCGTTTTTCCTTGTGCTTTTGCATCGGCAGCGATAGTACATGCCAATAGCGTAGCCGTCACCGCATCTTTATCGCGTACAAAATCACCGACCATATATCCAAAACTTTCCTCGCCACCGCCTATAAAATGCTGTTCAGGAAAATCATTAATCATCTTAGCAATCCACTTAAAACCTGTCAGCCCTGTTTTACATTCTACGTTATAGGATTGGGCAAGCACATCCATCATCGGGGTAGAAACAATAGTAGACCCTACAAAAGGGTTATTGTGGTTTGTTGCGCTTTCGCGAAAGCGTTTCAACAAATAATCCGTCATTAAAATCATGGTCTGATTTCCGTTGAGAATCGCAAGCTTCCCATCATCGCCACGCACGGCAATTCCTAATCGATCACAATCAGGATCTGTCCCAATGACGATATCTGCATTTTTGTCTTCTCCTAATTCTAAAGCCATCTTAAGTGCCGAAGGTTCCTCTGGGTTTGGAGAGGCAACTGTAGGGAAGTTTCCGTCGGGAACGGCTTGTTCTTCGACAATATGAAGGGTGTTGAAACCTGCTTGTCTGAGTGTGTCAGGTACAAGGGTGATAGAGGTTCCATGTAGCGATGTAAAGACAACGGTAAGGGCTTCTTTTTGCTGCGGTGTGACATCTGATGTGACATTGGCAACACTCGCATCGATGAAGGCTTTATCGACTTCTTTATCTATATAGGTGATCCGATTACTCTGTTCCTGAAACTGAATATCTTTAAAATCTAAGCTGTCGATCTCTTGAATAATCTCCGTGTCTTGTGGTGGAACTAATTGTCCTCCATCTACCCAATATACCTTATATCCATTATATTCTGGAGGATTGTGGCTTGCTGTAAGTACAATACCGCATTGGCAATCTAGGTGTTTTACCGCAAAACTAAGTTCTGGTGTAGGTCGCAAATCAGAGAATAGGAAAACATCTATTCCGTTGGCAGAGAATACATCAGCTACGACTTTGGCAAGTTCTTTACTGTTGTGTCTACAATCATAGGCAATGGCTACTTTTACCGTTTTGTCAGGAAATGACCTGTTCAAATAGTTAGAGAGCCCCTGAGTATTTTTTCCTAAAGTGTATTTATTGATTCTATTAGTACCCGGTCCCATAACACCACGCATCCCTCCTGTACCAAATTCTAAGCTTTTGTAAAAACTATCTTCAAGTTCTTCAGGATTATGTGCAATAGCGTCTTTTATGGCATCTTGTGTTTCTTTGTCAAAAGTGTCCGTAAGCCATGTATTCGCTTCGTTGAGAATTTCAGGTTTGTGATAGATCATTTTTTTTGCGTAAAGGTTATAGAATAATAGTACAAAAATACGTTTTTGTGTTAATTTTTATCGGTAATTACTATTTTATAGTAAATATCTATGATATTTGATTTAAACTTGGACCGAAACTTTTTAATACCAAACCAAAACCATTGAGATTATTAATCGCTATTATTGTTTTCTTGTTATTTTCAGTACAAGCCTCTGCACAACGTGAGATGGCTAATTGGTATTTTGGAAATAATGCTGGATTAGATTTTAATGGAGGTATTGGAATTCCTCAAAACGATAGCGGAATTTCAACGATTGAAACTTGCGGAATTACCAGTGATGCAAATGGAAATCTTTTATTTTATTCTGATGGCGAGACTGTATTTACAAGAACGCATGAAGTGATGCCAAATGGGCAAGGGATTTTAGGTCATAAATCTTCTACAAATGGAGGAATCGTTATACCGTTCCCAGGAGATCCTTCTCGTTATTATCTTTTTACAGCAGATGCTGTTCAACACTATCAAGAGACAGGTGGTGCTTCAGGAAGAGGTCTTAATTATGCTATTATTAGAATGACCGATAATGGTGGGTTAGGAGCCGTTGAAGATAAGAATATCACGCTTTTGGAGAATAGTTCTGAGAAATTAACTGCTGTGGCAAAAAGCGACGGTAGCGGTTTTTGGATTTTAACGCATTATCAAGATACTTTTTATGCGTATTCTATTACAAGTGCAGGGATTGCTCCAGCTGAGACAACAACGATAGGGCCTTTAATTGATAGTTTTCAGAATTATAGAGGGAGCCTTAAGTTTTCTCCAGATGGTACAAAAGTTGCGATTGCTCATTCCAAATTTGAACCTGTTTTTGGTGGGGATTTGTTTTTATATGATTTTGATGAGACGACAGGAACTCTTTCTAACGAAATATCATTAGGAGATGATTTGATATACTATGGCGTGGAGTTCTCTGCTAATTCAGAAAGGCTTTATTCAAGCTCAAAAATCCCTCTAGATGGTGGAAATGCTACAGGGGATATACTCATAGACCAATTTGACATACTCAGTGCAAATATTCCAGGATCACGTTATACCATCGCGCAATTTCCAGGAAATCCTTTACGTGATTTACCTGGTGCTTTACAAGTAGCTATTGATACCAAGATATATTACGCAAATTCAGGCGATCTGATATCAATCATTAATAGACCTAACAGAGATAATGATGAGAGTGATTTTCAATTTAAGGCACAAGATTTAGCGTTAGGTTTCAGTTCGTTTGGACTTCCATCTGGTATTCAATCCTATTATGATAATATTATAGAATTTGATAATTTATGTTTGGATGAAGCAACTGAGTTTAACTTAAACACGCAAAGAGGTATTTCAAGTGTTGTTTGGAATTTTGGAGACATCCAGTCTGGTCCCAATAATACCTCAACAACCCAAAATCCATTACATACTTTTAGTGGAGCAGGGGTTTATACGGTAACAGCTGAGGTTACCTTTGTTGATGGTGAGACCAAAGTATACCAAGTTATAGTAAGAGTGCTTTTTTCTTTTGATGGGCTTGAATTCACGCTCACTGCATGTGATACAGATGGGGTAGATGATGGGATATCTATATTTGATATTGATATTGCACTTCTTTTCTTAAGCGATGTAGACCAAGCCAATGATCTTTCTGTACAGGCGTCTTATTTTTTAACTCTTCAAGATGCAATCAACTTTGAGAACCCTATATTGAATAATACGGAGTATGAAAATCTTTTTTCTGGACAGGTTATTTATGCAAGAACTTTTCAGTCTGTTGATTGTATAGGTGTTGCAAGAATAACGTTAGAGGTTGTTTTGCCAGATACTCTAGATGATATTTCTTTTGAGGTATGCGCAAGTTTTTTTACTGATACAGATGTCTCAGTCCCAGTGTTGAGTTTAACAACCGCCTTAGAAATGGACTATCCAGGGTTTGATTTTTTATTTTATAGAAATCTAGAGGATGTCATGTTGGATGTACCTATAAATGGGGCTAATATACTACTCCCTTTAGATGGGGATTTTAGTCTTTATTATCGTTTACAAAGTGAGACCACATGTTTTGGAGTAGGAAAAATAACATTGGATATTACAGAGCCTTTAGATTTAGATGAAGAGATTAACGTTCCCTTATGTTCTTTTGAAGAAGGAGTTGTCCTTTCTCCTCCAGGGGACTATGCTTCCTATATGTGGTCTACAGGAGAGACTACGCCTTCTATTACAGTATTTAATGAGTTGACCTATGAGGTTGTTGTTACCACAAACAGTGGCTGTTTTGCAGTTATAAATTACATCGTAGCACTAGGGACTACTTTTGAGATCGCGGTTGTCGTTAATGATTTTCAACAAAATAATAGTATTGTGATTGATAATGGTACCACAGATGGATCATTAGTCTATTCCATAGACGGGGGGCTTACATTTCAAGATTCGCCTGTCTTTGAAAATTTGGCAGCGGGTTATTACCAAGTTGTGGTGATGGGGGGAGATGGTTGTAATACCATTAATGAGTTGGTATTAGTGCGAGGTGCTCCGCGGTATTTCACGCCTAATAGCGATGGAATTCATGACTTTTGGCATGTCAATCAATCTGAGAGCTATCAAGGAATGGAGGTCAAGATATTTGATCGATTTGGAAAATTACTTTATGAAATGGATCACACTGATAGGGGGTGGGACGGCACATACAATGGTGTATTAATGCCTACCAATGGATATTGGTATCAAATTGCCTATGAAGGTGCAGAGTACTATGGTCACTTTACCTTAATACGAAGACGTCTGTAGGCAGCCCTGTAGAAGTTATTCATTGAACCTGAACCTGCTAGGTAATGGAATTATATAGTTTCCTTGATCTGGTACCGTTTTTTATCTCTAGAAGACCGTTGTAAAAGTTCTCCAATAAACCCAGCTATAAATAATTGTACTCCCATAAGCATCGCTACAAGTGCGATATAAAACTGTGGTCTATCTGTAATCAAACGACCCGTTGGATTTAGGAATAATTTATCTATGCCTAGGTATAGTGAAAAACTAAACCCAATAAAAAACATAAAAACACCTAGTGCTCCAAAAAGGTGCATCGGTCTTTTTGCAAATCGAGAAAGAAACCAAATCGTCAAAAGGTCTAAAAACCCATTGATAAACCGTTCCATACCAAACTTTGTAGTTCCATATTTACGGGCTTGGTGCTGTACTACTTTTTCTCCAATATTAGAAAATCCTGCATTTTTAGCAAGGACAGGGATATACCGATGCATCTCTCCGTATACATCGATGGTTTTTATAACATCTCTTTTGTAGGCTTTTAAACCACAATTAAAGTCATGTAATTTGACACCGCTGGTTTGGCGTGCGGCCGCATTAAATAATTTACTAGGTAAATTTTTAGCAATTACCGAGTCGTATCTTTTCTTTTTCCATCCAGAAACAAGGTCAAATCCTTCTTCGGTAATCATTTTATACAATTCAGGAATCTCTTCTGGATTGTCTTGTAAGTCGGCATCCATGGTAATAATGACATCGCCTTGCGCCATGTCAAACCCCGCGTGTAAGGCTTGTGACTTCCCATAGTTTTTACTAAACCTAATGGCTTTTACTTGGGTATGCTTTCGCGAAAGCGTACAAATCTCCTCCCACGATTGATCGGTACTCCCGTCATCTATAAAGAGGATTTCATAAGAAAAACCATTGGCTTCCAGTACTTCTGAAAGCCAATGGTGTAATTCTTTAAGGGATTCTTGCTCATTAAGCAAGGGGATGACAACAGATAGTTGCATAAACTGTATTTAATTTACCCTAGTGGATTTTCATTTTTCATAACAAGCCCTCCTATAAGAGAGTATATGAGTCCAAAAAATAGACTTAGTCCTATCCATACAGAGCTTCCTATGACTGGGTCAGACATTTTTTTAACAAAGCCCATGGTTTGTTCTACCTGTGCTTCAGAGATATCAGGGCTTTCTAACATCTGATCTCTAACCATTTCAATGATTTTGTTATTGTATTCTGGATCAATTACGTAATTAAAAAGAATAATATAAACGACATATATTAACCCACTGATGAGTGCTATAGCAATTCCTGTTTTAAGGGCTTCTCCTAAACTCAAAAAGCCTTCATTTTGAGCCTTGTAGGCTTTGATCCCTAGAATGATGATTAGTGGAAAAAATAAATAATATAAATATTGAGGCCATTGAATACCTTTTAAGGGCATGCCTGTAACATACATTATTACAGCTATTAATACCATGATGACTCCTAAGAGAATACCATAATTCATTGCAAATTTACCTGGACTTGATTTTGTTGTAATCATGACTTGAACGTGTTTAGTTGGTTACAGTCTCATAAGTACACAAAGATACCAAAACGTTACGTTGTACGGTTAAAATTATTAAATTGTAATTTTTTAATGCTTTTTTGTGTTTTATATTTGTAACTAATGAATTTATATGTAAATTTGCACCTCGAAAAATCGAGCATTAATAAAGAGTAACGAGATGAAACAAGGTATACACCCAGAAAATTATAGATTAGTTGCATTTAAAGACATGTCAAATGATGAAGTGTTTTTAACAAAATCTGCTGCCGACACTAAAGAAACGATTGATGTTGATGGAACGGAGTATCCACTTATCAAATTAGAAATTTCTAGAACGTCTCACCCATACTATACTGGAAAAGCTAAATTAGTTGATACAGCAGGTCGTATTGATAAATTCAAAAACAAATACGCTAAGTTTAAAAAATAAACTTTTGCATATATTTATATACAAAAACCTTCTATTATTTGGAAGGTTTTTTGTTTTTAACGCTACTATTTCAAATACTACTATTGGTTTTTACTATACTACATGATATCATTTTGTGATACGCTCGTAGTATCTTTGCTATATAAATATAAAACCCAATGTCACACATATTAGATGCACTTCAATGGCGTTATGCCACAAAAAAATTTGATGCAAATCGAAATTTGACAGAAGATAAAATAGCCGTTCTTAAAAATGCTTTTAATCTTACGGCTTCCAGTTTTGGATTACAGCCTGTAAAATTAGTGGTGATACATAATCAAAAGCTACAAGACGAGCTAGTTTCTTTGTCAATGAATCAGCAACAAGTGGCAGATGCTTCGCATCTACTTGTTTTTTGTGTTGAGAAAAATATAGATGCCTCTTATATCGAGTCATACTTTAAGAATGTAAAAGAGATTAGAAACACCCCAGACGAGATACTGCAACCCTATAGAGAGTATTTAAATAGTCATTTTGCAAAAGAGTCCCCTGAAGCTATTGAAAGCTGGGCGGCTAAACAAGCGTACCTTGCTATGGGAAACTTATTAACCATCTGCGCTTTAGAAAACATAGATGCGTGTCCTATGGAAGGATTTCAGGCAGCTGGCTATGATGCCTTATTAAATCTATCAGCAAGAGGACTTTCTTCTGTACTTGTGATGCCCGTAGGATACCGTGCGCAAGACGATATGTTTGCCGATTTCAAAAAAGTAAGAAAACCGCTAGAAGAAACTGTTATAGAATTTTAAGTCTATGTAGATTACAATATTCTGGCAGGATTCTTGTTATTTGTGCAGAAGGAAAGTGCAAAAAGAATATCAAATTTGCGTTTTTCAGATAAAATTTTAAACTTGTTCGTGTAAAAATCCTATCATGAGGTCATTATTTTTTATTCTTTTTATCGCTATAGCTAGTGTGTCTAATGCACAAGAGGTAGATTGGTTAACAGATTTCGAAAAGGCAAAAAAAGTTTCAAAAAAAACGAAGAAGCCTATCTTGATGTACTTCACAGGTAGCGATTGGTGTGGCCCTTGTAAAATGCTAAAGAAAGATTTTTGGGAAGATCCAGCATTTATCAAACAATCTAATGATTTTGTACTACTGGAAATAGATGTTCCTTTTCGTGAAGATATTATTTCGCCAGCACAAAAGAAGAAAAATAAAGAACTCCAAAAAAAATATAATAAAGAAGGTGCGTTTCCTACACTACTCGCGTTAGATGCTAATGGAAAAGTAAAAGAACGTATTTCTGCGTATAGTATGTTACGAGATACGAGCGGATATTTTGCCTTCCTAGATAAAGCACGCGCCATTAGATAATTGCGCGTTTCTTGCTTTAGAAACCTATCGTATACCACAATCCCTTTCGTTATAATTTGCATATTGATCTGTGTAGTTTGATATTTGCCACTAAATTTAACAACACATGTCTAAGGTCGTTTTAATCACGGGTGCTTCTTCAGGAATAGGAAAAGCCATCGCTTATTATCTTGCAGAGAAAGGCTACATTGTATACGGAACTAGCCGTACCCCAAAAGCTCCCAAAGAAGGGAAGGTGCATATGATTCCCCTTGATGTAACAGAAGCTGCTTCTATCTCACAAGCAGTTCAAACGATCCTCAAAGATCAAACCCGTATAGATTACGTTATTAATAATGCAGGAATGGGAATTACAGGGCCGCTAGAAGAAACGCCTGACCATGAGATAAAGCGTGTTTTTGAAACTAATTATTTTGGGCCTCTTGAAGTTATAAAAGCCGTGTTGCCTACCATGCGTAGTCAGCGTAGTGGGATGATTATTAATGTGACTTCTATTGCTGGATACATGGGATTACCTTATAGAGGAATTTATAGT
This sequence comes from uncultured Flavobacteriaceae bacterium, assembly GCA_964351845.1. Classification (GTDB taxonomy): domain Bacteria; phylum Bacteroidota; class Bacteroidia; order Flavobacteriales; family Flavobacteriaceae; genus Dokdonia. The sequence goes on along the minus strand of CAYGQJ010000006.1, from coordinate 22,328 downwards.
GCTACCAAAGGTGCGCTAGGCATTACTACAGAAGCCTACCGTATGGAACTCAAAGAATTTAATGTAAAGATGACGACCGTCGCTCCGGGAGATTTTGCGACCAATATTGCAGCAGGTCGTTACCATGCCCCTATTCTAGATGATTCTCCTTATAAAGAGAATTATGGAAATACCTTGCAACTTATGGATGAACACGTAGACGCTGGTATGGATACGCAAATTATGGCAAAAGTAGTGCATCGGATCATGGAATCTAAAAACCCTAAAGTACATTATAGAGTAGGTTTTTTTATGCAAAAGTTTAGCATTGCACTTAAACGTATGCTGCCTGATACATGGTATGAAAAATTACTATTAAATCATTATAAACTGTAGATTGTGTATAAGTGTGAGATAAATTAAAATCATACGTATATCGTAAGATCGTTTCTTTACTTATTTTTGCAAAAAACAAAACAATAACATTCTATCCTATGAAATTTTTTATTGATACTGCAAATCTCGCTCAAATTAAAGAAGCTCAAGATCTAGGCGTTCTTGATGGTGTAACAACCAATCCTTCGCTTATGGCAAAAGAAGGCATTACAGGTCGTGATAATATCTTAAAGCATTATGTTGATATTTGTAATATCGTTGATGGAGATGTAAGTGCAGAGGTGATCGCAACCGAGTTTGATGCTATGGTAAAAGAAGGCGAAGAATTAGCTGAATTACATGACCAAATTGTCGTGAAGTTACCAATGATTAAAGACGGTATCAAAGCGTGTAAGTATTTTAGTGATAAAGGGATTCGTACCAATGTTACGTTGGTATTTTCTGCAGGCCAAGCATTGCTTGCGGCAAAAGCAGGTGCTACCTATGTATCTCCTTTTATAGGACGCCTTGATGATATTTCTACAGATGGACTTAATCTGATCGCAGAGATTCGTCATATCTATGATAATTACGCTTTTGAAACAGAAATTCTTGCAGCATCTGTTCGTCATACCATGCATGTTATAGATTGTGCAAAAATAGGAGCCGATGTAATGACAGGACCTCTATCGTCTATTGAAGGATTGTTAAAGCATCCATTAACAGATATAGGTCTTGCTAAATTTTTAGCAGATTATAAGAAAGGAAATTAAGAAAAACGTTCCGATAACATATAAAAAGCCGTTTCATAATTGAAACGGCTTTTTCTGTTTTTTTACTTGGGAAACGTCAACGTTGATACGACAGGTGTGCAATTGAAAGCTGAATGTACCTTGATTTTTAAATAGATGACGTACAACACTTCGAAGCTAGACTAAAAATTAGCTACTGATTGAGATAGGCGAGGAGTTCGCTTTCAAAATCTGTACGGTGTATATTAGCGTGACTATTTAGTATTTTCCCTTTTTTATCTAATACAATTGTTTTACTCAAATCATTGATAACAAGTGATGTTCTGGCTTCTCGGGCATTGTCAAAGCGATATTCTTTAGCAGCATTAAAATTATGCTGTTTAACATGTTTTACCCATTTATTGTTCTCATCGTTTACGTTGATTCCAATAAAATTAAATTCTGGGTATTTGGATTGTAAATCTTTGGCTTTTTTATGTGATTCTTCTAAGTGCATATGATTATTGTAGGACCAAAAATAAAGCACCGTTGGCTTTTTGATTCTACTTGATAAGGTAACCATACGTTGCTCAGCATCAATGAGCATTAGGTCGGGAATAATATTTCCAGCTTCCATTTTTTTATGGGAATCATACAGTTTTTCAACGTTACTTTTTACATCAGGAGACGTGATAGATGCAGATAATAGACTGAAAATTTCATCAACAGCCCTTTTGTCGTTGCTGTTCGCTATAAAGATAGTAGCCGTTCTAAGCAGCTTCATGTCCTTAAGCTTGGGATGTTGAATAAACTTGTCAATAATCTTTATTTCGTGATAATTATGTGAGAAAGACACTGTGTTGTAAGAAAGGTCTTGACAGTATTCTTTGTAGGCCTGATGATCTAGAAATGCATTTATATACCGTTGATACGCATAAAGATCGATTAGATTTTCATTGTTGAGATTGATGCTTTCGCGAAAGCTATAAAAGTCTGATGGCAATTCTTCAATAAAGCTCACCTTATTATTTTTCTTATAATGTGAGAAAGGATAACTTTCTTTTCGTTGATAGTTATCATAATTGACAGCAGCCTCTGCAATTTCTTTAAAGGCATCAGAAACCTCGTACTTTTCGTAAAATTTTTCTAATTGATTTTGTCTTGCACGGTGAATGGAATCCAATAGATTTTCAAAATCCTTTGGCTCTCTTTGGTAATACTGCGTAAACCCTTTGTTTTCAGATTCCCAATTAAGGTACATATCTATTAAGAATCGGCTACGCTCAGCACCTTTTCCTGAGAAGCTTAAAGATTCATCAAACTCCAACGTATTAACTCGTAGCATAATACTGTCACCTGGTTCTACATGTATAAGCTGATGCTCTCTGTGAATAAATCGATAGAGTCCAGGTTCAAAGTCTTTAAATTTATAAATAAAACGATTTTGAGCATCTAAAGGGATAGAGTCTAAAATCTCATCATTTTTTTGTAGGAGTACATACCCTCTTTTTGGATTCACAATTTCTCCGCCAAGATATGTTCCTTCAGAATCTTTGTTGCCATCAGTGTCACAAGAACTAAGTACAAATAGTGACAAAAGAATCGGTAAGATTCCAGTAAAAGTTATATGTCGTTGAGTATAAGTGATAACGGTATAAATTATAAATGAACTTTCAAATGTAACTTTTACTAAGAAACTGTATTGTTAATTAGAAGTTAAAACCTGCATTTGTATGTTTAAAAAAAGAATGTTTTTTGCACCCATACACACCGTAGATTTTGTTTTAATTTGGGTTTGCAGTATAAATTCAAATAATAATACTAGTATCCCTTGAATCTGCTTCGCAATCTCTTCAAGAATTGGTACTTTTGCAGGCTCAAAATATAAACAGATACATCGTATGCTTTCAGTTTCTAATTTATCAGTACAGTTTGGAAAACGTATTTTATTTGATGAAGTAAACACCGCCTTTGTTTCAGGCAATTGCTATGGTATTATTGGCGCTAATGGTGCTGGAAAATCTACATTTCTTAAAATCCTCTCAGGAAAACAAGATGCTACCTCAGGGCACGTTCATCTAGAAGCAGGAAAGCGTATGTCTGTCCTAGAACAAAACCATTATGCATATGATGAGTACAATGTTCTAGAAACCGTGGTCATGGGAAATAAGCCTCTGTACACGATTAAGAAAGAAATAGATGCACTTTATGCAGATTACTCTGATGAAAATGCAGATCGAATAGGGGAGTTACAACTGCAATTTGATGAAATGAATGGTTGGAATGCAGACAGTGATGCGGCGGCTATGCTTTCTAATTTAGGGATAAAAGAAGAGCATCACTATACATTAATGGCTGACCTTGATGGAAAACAGCGTGTACGAGTGCTTATTGCGCAAGCACTCTTTGGAAATCCAGATGTACTCATCATGGATGAGCCTACCAATGACTTGGATTACGAAACCATCAATTGGTTAGAGAACTTCTTAGCAAACTATGAAAACTGTGTGATTGTCGTATCTCACGATAGACACTTTCTAGATGCTGTATGTACGCATATATCTGATATAGATCACAATAAAATCACGCATTACAGCGGAAACTATACCTTCTGGTACGAGTCTTCTCAACTAGCAGCTAGACAAAGAGCACAGCAAAACAAAAAAGCAGAAGAAAAGAAAAAGGAATTACAAGAATTTATTGCTCGTTTTAGTGCCAATGTAGCAAAGTCAAAGCAAGCAACTTCTCGTAAGAAAATGATTGATAAGCTCAATATAGAAGAGATCAAGCCTTCTAGTAGACGCTATCCAGGAATTATTTTTGATCGCGATCGCGAAGCAGGAGACCAAATATTTAATACACAAGGATTGTCTGCATCTCTTGATGGCGAAGTCTTATTTAAAAAGATAGACATTAACCTTGCAAAAGGAGATAAAGCAGTATTGTTTTCTAGAGATAGTAGAGCCACCTCTGCTTTTTACGAAATCATTAATGACAAACAAAAGGCAGATAGCGGAGAATTCTCTTGGGGAATTACAACTACACAATCGTATTTGCCGCTGGACAATTCTGAATATTTCCAATCGGCAGATTTGAATCTGGTAGATTGGTTACGTCAATATGCACAAACCGAAGAAGAACGAGAAGAAGTACATTTACGCGGATTTTTAGGTAAAATGATCTTTAGTGGGGAAGAAGCATTGAAGAAGTCTAATGTACTCTCAGGAGGTGAGAAAGTACGCTGTATGATCAGTAAAATGATGATGAAACGTGCTAACATACTGATGGTAGACGAACCTACAAATCACTTGGACCTAGAATCGATTACGGCATTTAATAATGCGTTAAAAAACTTTAAAGGCACGGTGATGTTAACAACGCATGATCATGAATTTGCTCAAACCGTAGGTAATAGAGTGATTGAATTAACCCCAAAAGGGGTGATAGATCGCTATATGACTTTTGATGAGTATATGAGCGATCCAAAAATTAAAGAATTACGCGATAGTATGTATCAGTAGGATATCAGTGCTTGTAAAATAGTTTAGATACCTATTTTTACGCTTTCGCGAAAGCAAAACAAACCAGCATACATTTTACTTTTAATATCGTTATTGCATCTTTTATGATGCTTCTAGTCTTCTTTTTTGCGAAAGTGATTGATCAATGCCCATCCAGAGAAAACAATAAGGCCTCCATTCAATGCAATACGCCAAGTCGGTAAGGATTCGCCATTGAGAAGTGGTGATAATCTCCATATCGAGTATATGATAATGAGGATATTTAAAAATAGATTGAAAGGCGATCTGGTATAGGTTTCTTTATTTTTAGAAGTCGTCATCGTGATTACAGGGTCTTTTTGTTTGGCCAATGCTTCGAGGTCAGCATCAGGTATATGTTCAGTATCTAAGGTATCTGTGTTGCTAGCAATGATATGCTTTGCTTTCAACACGTCTTTTTTATTGACAAATAATTTGACATCATTGCCATGAGCTACTCCAAATCCGCTACGTAAGGCGCTTTCTCCATCATCTCTCGCAATACTTGTAATCCCAGATTCTTCTAGAAGTAATTTTATGTGTTGTGTCGTAATTTGAGAGCCGTCAAAAACTTTTTCGTAATCAGATTTTGGGAGTATATTCATTTAGCGTGTTTTGTCATATTTGCTGTTCCAAATAGCAGGGTTAAAGTTCTTTCCTAATGCAAATCCATAAAATAAAACCACTGCAGCAATAGATTTAAACATAAAGAAGAAAACCATGATATCTTGAGAGAAATCTTGATTTTTAGTAAATAATCCATCAGGAATCAATGCGGTAGCGATCAGACTTAGAAGCACAATCAGAACGATGAGGTTCTCAAAAGATTTGTAAGGCCACATCATCAATTTACGTAATGGATGAAGATCATTTCCCCATTTGTGGATGAGATAAAAATACCCATTTCCCATAGGTGCAAATAGCAAAGGATCATCTGTTTTTTCTAGCACAAACATTTTTGAAGGTGCTATGATTTTAAATCCATTGAGTGTTGTATCATGTTTGTTTTCTAGATATTTGATTTCGTCCAAAGCCCCTTGTGGATATTTTCCTTTAAAGTACTTAGAATCTAGAAACCGTAAACGATAATTAATACAAATTTTCTTGATTTGTTTAACATGAAAGATTCGCTCAGCATCGAGAAGGTCAAAATTAAAAGGGACAAAATCGTCTTTATCAACCCCTTTTAGAGTGTCTATGATCCCTTTTTCGCGTAAGCGGTCTTCTTTAAAAACACGTTGTACTTGGGTAAGGATGTCTTCTCCTGTTTCATTCCTACTGCGTTCTTTGATGAGTTTGTCCTGAATGTTTGTTCGTTGAAGTAGCATTTTTTTTTATTTTAAAGATACGCAGTTTTAGAATAAATGTCAATACGTACTGTGGCAACGACCTCTATTTTATAAATGTGAAACAAAAAGCCCTGTTTTTTTAAAAAACAGGGCTTTTGATAAACAATACATTTCGTAACACTCAAATGCGTATTATCGTAAACTAGCGCCTAATTCTTTCTCAAAACGCTGTTGTAGTTTATTCATGACTTTGTCAATTTGCTTGTCTGTAAGTGTTTTGTGCTCATCTTGCAATAAGAAACTCACGGCATAGCTCTTTTTCCCTTCTGGTAGATTCTTGCCTTCGTAGACATCGAATAGTTGAATGTCTTTAAGGAGCTGCTTTTCCGTTTGTTTTGCAAGGGTGTGGATTTCTTCAAATCGCGTCGAAGTATCTAATAATAATGCAAAATCCCTACGAACGGATGGATATTTTGGGATGGGTTGAAACTTGATTTTATTTCGCTTAGCAACCTCTATGATATTATCCCAATTAAAGTCTGCGTAGTACACGTCTTGTGATACATTAAACTTCTTAAGAACAGCCTTTTTTATAGGACCATATTCTACCAGTTTTGTTTTGCCAAGTTGAATACTTACCGCTTCTGAAAAAATATCATTTTTAACAGTAGCCGTTCTTCCTCTTGTAATTCCAAGTCGATCCAAAACGGATTGTACAATCCCTTTTAGATAGAAAAAATCAGTGGTATCATTGGTGCCTTTCCAATGTTCTGCATGACGATTTCCAGTCACAAAAAGCGAAAGGTGTTTGTTTTCTACCGTACCTGATTCATAGCTATGGTAGGTTTTACCATATTCAAAGAATTTAATATCGGTACGTTTTCTGTTATTGTTGTAAGAGATCGCTTCCAGTCCAGAAAACAGCATAGATCTTCTCAGAACACTTAATTCCTGTCCTAAAGGATTCAGCATCGTCACGTTGTTCTCTGCGTGTATAAGCTCAGAATAGTCTCCGTAACTAGGTGTTGTCAAACTATTGGCCATGATTTCATAAAATCCTTGAGCAACGAGTTGATTAGCAACAACATCTTGTACTTTATGATCTTCAAATTTAGAAGAGTTGGCGACGGTAGCGTTTAATTTATTTCCAAAATTAATATTGTTGTACCCGTATACACGTAAGACTTCTTCAATGACATCGGCTTCACGAGTAACGTCATTTCGGTAGGCAGGAATGGTCATTCCTAAACCAGATTCAGTCACATTATTAATCTTGATATCTAAAGAAGATAGAATCGCTTTAATCTGTTCTCTAGGTAGTTCTTCTCCGATGAGTTTTGTAGCATTTTCAAAACTTAAGAAGACTTGTTGGTCTTCGATCTTTTTTGGATAGATGTCTACAATCTCACTGGTAATTTCTCCACCAGCGATTTCTAATAATAAAACAGCCGCTCTCATCAAGGCATAATCTGTAATATTAGGATCGATTCCTCTTTCAAAACGGAAAGATGCATCTGTATTCAAGCCGTGACGTTTTGCTGTTTTTCGTATAGATACAGGATTAAAATAAGCACTTTCTAAAAAAATAGCTGTGGTACTTTCTGTAACACCACTATCCAGACCTCCAAAAACACCTGCGATACACATCGGTTTTTCTCCGTCACAGATCATCAAATCTTCCTCGTGTAGTTCGCGCTCAACACCATCTAATGTGGTGAATTTCGTTCCTTTTTCTACCGTTTTAACTTCTATTTTATTGCCTTTAATTTTTGAAAGATCAAAGGCGTGTAAGGGTTGACCTAATTCGTGTAAAACATAATTGGTAACATCTACGATGTTATTGATAGGTGTTAATCCTATTGCTTTTAAACGATGTTGAATCCATGCTGGAGATGGAGACACTTTAAGACCACTGATGACGAGACCTGCATATCTAGGTGCACGTTCTCCATCTGCAACAGACACATCGACTTTATTAAGTCTGTTTTCTATTTTAAATGAAGAGTTAGAAGGCGTAATTAACTCCGGAGTACTATCGTGTTGCATGAGGCCTGCACGTAGATCACGAGCGGTCCCTAGATGGCTCATCGCATCGGCACGGTTAGGCGTAAGTCCGATCTCAAAAACCTGATCATTCTCTATTTCAAATACATCGGCAGCCAGTGTTCCAGGAACCAAGCTGTCATCTAGTATCATAATTCCATCATGACTTTTTCCAAGTCCTAATTCATCTTCAGCGCAAATCATACCGTGTGATTCTTCGCCACGAATTTTCCCTTTTTTGATCGTCCACGCTTCACCTTCTTCTGTATATAAGGTAGTGCCTATCGTAGCCACGGGTACCTTTTGCCCTTTGGCAACATTAGGGGCGCCACACACGATCTGAACAGGTGTCTCTTGTCCTATATCTACTGTAGTAACTTTTAGTTTATCTGCATTTGTGTGTTGCTCACACGTCAGTACGTGTCCAATTACAACACCTTCAAGGCCTCCTTTTACACTCTGGTACGATTCGATGCCTTCTACTTCAAGACCCAAATCGGTTAAAAGCTCTCCAGTCTTCTCTGCATCCCAATCTATTTTGATAAATTGCTTCAGCCAGTTATAGGATATTTTCATGAATTAAAATAGGTATTTAATAAGTTGGCAAAGATATAATAAGATGCTTAGTAGACAAAGAAGTCGTAAAACTATCTAATAGATATTTTCAACAATTTTGTAATAAGAATTATTAACAATACTTTTTGATTTAATTGTTTGATATTTAAGATATTACTTTTGTTGTGTTAGTATCCTAGCGCTCGTATGATATGCACGCATAGGAATAGCGTTATTTTTCTGTTAGATTCGCGGCGTGATATAAGGATAACGATTTAATAATAAGTTGCTTATATTATAATTTTTACTTTTGTAGAAGAATACGAACCCAAACATAATTTTATGAAAAAATCATTACTTTTTTTAGCCTTATTTTGTGTTGCATCTATTGCATACAGTCAAATTCCATCATATTATGATGATGTTAACCTGACCTTACAAGGAGCGTCTTTACAGGCCGAATTGTCCACCAAAGTGACGAACACCCACACGACTTTCTTAACCTATACACCCGGTGTATGGGACGCATTAAAAGTGGCAGATCTAGATCCCACCAATTCGAATAATGTCTTATTGATTTACGGATATGACGATACGGACGGAAATACCCTTACCGATAGATCAAGAGATAAAAACTTAAATGGAGGAAGCTCGGGAGAGTGGAACAGAGAACATGCCTACCCAAAATCATTAGGAAACCCCAACTTGGGTACGACAGGCCCAGGCGCCGATGCACACCATATCCGTCCAAGCGATATACAATTGAATGGCCAACGAAGCAACCGTAAGTATGCAGATGGCTCAGGAAATGCAGGCGTCACAGCACAAGGGCATTTTTACCCAGGGGATGAGTGGAAAGGCGATGTCGCGCGTATGATGTTATTTATGTATGTACGGTATGGGAATCGGTGTTTGCCTTCTAATGTCGGTATCGGAAATGCAGTCGCTAGTGATGCCAATATGATTGACCTGTTCTTGCAATGGAATGTAGAAGACCCTGTCAACGCTTTTGAAGATACCCGTAACGAGGTATTAGCAGGGATTCAAGGAAACAGAAACCCATTTATAGACAATCCAGCTTTCGCCACTCAAATATGGGGAGGCGCACAAGCCGAAGATAGATTTGACGGCAACACCGGAAACCCAGGGAATCCTGGAAATCCTGCAGCGTCAGAATTATTCTTCTCTGAATATATAGAAGGATCATCTTTTAATAAAGCAGTAGAAATCGCTAATTTCACTGGAGCTTCAGTTAGTTTATCTGCATATTCATTAAGAAAACAAACCAATGGAGCAGGCAGTTGGAGTGCTGATTTTGCATTGAATGGTTCATTAAATGATGCAGCTGTATATGTGGTAGCACATAGTTCAGCAAATTCCACGATTACAGGCGTAGCTAATACCACGACCACAAATACAGTCATTAGTTTTAATGGAAATGATGCCGTGGGGTTATTCAAAAATGGAGTGCTTATTGACATCATCGGAACGTTTAATGGCGGTAGTTCCAATTTTGCAAAAGATGTGACGTTACGTAGAAAAGCGACCGTAGTGTCGCCTTCAACCACCTACACAACGTCAGAATGGGATAACTTTCCATCTAATACGGCTAGTGATCTTGGAGCCCATACGGTAGAAGGTAGTACTCCGCCTGCAGGCGATACACAAGCACCTACAGCACCAGCAAATCTTTCCGCTTCAAGCGTAGGAGAAACATCACTAACACTCTCATGGAATGCTGCAACAGATAATGTAGGCGTGACTGAATATGAAGTGTATCAAGGAAGCACCGTCATTGGAAACCCATCGTCGACAAGTTATACGGTCACTGGATTAAGTCCAGCAACCAACTACAGTTTTAGTGTTCGTGCTAAAGATGCCGCATCCAATGTTTCAAATGCGAGTAATACCGTCTCAGTTACTACAGATGCTGTTGTTTTAAATTACTGTTCTTCAGGAGGAAATAACGTAAACTATGAATACATTGATTTTGTCGGTGTCGGTGGTATTTCCAATACGACAGCAGCCAATGGAGGGTATGCAGACTTTACCAATCAAACAGGTGTCATAGGGTATGGTTCAAATAACATCGTATTGAGCGTTGGTTTTTCGGGACAATCATACACAGAAAACTGGGGTGTTTGGATTGATTTTAACCAAAACGGAACCTTTGATAGTTCAGAAAAAGTAGTGACAGGATCGACATCAAGTGCGGGGAACCTTTCGTATACGTTTACAGTGCCTACAAGTGCATTAGAAGGAACCACCAGAATGCGTGTGTCTATGAAGTGGAATGGAAACCCAACGGCTTGTGAGACGTTCTCGTATGGTGAAGTAGAAGATTATGCAGTGACCATTAGTGCCAATAGAAATGCGGTCGTTGTTCCAACGATCAAAACCGACGGCCCGTTACGATCTGAAGCCCCTATTTTTGAGGTGCAGTTCACAACGCAAGACGATAGGCTACATATCCAAATGGCAGATTCTAGAGTGGTCAATTACACGGTGTATACGATGCTAGGGCAAGTGGTAATGCAAGATGCATTCAGCGGAGCAACAGCTATTGAAGGCTTACATAAAGGCGTGTATATCATGCAGATTAATGATGGGCAACGCCTTATCAGTAAGAAGTTTATAAAACAATAAAAGGAATCACATACGTTCAAAAATCGCTTACAGATTCGTCTGTAAGCGATTTTTTTTGCAGTATATTCGTGTATCTTGTAAGGAATACGAAGACCTTACAGACTTTAGTAGCTGATATCTTACTATGAAAAATTTTTTACTCCTTTTGGTATGTCTTAGTGCACTTTCGTGCGAAACAAAACCCCCAACGCTTCAGATTGGTTTTTGGCGGGCTACGTTAGATGTTCAGGATACCAAACAACTCCCGTTTATTTTTGAAGTAAAAGACAACGGTACTCTTGTGATTCAAAATGCAGAAGAACGCATTACCGTGGATGAAATTGAAATCAACGGCAATGAAATTCGGATTCAGACACCTGTGTTTGAAGGGTATTTTCAAGGAGTATTTAGCGATGATGGCAATCAGATTACGGGTGATTTTATCAAACCTAGTTTAGATCGTGTCGTTCCGTTTCAAATGATCTATGGAGACGGTGTACGCTTTCGCGAAAGCGGGAAAACCCCCACTACCAATATCACGGGGAATTGGGAGACGGTGTTCAGTGAAAACGGCCCAGAAGATACCTACATCGCTAAAGGAATTTTTAAACAAGAGGGACGTCAGGTGACGGGAACGTTTAGAACCACCACAGGGGATTATCGATTTTTGGAAGGTGTCATGGACGGAGATCAATTACAGCTTTCTACTTTTGACGGAGCTCATGCTTTCCTCTTTACAGCCACAGCCACAGACAGTACGCTCGAAGGTCATTTTTATAGCGGGAATCACTGGAAAGAACCCTTTCGCGCTAAGCGAAATTCAACGTATGAGCTCCCAGAGGCGACAGATCTTACCTACATCAAAGAGGGGTATGATGGGCTAGCGTTTACGTTTCCAAAAGCAGATGGTACGATGGTGTCTCTTGATGATGAACGGTATAAAAATAAAGTAGTACTTGTGCAGATATTAGGCTCTTGGTGCCCAAATTGCTTGGAAGAATCTAAATTTTATGCGGCCTATATCAAGCAACACCCAAACCCGGATTTTGAAATTATAGGACTCGCTTTTGAATATGCACCCACGCAAGAAAAGGCATTTGCAAGCATACAGCGTTTACAAGATCGTTTGGAGATTCCGTATCCTATTTTATTGGCACAATATGGTAGTGAGGATAAAAAATTGGCACAAGAAAAATTGCCAATGCTCAATCATATTATCTCTTATCCAACCTCTATTTTTATAGATAAAGAAGGGAAGGTGCGCCGGATTCATACAGGATTTAATGGGGCAGCTACGGGACAAAAATTTATCGATTTTAAAACAGATTTTGACCAGTATGTTAAAAATCTATTGACCGAGTAGGTTTTAACAAGAGCATAACACTATAATGTATTCTGGTCTCGTAATTTTAAACTCTAAAAACAACCTTACAATGAAAAATATGCAACAATGGATTGCCCTATCGGTAATCTGCTTTCTTGTGTTTAGTATTGACAGTACTGCACAAATCAAAACTCCTGCGACAAGTCAAAAGTCAACGGTGAGTCAAACAGTAGGAATTTCGGATGTTACCATAGCGTATTCTAGGCCTAGCGTACGCGGGCGTAAGATATGGGGAACGCCATTGGCTCATTATGGATTTCAAAATCTTGGATTTGGAACATCAACAGCGGCGCCTTGGCGTGCTGGAGCTGATGAGAACACTGTGGTCACATTAACCCATGATGCAACGGTCGAAGGAAAACCAATCAAAGCAGGGACATACGGGCTACATGTTGCCCTTGCAGAGGACAATACGGCGACGATTATCTTTTCAAACAATGCAACCTCTTGGGGAAGTTACTTCTATGATGAAAATGAGGATGCCTTGCGCGTGAAAGTAAGCACTAAAGAAATCGCACACACAGAATTACTAACCTATCAGTTTACAGCAGTAGATGCCACATCGGCAACGGTGGCGTTGCAATGGGAGAAAAAAAAAATCCCTTTTACTATTGGATTTGATGTGACTTCTATTGTGATGAATGATATCAGTAATACGCTAAGAGATGGAAAAGGATTCAATCGCCAAGCATGGGAAAATGCCGCGCAATATGCTTTTAGTGCAGGCAATATGGAAAAAGCATTGGAGTGGATCAATAATGCACAAGAGGGCTGGTTTTTTAGTCAAAAGACATTTGCCAATGCACAGGTTAAATCGGCTATTTTAAATCAAATGGGAAAACCCAATGAAGCCATTGCCGAAATGGAAAGCGTATTTGATCAAGCCACTGCGATAGAATTACATGGATACGGAAGACAGTTAATCGCTGGAGGAAATCTTGAAAAAGCAGAAGAAGTCTTCAAAACCAATGCAAAGAAAAATAACAATGCATGGCCTACGCAGTATGGTTTAGGTAGACTGTATTCAGCAAAAGGCGATTATAAAGCAGCCATTAAGTATCTTGAGAAAGCCTTAAAAAATGCACCTAATCCCGCTTCTAAAGCCAACGTACAAGCGAATATTGAGAAGCTTAAAAAAGGGAAGGATATTAATTAGATACACATCTGCTTTTTGAATAACTATATAAAAAGTGTTCATGTCTGTTCGAGCGCAGTCGAGAACTATGCGTATTGAATTCTCAATAGGTAGGTTTCGATTGCCGTCGAGAACTACTGGTTTTTAATCCTCAATAACTAATCTTCACCTGCGTTCAACCAGATATCAATCTAAAAGCCCGTTAGTACGGGCTTTTTTTTTGTCTGGTCTTAGAATTCATCCACATTTTAAGTATCTTTCTAAAAAAAAAGCGATGAGGTATTTTATATATACCCTTATGTTGTGCACTGTTTTGCTATGCAGTTGCTCAGACACAGATGATGATCCTGTGGTGGTTGATACAGCTACTGACTTTCCCGATTTTTCATTCTTTAATTTTTCGAGTGATACCGAGCTACTTCAGTATCAATTTACCGCTTTTGATCAGATGGGGCGCTTTTCAGATATCGCAGCACTAGAAGCGATTAGCCCGAACATACAACGCGTAGAAATTGCAGGAGATGTGGCAGGTTTGTACTCAGGGAATATGGTGTGGTTAAAAAATGTACGCACCGGAAGTCTCTCTTCAGGAATGAACTTTTTTGAAGAATCTGATACGGAGTTTCGGAGTTGGACGATCAATTCAGAGCAAGAAGTATTTTCAGGCTATAACGATTCTAATGCATTTGACAACTTACGACTGCGTGTGATTAGCTTGAATTCTGGTGTGGTGTCTGATCTTCAAATCGGTGCGCTATCTCAAAATAGCATTCCTGCCTATCGTAATGGACGATTGGTTTTTTATGAAAATCAGACGGCTGTGAGTGGCGGACAGCAAGCCACGCTTGTGGTGGTCAATACGGATGCGGTGGAGGTGCTCAATCTAGATGTGCTTGCAGGGGTGCATATCTTCGGACTTGTCTTTGGGGATGCTAATGATTTTTATACCTTCTTAAGTAATAACACCTATATTCGATATGATGCCACGACTTTTACAGTCTTAGAAACGGGACCTTCCTCTTTTAATCGGTTTTTAGATGGCTCAGAGCAGGTTGTTGATGGAAAACTCTATTTTACCTTTATGCAATCGGAGCCTTCGGTGGTTCCTGATTTTCCAGCCATGTACGATATTGCTTCTCAAGAAACCACTTTTGTAGAGATTACCCCGGCATTAAATACACTTGCTACCGAGAATGGGTGGACAAATATTGAGCGAACGACCTTTACCTATGTCGCTAGCCTAGACGCTTGGTTGATTGGCTATCGGTATCTAGATGCTGTTGGGAATGAAGCAGGAGCCGTCGCCAAGTTTTCTATAGACGGGGAGATCCAAATCAACCTTGAAGTCGATCATTTCCCGTGGAATCTTGTCGTGTTAGAATGACTTTAATGAGGATAGCGAATAAAACTACCTCTTTGATAATTGAAATGTACAAAGAGGCAGTATTATAATAGAAAGGTGTTATTTTTTTACAATTTTTAAAGTTTCTAATTCTTTATCATTAGCATCGTAGATTTTTGCAATGTGTATACCCGATGTTAGTTTTTCTAGGTTTAATAAGGTTTTTAAATCCTTGATATTGGAAGCTTCAAAAACCAAATCGCCATAGAAATTAAAAATTCTAATAGTTATTTTCTGGCTGTTTCTAGCATCCAGTTTTTCAATAGTCATCGTTTTATCGATCAAGGTTGGATACATTTTAAACGTTGAACTTGTAAGCGAGGTAGCTCCTTCTTTATTTGTAGCTGCTGTTTTAGCAAACGATACGGGAGGAGGGCAATTATCTAAGGGTAATGTCGCATCTATAGACAAATCGATGTATCCACCTGTTTCTGGATAGTAATCACCACTTAGAATTTCAATATTATTTCTAGCCTTAAATTTTAAACGTGCGTTTCCTGTCACATCATTATTAGTCATTTTTATTTCATAAGGAGCCGTTTCTAATTTGTAAAACCAACGGTATAAAATTCTATCTTTCACTTGAACAGTACCAAACTCATCTGCCATGTCCTTAGACATTTTAACGGCTTCATAGGCATCGAGCATACCTGCACCAAGCCTTCCGTAGTACGCTAGATTTTCTGGCATGTTATCTATTTTTACGGCAGTTAACTTGAGGATTGATTCCACTTCTTTTGGCGTTAAGCAATAATTGACCGAGAACATGAGTCCAACAGTTCCAGAAACAATAGGAGCAGAGAAAGAGGTTCCTAATACGGCATCTTTACTAGGATGTGTAAAGTTGTAATTTGGGACATTGTTGTTTAAAGCATAAGGAGATCCTCTATAAGCAGGGACTACAATGTCTACGGAGTCATTATGCTGTGCAGTGACAAAAGGTTCATTTATGGGAATACCACCAGATCCTGAATAATACCCTCCATTTGGAAACACTGCTTCCGTAGCTAGTTTATGAACGCCTTTCCAATTGTAATAATCAATAGCAGTGCTCCCAATATCATTTTTATCCCCTACCGTAGAGACAGAAATAACATGCTTGTAAGAAGCAGGTACATAATAGCGACTCGCATAAGATTCATTGCTAATAACACCATTAAGCCCTGTCGAGGCGTTTCCAGATTCAGGTCCATTTCCTGCTGCTGCAACTACTACAGTACCGTTATCGATGATGTCATTTATATTATCTTGCCCTGAGCCATTATTGACACTATTTACGGGCCCTCCAAAACTTCCATTGACAACTTTCGCTCCTTGGTTTGATAAGAGTTTTAGACCATATGTGGATGTTGAAAACATTACGATCATCTTAGTGTCGTAACCAATGGATGCAGATCCAGTCCCATTATTGGTAGCGCCAGAAGCCATACTAGATACCCGTGTTCCATGTTTTCCAATGTTCCAATGATTTGGGCCATAGCCTGCTACAGTCTCATAGTTGCCTATACCTCCAATAATTTCAGTAACTAAATCATCATTAGGTACGTGAAATCCAGTATCAGCTATGCCAATAATAACATCTGGATTCCCAGTCGTTAGATCCCAAGCTTCTTCGGCTCTAATCATTCGTAGCTCATATTGGTTTGGATCAGAAATCCAAAAACCACTAGCATTTTCAAAATCGTCAGGTGTGGCTAATGTTTCATAGGTTTCGATTTCTGTATACCCTATATAATAAGTGTATGAGTTAACCAAATAATCTAAAATCTCATATAATCTCGTATGATTTATGTTTTCTGTATTTAGAAAGACCAGTTGTTTACTCTCATCTGTATCGATACTATTTATATCTATAGCATCCGTTAAAACTAAATCAGAAAATTGCTGATTGATATCTTGTGCATTTCGTAATGTATTATCAATCGTATAATCTCCTGTCGTCGCATTAAAAGTAGGCTTGTAGTTGTTATTTTGTACTTCCAATAAAAACGACTTGCTGTCTTGCGCATAGCTAGTAAAAGAAAAAGCTACGAATAGGATGGGAAATATATATTTTAAATGTCTCATCCTTCTTATTTGTTAGTTTTAATAGCAGCTACTTCATTTTTCAGATCCTTAATTTCTTTATCCTGCGCTATCAAGTACAATGTTAATTCCTCTACTTTTTGTAGCAAAAGCTTGTTCATTTCTCCTAATTCAATGCCATGTTCTTCTACTTCTTGAGCACTAGGAATATCTTTTAAATGCCCTTTGTCTTTGATATGTTGTTCTACTTCTTCTAGAGTAGAAAGCGTATAGGAGTCTTCAAATACATAATCAGCCCAATCTGTATAAACTTTGACACTATTTGCTCTTACTTTTCCGTTTACAGATAAGCTATAGATATCAGCCCCATCAATAAAAGAGTTCGTGCCAATCCCTAATTTTCCGTTTATGGCTACTTCATCAGTAGTAAAATCACCGTGTATTAATGGAGAAGAAGTGTCAGAGTTGTCAATGTATAGTTTATCACTACCAAGTTCTTGTTTTCCAGCATCGTGACCAATAAAAATATTTCTAGACCCAAGGTTGTTAAATCCTGCCATCGTACCTATGATTGTATTGTCCACGCCACTTGTATTCTGGTCCCCCGCCCAAGTTCCAACGTTAACATTGGAGGAGCCAGTACTATTTAAATATCCAGCATGAACCCCAATGTTTACATTGTTACTTCCTGTTGTATTTACATATCCACTACTGTCTCCTAGTGATGTATTTGATTGCCCAGTCGTAGTTCTTCTACCAGCGGCCCATCCTATAGCGGTGTTTTTTTGCCCAGAAGTATTGTCTTGTCCTGCACGTGCGCCAATTAAGGTATTTCTAGTTCCGGTATTATTTGACCCCGTTTGGTAACCAACAAAGGTATTTTCTACGCCTACACTGTTTTGACCAGCATTTGCACCAAAGAAGCTACTATTATCAGTAGCTATTCCGGCTCCTGAATTAACCCCTACATTTGTATGTGTTTGAGCGTTTGTAAAACAGATACTCCCTATAAAAGTGGCTGCTAAAAGTAATTTTTTCATGTTGTTTGTTTTTAATTTTATGCTCTGTTGTTCTTCAGATAAGTGTTTTGTTACCCGTCTTTTTTCTTTTTATGAGATGAGGCTATTCCTTAGAAGAATGTATGGCATTATAGAAAAGAGATTTTTTCTATAGCGTAGAAGAAATAAAATATGCGTATTAAAAGTGGTTTATTGGGGGGCTACAATCAGATAGAAATGTATACAAACAAGTGGGTGGCTCGTTTTTACGCTTTCGCGAAAGCGGAATCATTCTTAACCATCATCTATTCTGTATGTAGTGTGTTTGGGACTTATAGATACTCTGAAATATAATTTTAAAAAAAGATGAAATCTATCAATTTGTCGCAAAGCCGTGCTGTTGCTTTTGAATTTCTAGCCTCTAAAAATCTTGAATTCGCAGACTTTTATTAGAAGTCTGTTATGTTGGAGTAAGCCGATACTCTTTATGTAACTTAGTTGAAGAATGTACTAATGAGTGTATAATTATTAGAGTCGTTTCTGGTAAAAGTGCCAAACAAAGAAAAACGATCCTCTGGAATAACGGCCGTCAACGCATCGCATACATCACCACATTCTATGGAGATGGTCTCTAAAAGTTGAAATCCTGTGAGATCTGTACCCGACGTATAATATTCTGTGGTATCTCCAAAATTTGTACCTAGCCACACGTCAAACGTTTCTGTGGTAGATCCCGGTGTTTTACTGATCACTTCGATAAGTTCGTAGCTTACACTAGGAGCATCTTGTAATTCAGGATCATTAGGAGTCTCAAACACGCGTAGTTCATAATCAAATCCAGGCTCATAGTCAAACCCTTCTACAAATCTGTAGAAAGAGGAAGTTTCTCCACTTTTTGTAGATAGCGGGAGTAGCCTAGGTGAATTGCTAAAACCAAAAGATATTGTGCTATAATGCGTAAATGTGAGGGTTGTTATTTCTGCACCTGAGTCATCATCAGAAGCGCAACTCGTTAGTAATGTGAAGCATACTATAAGACATAAAGAGAAACGATAAGCACTTTTCATAAGGATTGTTTAAAAGAAGATGCGAAAAATTCGAAAGGGTTGCTTCTAAGCGTGTTAAAAATAGTGGGTTAACTTATAAAACTCCAGATATTTTTAAACTTCACCATTTGCGCATACATAAATCGGATGATTTGGTTTTCCGCTTTCGCGAAAGCGGGATCGTCCTTCACTACGCCCCATGCGTAACTCCGTGCTATTTTTAGAATATCATTATCCCGAATGATGTCGCCTATTTTGAGATGCAAGGCGCCACTTTGTTGGGTGCCGGTGATATCTCCAGGGCCCCTAAGCTTCAAGTCAACTTCTGCAATCTCAAACCCATCGTTGGTGCGGGTCATCGTTTCCAAACGAGTTTTGGAGTCGCTAGAGAGCTTAAAACTGGTCATGAGAATACAGTAACTCTGCTCAGCGCCGCGACCGACACGTCCTCGTAATTGATGCAACTGACTCAATCCAAAACGCTCCGCACTTTCAATAATCATCACGGAAGCATTGGGTACATTCACGCCGACTTCGATCACGGTAGTGGCGACCATGATTTGGGTTTCGCCTTTGATGAAGCGTTGCATTTCGTAATCTTTGTCGGCGGTTTTCATTTTTCCGTGAACGATGGAAATCTGATAATCGGGGAGGGGGAATTCTCTCGAAATACTCTCGTAACCATCCATCAAATCTTTGTAATCCATCGCCTCCGATTCTTGGATTAATGGGTACACAATATAGACCTGTCTGCCCTTCTTAATTTCGTCCCGAATAAAGGCAAAAACCTTCAGCCGATTCGCGTCATATCTGTGTACTGTTTTGATCGATTTTCGACCTGGTGGAAGTTCGTCAATAACGGACACATCGAGGTCTCCATAAACGGTCATGGCCAACGTACGCGGAATAGGGGTGGCGGTCATCACCAATACGTGCGGCGGGTACTCATTTTTATGCCATAATTTACTGCGCTGTTTGACACCAAAACGGTGTTGCTCATCAATAATCGCAAGCCCTAAATTTTTAAATTTCACCTTATCTTCGAGCAATGCATGGGTGCCAATAAGGATTTGTAATTCGCCATTTTCGAGTTGTTCGTGAATAATCCGTCGATTTGAAGTTTTGGTTGAACCTGTAAGTAATGAAATACTGGTATTTAGTGGTTTACATAATTCAACTAACCCGTTGTAGTGTTGGACTGACAAAATTTCAGTCGGTGCCATCAGACAGGCTTGGAAACCGTTGTCAAGGGCTATTAACATTGATAATAGTGCCACAATGGTCTTCCCAGAACCCACATCTCCTTGCAGAAGGCGATTCATTTGCGCATTGGACCCTAAATCAGCGCGAATTTCTTTGAGCACTCTTTTTTGGGCACCCGTTAATTCGAAGGGTAAATGTTCGTTGTAAAAGGTATTAAAATTTTTGCCAATAACCTCAAAAGGATAGCCTTTTATTTTGGTTTTATGTGTTCGATTTTTGAACGCCAATTGCAACTGAATGTAGAAAAATTCTTCGAATTTTAAGCGGTATTGCGCCCGTGCTAAATCGGCTTGGGATTGTGGAAAATGTATGTTTAATAAGGCCTCTCTTTTGGGCATCAATTTGAGGCTGTCAATGATGGGTTTTGAGAGGCTTTCATGGAGGTGATTTTTGGCTTCCAAAAAGAGGGTTTGCATGAGTGTATTGACCACCTTATTGGTGATGCCTTTATTGCTCAATTTTTCTGTACTCGGATACACGGGTTGCATGGCACTTCGCAAACTTTTTTCGTGATCAGCGAGGAGTTCCATTTCGGGGTGTGGCATCGAAAACTTTCCGTTGTAATAATTGGTTTTTCCAAAAATCACATAGACGGTATTGAGCTTGATACTTTCGCGAATCCACTTTTGCCCTCGAAACCAAACCAGCTCCATCGACCCGCCATCATCTTTAAAAGTCGCCACGAGACGTCTCCCTTTTCCCTCAATCATTTTGAGGCTGGTCACTTTCCCGATCACTTGGACATCGGCGTTATTGCGTTCTAATTCAGAAATGGTATAATACCGTGTCCGGTCGATATATCGATTGGGAAAGAGGTGGATGAGGTCTTGGTAGGTATGAATGCCCAACTCCGCACGCAACAGATCGGCTCTGTTCGGGCCAACGCCTTTTAGGTAGTCAATAGGTGTTTGTAAGAAGGTGGGATTCATTAAAGCTAATTTAATCCAAATTTTACTAGCTAGAAAATCTATTCTTTTTCAAAGTCCTCTTATTTTGTTGTGCTTTTGAATCTCATGACGAAGTTCTATTACATAATTTGGATGTCATGAATTTTACAGGTATTGAAAGTTTTATTTGCCCCCGTTTTAAGAATTCACTGTAGCTTCCCGTATGCCAGAAATAACGTTGTTGGGATCACAACCGTTTAAGCCAGCTCCCCAACTTGAGTTAAATTCAATGATGAACCATTCATCTTTATGGTTATACCCTATGTCAACGACGTAGGTTTTAGGTAGATCAATTGTATGATTATTTAAAAAATCTTCTAAGAATGCTTTCGCGAAAGCGATATGAGCATCACCTTCATAAATGGCTAGATCTAGGATCTGATTATCTAGAATAAATGCCCTTATTTCTGAATCAATTTGAATAATATCAGATTGTATGATTTCTTCATTTGGTTCAATACCCTTTGTTTCTGTTAAGAATTCTTGAAGTGTATGATATACTTTTGATGTAAATGTTTTGGGTTTTACGGGTTTGATAAATGTTGGAAATATAGAAGTATTTATATCAGCAATGGCTGTCACATGAATTTTTCTTTTTATCCATTTTGCAGGAATATCACGTATGACTTCATCTTTAGGTTCAATGAGTGATACGCCAATTACTTGGGCTAAAACAAGGCTAAATGTATCGATTCCATAGATCGTAACTCTTCTCGAATCGAGTATTGGTTTTTCCCAAAACTTACCAATTCTTTTAACTTCTCCGCCATTATCAATCCATGTATTTGCTATCGAATCACGTTCGATATCGATTTTGTCTGGGATGAATAGCACTTCATTTTTCATAGTTACGAAGGTAAATGATCGATTCGTAATATTTGTGATTACTTTTTAACCATTTCTAATTCCGAAAGCCGTTTTATGAAAGAATGTATAAACAGCATGGTCATCCTACTTTTCTTGCTTTCACAAACCTTCTTGCCTGCGCGCAG
>CAYGQJ010000005.1:83863-93592 GCA_964351845.1 uncultured Flavobacteriaceae bacterium | reverse complement strand
GTTTCAAACTCTTCAAATAGATCTAGGAGCAACGCCAAATCTTCTTCTTGATTTCTTTCGACATCATCATCAGGTAAAGAACATCCATAAAAAAGGGAAAAAGCAGCAAACAAGAGGAGTATATATTTGTTCATAGGATCTGTAGTTTATAGATAAGATGTTTGTATATCAAAAAGGTTGCGTGGAGTTGTTTTCTTTTACTTCAAGGTTGACACTTTCGTGAAATGTACTAAAGCAAAAAAGCAACTTCATTTGAAGCTGCTTTTTGTTGAGGTATCGAGCGGATTCGAACCGCTGTAGATGGTGTTGCAGACCACTGCCTAGCCACTCGGCCACGATACCTTTTTAAGGTGATTGCAAATGTAATATTTTTTTTAAGAGTACAGAATAAAAATAACAATCTATTCTCTATGTTTACTCCGCTCTACCGTGACCATTTCTACATCACCTCCAATAGGCGGATTCAATTTAGAAACCATGACGGTGGCTTGCTGAATTAATGGCTCCTGATCGATAAATCGCTGTAAAATACGTTCACAAACGGTTTCAAGTAGGTGAGAAGGCATAGACATTTCTTCTTTTACGATATGATTGAGCAATACATAATCTACTGTATCTCCTAGTTGATCTGTTTGAGCGCTTTTAGATAAATCGGCTTCTACCTCAACATCTACACGATAATCAGATCCTATTTTTTTTTCCTCGATGAGACAACCGTGATAGGCATACACTCTAATATTGGTAACTTTAATTTTTCCCATAGTTGGTTTTCGCGAAAGCGAGAATCTTTTAAATTTAATACAAAGTTACTTTAAACTTTCTTTATCAGTAGTACACCTACTAGTATTGTTACAATAAGAACAAGGTTTCTTTTTCTATAGTACCGCAGGATTTTTCCGTAATTTTACATCTTCAATTTTTAAGGAAATGGCAGAAGCACAGAAATCACTTAATTTTTTAGAGCAAATTATAGAAGACGATTTAGCAAATGGCTATACAAAAGACCAATTGCGTTTTCGATTTCCGCCAGAACCTAATGGCTATCTACACATCGGGCATTGCAAAGCCATATGTATTAGTTTTGGGTTAGGGGAGACCTACAATGCGCCTGTAAATTTGCGTTTTGATGATACCAATCCAGCCAAAGAAGAACAAGAATATGTAGATGCTATCAAAGAAGATGTCGCTTGGCTTGGGTATCAATGGGATAAAGAATGTTATTCTAGTGATTATTTTCAGAAGTTGTATGACTGGGCGATCCAAATGATTAAAGATGGTAAAGCCTATGTAGACAGCCAGACCAGTGAAGAAATAGCGACCCAAAAAGGAACGCCAACCGAACCTGGTGTGGCAGGACCATACCGCAATCGCTCAGTAGAAGAGAATCTAGACCTTTTCACTCGAATGAAAAATGGAGAGTTTGAAGCAGGCACCCATATTCTTCGCGCGAAGATTGATATGGAAGACCCCAATATGTTGATGCGAGATCCTATGATGTATCGTATCATGTACAAAGAACATCACCGTACAGGAAATGATTGGTGTATCTACCCCATGTATGATTGGACGCACGGAGAAAGTGATTATATAGAGCAAATCTCTCATAGTTTATGTTCGCTAGAATTTAAACCTCACAGAAAGCTATATGATTGGTTTTTGGACCAAGTGTATACAGGAGAAGATGTACGTACAAAACAACGCGAGTTTGCACGCTTAAACTTGAGCTATACCATTATGAGTAAGCGTAAGTTATTACGCTTAGTAGAAGATGGTGTTGTTTCTGGATGGGATGACCCTCGTATGCCTACCATTTCAGGACTGCGCAGAAGAGGATATACCCCAGCGGCTATTCGTAAGTTTATAGATACCGTAGGCGTTGCCAAACGCGAAAATGTGATTGATGTTTCTTTGTTAGAATTTAATATCCGAGAAGACCTCAATAAGACGGCAACCCGTGTGATGGGCGTACTTGATCCTGTAAAATTGATCATTACCAATTACCCAGAGGGAAAAGAAGAGCTCGTTGCTGCCGAAAATAATCCTGAAGACCCTAACGCAGGGGAACATCAAGTACCATTTAGTGGTGAATTGTATATAGAACGCGAAGACTTTAAAGAAGAAGCGGGAAATAAATTTTTCCGACTGACCCTTGGAAAGGAAGTGCGTTTAAAGAATGCCTATATTATTAAAGGCGAAGGTGTTGTAAAAGATGCCAACGGAACGATTACAGAAATACACTGTACCTATGATCCAGAAAGTAGATCCGGAAGTGGTACAGAGGCGTCTAAGCGCCATGTAAAAGGAACCTTGCATTGGGTATCTATTGCGCATGCGGTTCCTGCAGAGATTCGCCTGTACGATCGTTTATTTAACCACGAATCTCCCGATGGAGACAAGGACACCGATTTTATGCAATACATCAACCCTGAGTCTCTAAAAGTGATTACAGGCTATGTAGAGCCTTTTCTGGCAGATGCCAAGATAGGAGATCGTTTTCAGTTCCAGCGTATGGGATATTTTAATGTAGATATAGACAGTACGCCTGAAAAATTGGTGTTTAACCGCACCGTAGGATTGCGTGATTCTTGGGCAAAACAAAAACCAAAGCCATCACAAAACAATTCCCAACCTCAAAAAGCGGCGCCACAGCAACAAGCTTCCGCATTGAGTCAAATTAATAAACTAGGAAAAAAACTAGCCAATCTTCCAGAAGAAAAACGACTAGCCACGATGGAGAGTATCCAAAAGTTAGCCGTAAATTTAACAGAAGAAGAGGTCATAGGATTTTTTAATACTGCCGCAAAAAAGGTAGGAACGCGTATGGCAGGGATTGAGAGTTTGTACGCTTTCGCGAAAGCGCACTCAAAATCACTAAAAGACATTCCAGGTGCCGAAGACTTTGTTCTGAAAGCCAAAGAAGACAACAATGAGCTGTTACGTGAAGCAGCTAATAAGTTTTAATTAAACACACATAGAGTGACAGCACAACGGTTAGGGTGGATAGATCAAGCAAGAGGATTTTCTATATTTCTAGTAGTGTATGGTCACAATTTCCCGAATCTAGAAGGCTATATTTATAGTTTTCACGTGCCTCTTTTCTTTTTTATATCAGGAATGTTTCATCCTAAAACGGTCACGTCAAGTACGGTACTAAAAAGAGCAAAAATGATTGTGCTCCCCTATTTTTGTTGGGCATTTATCTTATATGGTTTTTGGTATTTTATAGGAAGACACTATGGGAAGAGCGCTCTTTTAGACTTATCACCCCTTAAAAATGTACTAGGTATTTTTTACGGACAAGGAGGAAGAGAGTATATGGATTGGGGGATTCCTATTTGGTTTTTGCTGTGTTTGTTTGTTGTTTTTATAGTGTATTCTTTGCTTCAAAAAATAAAAAGTAAACCTCTTTTTTATGTGGCTGTTATCGCAACGGTAAGTATCGGTTTTTTATGGAGCACGTATACGAGTATTCATCTCCCTTGGAGTATTGATGTTGCTTTTGTGGCAATTTCATTTTACGCCTTCGGAAACATGCTCAGGGAGACCCTCCCCAAACTCAAGGGTCGATATTTAGTGCTTGCCATCTTAGCGCTTTTTATAGTGCACCTAAGTGCTTTTTATTTTACAACAGGAAAAGTAGATATGTATCGATCTACTTATGGGATGCCTTTGCTATTTATAATAGCAGGAGTGACAGGTTCTATAGGCTATATACTCTTGTTTAAAGCGTTGGGTATTTTTAGATTTTTAGAATATTTAGGAACCCATTCTATTACGATACTTGCAGCACATACGCGCGTACTTACCGTACTGAAGTTTCTTATAATGATTGTTTTAGGAATAGAAGTTTTTGAGTTTACAGAAATTCAAAAAATAGGAATTACGGTGTTACAAATTGCATTACTGATTCCAATTATTTGGTTTATAAATAGATATATTCCCATACTAGATGGAAAGTTTAAAAAAAGCCATTAGTTTTCATAGTGTTCTCAATATCGTCGTGGCTCTTTTTATAACAGGTGCCTCTTATTACCATACCCCACTAGCAAATTTTAAGGATACTTCAATATACCTAGTACATTTTATTGCTTTACAAACATCGATAGCGGGAGGGCTTTATTTTTTATCGATCCATAAGTGGATATTTAGAGTTGTTTTTAGTATCCTATTTATAGGTTTAAGTTGCTTTTCTTTTTGGGCATACACACAAGATGTATCTATTACAGATGGATTGATTCAAGCCACATTAGAAGCAAAATATGATATTGTAAAAGATCTTATTACGCTACCCTATATAGCATTTATGAGTATCTGTTTTGCCGTTTTGTTTTTGCTGTTAAAGTGGCATTCTAAAATAGAACATACTCAAAGAATACTACGTATGAGTTTGTTATCTATAGGGTGTATGAGTGTGTTTTTTATCGTGGAGCACAAAAGGCCTGCTAGTTTTAAAAACCGGCTTCCTTTTAATGTATTTTACGGTGTTCAAAATTATTTAAAAACCCCTAATTTAGAATTAAATACAGATGCAGGTACTGTATTTACCGAGACAGATTCTTTAAAAGTCGTTTTTGTGATGGGAGAAACTGTTCGCGCAGATCACTTAGCGATAAATGGGTATAAAAGAAATACAACCCCTTTATTAAATGAGCTCAAAGAAGTCATAAGTTTCCCATATCTACATACAGATTATACGTATACAGGAAAAAGTGTCCCTCAGATTTTAACAAATAAAAATCTTAACGATATAGAAAGGTCGTACAAAACGATTTTTACGATGGCGAACGCAGGAGGATTTCAAACCACCTGGTTAGGCAACCAAACACTAGAAAAATCATTTAAACACATTGTGCGCACCAATAGCAATACCGTATTGGTTGATGCATTTAAGTCTGAGTTTAGTTTTCACAAAGAGGTAGATGGGGTGTTATTAAGCCACCTAGAACGTTCTTTATCTCAAAAAGAAAACAAACAGCTCATTACGATGCATATGATGGGAAGTCATTGGTGGTATGAAGATAGATATCCCGATGAATTTAGAATTTTTCATCCTGTGATAAAGAGTAAATATGTGCCTTCTAATACCAAAGAAGAAATGATCAACTCTTACGATAATACCCTTGTGTATTTAGATTACTTTTTAAACCAGACGATTGATCTACTGTCCAAAGAGCAAGTTCCTACGGCGCTAATTTATATCTCTGATCACGGTGAAATGTTAGGAAAAAATGGAAAATGGTTACATGCCCAAGGCGATGATAGTACTAAAAACCCAGCATTTATTTTATGGTTTTCAGAATCCTATCGTAAAAAATACCCTGATCGTGTTGCGCACTATACCCAGCTAAAAAACAACGCACTCACAACAGATATTATCTACAATCTTACTCTTGATGTACTGGATATTAAGCAACTAAATAACGAATAGATTTTGTGTATACACGCTTTCGCGAAAGCGCACTCAAAATGACTTAAAGACATTCCAGGTGCCGAAGAATTTGTAGAGAAAGTTAAAGAAGATGGGAATGAGCTGTTGAGTGAGGCGGCGAGTAAGTATAATATATAAATAATGTCTCTTCGAGCGTAGTCGAGAACTCTAAGATACGTAGTGTTCAATTTAGTTCTCGACTGCGCTCGAACGGACGAAAAAAGGCTTCCAAAATATTTTGAAAGCCTTTATAAGTGTAATGTAAGAAGGTTTTACGATTCTCCTCTAGGTTTCTTTTTATTGACAATACCTTTGGCTTCATTGTCTATTTTCATTTGTTCTCCTATTTGGTTAGAAGCTACAAAAGAAGCAATCATATCATTGAGCATATTACTTCCCGCTTGCGGAGAATTCGGCATTAAAATCAAGTTAGAATTGGTTTGCTCTCCCATAGATTGTAGGGTGTCATAATGCTGTGTCACTACAATAAGTGCAGAGGCTTCTTGGGAGTTAATCCCTACATTATTTAATACATCTACAGACTCTTCAAGACCGCGAGCAATCTCACGGCGTTGGTCTGCAATACCTTGTCCTTGTAGTCTTTTAGACTCTGCTTCGGCACGTGCTTTAGCTACAATTTTGATACGCTCTGCTTCTGCTTCAAACTCAGCAGCTACTTTTTCACGCTCTGCCGCATTAATACGGTTCATCGCTTCTTTTACTTGCATATCAGGATCAATATCTGTTACAAGGGTTTTGATAATGTCAAAACCATAGTTAGACATCGCCTCATTAAGTTCGCTTTTTACGGCAATAGCAATATCATCTTTACGCTCAAAAACGTCATCTAGTTTCATTTTTGGCACCTCGGCACGTACCACATCAAATACATAAGATGTAATCTGATCGTGTGGATTTTCTAGTTTATAAAAGGCATCATATACCGCATCTTTACGAACTTGGAATTGTACGGAGATTTTAAGACGTACAAATACATCATCTTTTGTTTTGGTTTCTACGACAACATCCAATTGTTGGATACGTAGATTGACACGTCCAGCAATTTTATCAAAAACTGGAATTTTAAATTGTAGTCCTGAATGACGTGTACCTATAAATTTTCCAAAGCGTTCAACAATTGCTGCCGTTTGTTGTTTGACCATAAATATTCCTGAGAGGACAATCAAGATCCCCAAAAATAAAGCAATATAGAGTCCAATGTTTCCCATAATGATTTTTTTAGTTAGTGAATTAAAGTGTATAAGTTATTAAAATAACTAGAGATATGTCGTCGTTATGATAAAAATGTAACAAGTCTTTTAGTATTTACTACTTTTGCGCCTTTGTCTTTTGTAAACCTAACATCAATTTATACCCCCAGACCCCATGAAATCATACCTATTTATCTTCCTATTTTTCGTCAGTATGGCGACAGTGATGGGGCAATCTTACCGAAATAGAGGTAGTTACAACAGAATAGGATTACAAGCCAAACTCTTATTTTCATCTATAGAAACATCCGATTTCCAAACAGACGGAAAAGAAGGCTTTCAAGGTGGTTTTACCACTAGAGGGCGTTTTTATAATAATTGGGGAATTGTATATGGTATTGATTTTATAAATGCGAATGTTTCTGTACAAGGAGTAGGTGCGAGTCAGGCGATAGAAAATCAAATAGATTATGGCATTATTGGCGCACAGTTTAATCTGTTATTAAGTTATAATATTATAGGTCAGAACCTCGCTATAGATTTTGGACCTTCATTGTTGGTCAATGGTAAAATGAAGCTCAAAGACGGGAATCAGGCAGATACTAGAATTGCTGGATATACAACCCTTACAGGAGAAGATCTACAAGAAATATCAAGTATTAATCCTTTTGCTGTTGTCGCTTTGACTGGAGGTTTTGAAAAGGTGCGCCTTACGGTGCAATATCAATATGGATTGACCAATATCCTCAACGGTTTGAATAAACAAGATTTAGACACTATAGATCCTGATGCAAGAGGTTTTAAAGGAACCGCTTCCTTTATTTCTGCCGGGATTGTTTTCTATTTATAGGAATAACAAATGAAATAAAGCAAAAACCTTTACTAGAACAGTAAAGGTTTTTGCTTTATAATAAGGTTCTTATGTTATAAGGTGTCCATTGCTTTTTGAATTCGTGCGATGGTTGCTTCTTTTCCGATGGTTGCTGCGATAGCAAATACATCAGGACCTTGCATAGCTCCTACAAGACTTAATCGTAGGGGCTGCATCACTTTTCCAAAACCAAGTTCGTTACTCGTGATCCATCCTTTTACCGCTTCCTGTAGGGTAGGAGCGTCAAAGGAATCAACACTTTCAATCACAGTAGCCACTTGTTGCATGATGTCTCCCGTATCTTCTTTCCATCCTTTTTTGGCTGCTTTTTCATCATAAGCGGTAGGTGCTTCAAAGAAATAAGATCCTAAATCCCAAAGGTCAGACACAAAGGTGGCACGCTCTTTTATAAGCCCTGTTACGGTGGTTACATAATCTAGTGATGCATTGACACCTTTTTCAGTAAGAAGTTCCATAAAACTAGCTGAAACAACTTCATTGCTGGTTTCTTGTAGGTAATGCTGTTGGAACCACTTTGTCTTTTCTGGATCAAACTTAGCCCCGGCTTTATTGACACGTGCAAGATCAAAAGCTTGTACTAATTCTTCTAATGAGAAAATTTCTTGTTCTGTCCCTGGATTCCATCCTAAAAAGGCTAGCATGTTTATAACAGCCTCTGGAAGATATCCGTCTTCTCTGTAACCTGAAGCTATATCATTAGTTTTAGGATCTTCCCATTGTAACGGGAACACAGGAAAGCCTAATTTATCGCCATCACGTTTACTTAATTTCCCTTTTCCTATCGGTTTTAAAATTAAAGGAAGATGTGCAAATTTGGGTGCTTCCCATTCAAAAGCACGGTATAATAATACGTGTAATGCTAGTGATGGCAACCATTCTTCACCACGTATGACATGGGTAATTTTCATCAAATGGTCATCTACAATATTAGCAAGGTGATAGGTAGGCATCCCATCAGATTTAAAAAGGACTTTATCATCTAAAACATTGGTGTTTATGCTGATATCACCACGAATCTCGTCGTGCAATTGTAAGATTTCATCCTGAGGCGCTTTAAAACGAATCACATAGTCTTCACCAGCATCTATTCGTTGTTGCACTTCTTCTTCAGAAAGCACCAACGAGTTATCAAGTTCCATACGATTGTGCCAGTTGTAGATAAAGGTTTCTCCTTTCGCTTCGAGTTGGCTTCTTAAGGTTGCTAACTGGTCTGCTGTATCAAAAGCGTAATACGCATTTTGGGAGTCTAATAACGCTTTCGCGAAAGCGGCATACATCTCCTTACGCTCACTTTGTCTATACGGGCCAACATCTCCTTCACGACCTGGGCCTTCATCATACGGAATCCCACACCAATCTAGACTTTCTCTGATATAGGCTTCGGCACCAGGCACATATCTATTTTGATCTGTATCTTCAATACGAAGCACAAACGTTCCCTGATGCTTTTTAGCAAAAAGATAATTAAAAAGGGCCGTACGTACACCCCCTATATGTAAAGGTCCTGTTGGACTAGGTGCAAAACGCACTCGAACGGGTTGAGACATAAATGTATATTTTAAGGGTGCAAAGATAAATGTTTGCTTGTGGAAAGTCTTAAAAAAAACAAACTCCTTCTCCTTTTGGAACAAGGTTGGGATGAGGGGTTTAAAAAAAGAAGATGTACTTATGAAAAGTCAGAACGATATATCCAGCAGTTAGAATTTTACATGGTTTGAAAAATGAAGTTTTGTCAAATTTATAAAATTGACTACAACCCCCTGTTTTTAAAGCTTTTTCAATATTAAATTCACATAATATTAATTTTAAAAACAATAATTATGTTAAACAAATTTTCAAGCTTAGGCACCGTATTAAACAAAGAAGAACAAAAGTCAATTAATGGTAGTGGTGGATTTTGTATACCACACCGTTGCCCAATTGGGGAAGAGTGGAGTAGAGAAGAATGTACGTGTGTACCTGAAGAATATATTTCGTGCTAGTTTCTTAATCACAAAATGAATGATAAGCGAGCTTTGCTCGCTTATTTTTTGATGATTCGTTTGTGGCTCATGATTTTTGATCTTCAGGAACTCTCTCGTTTTGGGCGTATAGTAACGGAAAACTCAAAATAATTTGTGTAGAAAAACTACAAATTATTTTGAATAACCACCAAGACTATTTGGTTTTATAATCCTTTTAATTCCTCCCCTTTGGTG
>CAYGQJ010000005.1:76269-83763 GCA_964351845.1 uncultured Flavobacteriaceae bacterium | reverse complement strand
TAGGAGGGGATAACAGGCTTTTGATCTTCAGGAACTCTCTTGTTCATAACCTTAAACCAAATAGGGGGGAAGATGGCAAGGACCATACTGGTAGGGTATCCATACGGTAGCTGGGGACTACTCTCATGGTAATCTAGTAATTGGTATTTTTTATTAGCGCGATAGTGATGATCACTATGACGGGTTAATTCAAATAACATAATACGTCCAAAAACATGATTGCTATTCCAAGAATGTACTTCGCGTACGCGTTCATAACGACCGCTTTCTCTCTTCTTACGAAGGAGGCCATAATGCTCGATGTAATTGATGGTTTCTAAGAGCAAGAAACCAGAAACCCCTGCAAATAATAGGACTTGAAGACCTGTGCTTCCAAAGAAATAATAGCCAGCATATAAATAGGCTAGTTGAAAAATGGTATACCAAAGCATATCATTTTTATAAGACAGAAAAGAGCGTTTTTCTCCTTTAAGTAACTTCATTTGTATGCGCCATGCACTGGTGTATTGTCTCGTAATGGACGTCAACCAAAAATGATACAAAGGTTGGTTGTATTTTGCTGTTGCAGGATCTTCTGGGGTAGCAGCATGAAGGTGATGTCCAAAATTATGCTCTATAAAAAAGTGCATATACAAGGCAGGAAGTAATAGTAATTTCCCTAAAAACTGCTCTATTTTACTGTTGCGATGGCCTAACTCATGTGCCACATTGATTCCATTAGAGCCTATCACAATACCACATGAAAAAATCAACCCTATCATTTCATAAAGTGCAACTTCTCTTGAAGAGAGCGTGCTAACAGTAAGGTATATGATTCCAAAAACAATGAAGATGTTTAGATATAAAAGGAAATCCGTCCAGTGTAATGTTGCTTTTTGTTGCCTTTCTTCGTCAGAAATGTTTGTGTCATGTACAGGGAAAATAAGCTCTAGAATCGGCACGAAAACAAAGGCATATACAGGGGTCAAGAAAGACCAAGTTCCTTGAAGAGACACCCCTACAATAGCACATAAAGGCACGAGATATGCCGACAAATATTTTAAATCTTTCATAAATAGGTAAACTTTAACAAGGCGTTATAAAAGTAAAGTATTTAGAAAACATAATAAAATTGTAGTTTTAGGGGTTGCTATAGAAAGAAAAATGAACACATTTAAAAACATAGAACAAAAGCTAGAGCGCTTTATACGTAAATACTACACCAATGAGTTACTCAAAGGAGTGATTCTCTTTTTTGCATTTGGCGTATTGTATTTTTTGCTTACGCTCTTAATCGAATATTTTTTCTGGTTAAGTTCTGCAGGTAGGACGGTATTATTTTGGCTTTTTATTGGCGTAGAAGTCGCGCTACTTGCAAAATTTATCATACTTCCGTTAGCGAGACTTTTTAAGCTTTCTAAAGGGATAAATTATAAAGATGCTGCACAGTTGATAGGCAACCATTTCCCAGAGGTGAGTGATAAGCTGATCAATACACTGCAATTGCATAGTGATTCTCAAGATTCTGAGTTAATGCTGGCGAGTATAGAACAAAAAAGTGAGGAATTAGCGCCTGTTCCTTTCCGTCTAGCAATTAATTTTAAAAAAAACATCAAATACCTCAAGTATGCCGCTATTCCAGTGGTGGTTTTCTTGCTGGTTAACTACGCAGGAAAAGAAGAAGTGTTTTCTTCGAGTTATGATCGCGTTGTCAATTATAACGAAGCCTATGAGCCGCCAGCGCCCTTCAACTTTTTTGTTGTAAATGAAGATTTACAAGCAGTAGAAAATAGAAACTACAAGCTGCAAGTTCGGACGGTAGGGGATGTCATTCCTGAGGAGGCATCTATTCACTTTAACGATGAGGTTTACTTTTTACAACAAGTAGCGCCAGGAGAGTACAGTTACACCTTTGAGCAGCCTGCAGGTGATATTTCGTTTTACTTACAAGCCAATAAAGTGACCTCGCAGGCATATACATTAGAAGTCCTTAAAGTTCCTGTGCTTGTTAATTTTGAAATGGAATTGGATTACCCAGCACACACCAAAAAAGCAACCGAACGTATTAAAAATACTGGAAATGCTATCATTCCAGAAGGCACCAAAGTGACTTGGGCTCTTGATACACGTGAAACAGAACAAGTTGATTTAGTTTTGAAGGATACTTTATACGCTTTCGCGAAAGCGCAAGAAACCAGCCCTACAACATCTTATGAGCTCTCACAACGTATCTACAAAAACACGTCCTATGAGGTAAGCACGAGTAACAAAGCATTAAAGAACTTTGAAAACCTAGCATATACCTTACAAACCATTAAAGATGAATTTCCTCAAATGAATCTGGAGGTAAAAAGTGATAGTATTAGTAATCAGGAAACGTATTTTTATGGAAAAGTCAGTGATGATTATGGACTCACCAAATTACGTTTGGTGTATTACCCATCACAATCTGAAACCAAAACATTTAAAAATATTGCTATTTCAAAAGGAAATGTAGATCAATTTATTTATGCATTTCCTGATACGCTTCAACTTCAAGAAGGGGTGAATTACGAATATTATTTTGAGGTATTTGATAATGATGCCATTCACAACTATAAGAGTACGAAAAGTAGTGTATTCAGTTTTGTGAAGTTTACAGAAAGCGAACTCGAACAACAACAATTAGAACAACAAAACAAAGCAATTTCAGGTCTTGACAAATCGCTAGAAAAATTAAAAGAAAGGGAGAAGGAGTTGGCTGAAATTTCGCGAACGCAAAAAGAAAAGAAAGAACTCAACTTTAATGACCAAAAGAAACTAGAAAATTTCTTGAAGCGCCAAAAGCAACAAGAAGAGCTGATGAAAGATTTTTCTAAGCAGCTTAAAGAAAACTTGGAAGAATTTCAAAAAGAAGAGACACTTACTGATGAAGAAAAGGAGAAATTAAAAGAACGCCTAGAACGTCAAGAAAAAAAGGCAAAAGAGAATGAGAAGTTACTGGAAGAATTAGAGAAACTTCGAGAAAAAATCAGTAAAGAAGAACTCTCAGAAAAGTTAGAAAAGCTTCAAAAGCAAAATAAGAATAACAAAAGGAATCTAGAGCAAATGGTAGAGCTTACCAAGCGCTATTACGTTCAGAAAAAAGCCGAAAAGATAGCTCGAGACTTAGAGAAGTTAGCCAATAAACAAGAAGAGCTCAGTAAAAAAGATACTGAAGAAAATAACAAAGAAGCGCAGGATAAACTGAATGAAGAGTTTGAAAAATTAGAAGAAGATCTCAAAAAATTAGAAGAAGAAAACCAAGGGCTAAAAAAACCGATGGAGATTCCTTCTGATGAGAAGAAGCAAGCAGAAATTAAAGAAGAGCAACAAGGAGCAAGTGAAGAATTAGAAAAACAAGAACAACAGGAACAACAGGAAGAACAAGAAAATCAAGAACCTCAAGACGGAGAACAAGAGGAGCAAAAACCAAGTGCTCCAAGTAAAGCCGGCGCACAAAAAAAGCAAAAGAAAGCAGCTCAGAAAATGAAGCAAATGAGTCAGTCGATGCAATCTAGTATGCAACAATCTGGTGAAGAAAGTATGGAAGAAGATGCTGAAATGCTTCGTCAAATTCTAGACAACCTTTTAGTTTTTTCTTTTGAGGAAGAAGAGGTGATGAATGACTTTAGAATAATGGATGATAAGAATCCTAATTTTGCCAATAAGCTCCGACTTCAGAATGTGCTAAAACAAAACTTTCAACATATAGATGACAGCTTGTACGCACTCGCATTGCGTAGACCAGAATTAGATGAAAAAATCAATCAATCTTTAACTGAAATTGATTTCAATTTAAACAAGGCATTAGAGCGTTTAGCAGAAAATCAAATGCGACAAGGTGTGAGTAGCCAGCAATATGTAGTGACTGGTGCTAATGAACTTGCAGACTTTTTAAGCAATTCTCTAGATCAAATGAACATGCAAATGTCTGGTCAAGGACAAGGACAAGGCAAGGGGCAGGGTCAAGGACAAGGCCAAGGTCAGGGAAGAGGACAACAACTTCCTGATATTATACAAAGTCAAGAAGAACTTAATAAAAAAATGGAAGAAGGCAGTAAGCCAGGCGAAGGAGAAAAAGGTGAAAAGGGGGAGGAAGGTAATGGAGAAAAAGGAGAAGGTGAAAAGGGTGATGGAGAAGGAGAAGGCCAAAACGGAGAAGGTAAGGGCGAAGGAGAAGGCCAAGGAGATGGTGAAGGAGGACAAGATGGAAAGGATGGTCGTGGAGATGGAGAGGAAAAAGGTGAAGGAAATGAGGGAGACGAATATGAGCAAGGATTGCTTTATGAAATTTATAAAGAACAGCAACAACTTCGTCAGCAGTTAGAAGATGAAATCAAAAAGAGTGGATTAGGCGATGACGCCGAACAACTTGTCAAGGACATGAAAGATGTAGAGCAGCAATTATTAGATCAAGGATTTAATAATGAAACGTTGCAAAAAATGACAGAATTAAAACATGAATTATTAAAGTTGAAAGAAGCTACCTTTCAACAAGGAGAAGAAGAAAAAAGAGAGTCGAATACGAACTTAAAGGGATATGTAAATCCTGTGAATTCTTCTATTGACAAAGCCAAGAAATATTTTAATACTACAGAAATATTAAATAGAAAAACGCTTCCGCTTAAAGAAGAATATAAAAAGAAAGTACAAGACTATTTCCAAAAAGATAATGATTGAATTTAATACAACAAACGCATTTGAAATAGAAAATCCTACTGCCATTTCTTCTTGGTTGCAAAAGGTCGTGAATGAAGAAAATAAAGAAGTAGGAGAGCTCAATTATATCTTTTGTGATGATGAATATCTGCATAAAATGAATGTTGAATTCTTGGATCATGATACCTTAACAGATGTCATTAGTTTTGATTATACCGAAGGAATTGTCGTGAGTGGAGATGTATATATTTCAACAGAAAGGGTTGCAGAAAATGCTACGGAATTTGATGTGTCTTTTGCAGATGAACTTCATAGAGTAATGGTTCATGGGGTACTTCATTACTGCGGATATAAAGACAAGTCCGATGAAGATATTGGCGTCATGAGAGCCAAAGAAAATTACTATCTCAATAAGCGATAAGGCTTCGATTGTTCCACGTGAAACAATTGATAAAGGACTTCTGAAAACAAAGATAGAAAGGGCGTATATTTGCATGCTAATTTTTAGTGTTCTTATGTAGTTTAGTAAGTGATGCTATATTAATGTTCCACGTGAAACAATGAGTCTATTTCAAGATGTATATGATGTGATTGTCGTTGGTGCTGGCCATGCAGGTTGCGAGGCTGCAGCTGCGGCTGCCAATATGGGAAGTAAGACCCTTCTCGTGACCATGAATCTCCAAACCATCGCACAAATGTCATGCAACCCAGCGATGGGAGGAATTGCAAAAGGGCAAATCGTACGAGAGATTGATGCCATTGGAGGATACAGCGGAATCGTATCTGATAAAACAGCCATACAATTCAAGATGCTTAATAAGTCAAAAGGCCCTGCTATGTGGAGCCCAAGAGTACAGAGTGATCGTATGCGTTTTGCAGAAGATTGGCGATTGCGCCTAGAACGCACGCCTAATCTTGATTTTTATCAAGAGATGGTAGGCGGATTACTCGTCGATAAAAATAGAATTACTGGCGTGAGAACTTCCCTCGGAATAGAGATCAAAGGGAAGTCTGTGGTCTTAACGAATGGGACATTTCTTAACGGACTAATCCATATTGGAGACAAGCAATTTGGTGGAGGTAGAGCAGGAGAAAGAGCGTCTACTGGAATCACTGAGCAATTACTCGATTTTGGTTTTGATAGTGGACGAATGAAGACAGGAACGCCTCCTCGTGTTGATGGAAGATCATTAGATTTTTCTAAGATGATTATTCAACCAGGCGATGAAATTCCAGAGAAATTTAGTTACTCCAAAGAGACTTCGCCGCTTACACATCAGCGTCCATGTCACATGACGTATACGTCTCCAGAAGTACACGAATTACTGAAAGAAGGGTTTGATCGTTCGCCTATGTTTAATGGTCGAATTAAGTCTATCGGACCTAGATATTGCCCGTCGATAGAAGACAAAATTCATCGATTTGCAGATAAGGACAGGCA
This sequence comes from uncultured Flavobacteriaceae bacterium, assembly GCA_964351845.1. Classification (GTDB taxonomy): domain Bacteria; phylum Bacteroidota; class Bacteroidia; order Flavobacteriales; family Flavobacteriaceae; genus Dokdonia. The sequence goes on along the minus strand of CAYGQJ010000005.1, from coordinate 77,663 downwards.
CCAGTTATTTATAGAACCCGAAGGATGGGATACCTGTGAGATTTATGTAAATGGATTCTCAACGTCTCTGCCAGAAGATGTTCAATTTAAAGCATTGCGATCTGTGGTTGGTTTTGAAAATGTGAAGTTTTTCAGACCTGGTTATGCAATAGAGTACGATTATTTTCCACCTACACAATTAACGCATACCTTAGAAACAAAGCTTGTAGATGGTTTGTTTTTTGCAGGTCAGATTAATGGTACTACCGGATATGAAGAAGCCGCTTCTCAAGGATTAATGGCAGGAATGAACGCACACTTAAAAGTACATGAAAAGGACCCTTTCATGCTTCAACGTGACGAAGCCTATATAGGCGTTTTAATAGACGATTTAATCACAAAAGGTACCGAAGAGCCGTATCGTATGTTTACATCAAGAGCAGAGTATCGTACGCTCTTACGTCAAGATAATGCGGATGAACGTTTGACTCCTTTGTCCCATAAAGCAGGTTTGGCTTCTCAGGAACGTTTGGTGATGATGGAAGAGAAACGTGAGGCGTCAGATAAGTTGGTGAAGTATTTTGAAGAAACTAGTATCCTCCCAGAAGAAGTAAATGATATTTTAGAAGAAAGAGGATCATCACCGATGCGACAATCTGATAAGATGTTTAAGGTGTTTTCTCGTCCTCAAATTCATTTGGAGGATATTAAAAAGTTTAAAAAGGTTGCCGCTTATATAGAAGACCATGCTATTGAAAAAGATGTATTAGAGCAAGCAGAAATTAAAGTGAAGTATGCAGGGTATATTGAAAAAGAAAAAGCCAATGCCGATAAGCTAAGCCGTCTTGAAAATATAAAAATACCAGCCAATTTTGATTATTCTAAACTAAAGTCGCTTTCGTATGAGGCGAAAGAAAAACTAGAAAAAATACGTCCTGTAACCATATCTCAGGCCTCTCGTATTAGTGGCGTTTCTCCATCAGATATTAGTGTCATGTTGGTCTATATGGGACGCTAATTTGATAATGTTTCACGTGGAACATTAAAAAAGAAATCAAAACACTAACACCAACGACACCTTTTCTATTGTAAATGTCCATTTCAAAATCTATGAAAACTACCATTCAAGTAAAAGATCATGCTGTTTCTGGAGAGTCGTTTCATCTAGAATATGATGAGCATTTTCATATGTATATCACTTCGCCAAAACCTTCGAAAGAGGCATTGCCTTCTTATTACGCTAGTGAAGATTACATTTCTCATACAGATGGCAAACGATCTCTTTTTGAAAAAATGTACCAGGTAGTGAAGGGAATTACGCTTTCGCGAAAGCATAAATTACTTACTTCTTATTTGCCCGCCAAAGGATCGCTGTTAGATATTGGCGCAGGTACCGGTGATTTTTTAGAATATGT
>CAYGQJ010000005.1:23455-76169 GCA_964351845.1 uncultured Flavobacteriaceae bacterium | reverse complement strand
CCAAAGGATCGCTGTTAGATATTGGCGCAGGTACCGGTGATTTTTTAGAATATGTGTCTAAAAAAGGATGGAACGTTTCTGGAGTAGAACCTAGTGAAAAAGCGAGAAAGCTTGCATCACAAAAAAACATACACCTTACCGAAGCATTACCAGAAGAAGAAACTATGTATGACGCGATTACCATGTGGCACGTATTGGAACATGTGTATGATTTAAAAGAGCAGTTAGCGTGGTTAAAAAATAATTTGAGTAGGGAAGGAGTGCTTTTTATTGCGGTCCCTAATTTTGAATCTCATGATGCGTCTCTTTATAAATCAAATTGGGCTGCTTATGATGTGCCTAGGCATTTATATCATTTTTCTAGAAAAGCGATTCAATTACTTTTTGAAGAGCAACACATGAAAGTGGTTGATGTACATCCTATGAAATTTGATGCTTTTTATGTGAGCTTGCTTTCAGAAAAATATACATCAGGGAAGATGAATTTTCTCAAAGCCTTTTTATCAGGATGGCGTTCTAATCAAAAAGCAAGCAAAACAGGAGCGTATTCTTCGCTGATTTATGTGATACAACATGCTAAGTAAACAGTAGCATTTCGAGCATAAAAAAAGCGATCTTACATAAGATCGCTTTTTATTTATAATAGATGTTGAGAACTATTGTCTAGTAAAAACAATTTCACTGTTTATAGAAACACTTACTGTAATACCTTCTTCAGTTACTTCTTCAGACACTTCTTGACCTAATCTCAATGTAGTATCTGTCAATTCAAGAATGGTAAGATCACTCATACCCATAGTATCTCCCACAGGAATATCAACGTCAAGGTCAATAATCTCTCCGTCAATAGAAAGTATATTTCCATTACGTTCCCAAGTACCTTCTTGTTGAAGGTTATCAACAGAAGTTGTTTCTGTTTGAGACATTCCATCTACAGTAAAATCTAAAACAATGTCGTAAGAACCCTCAGCTGTATATTCATTTGGATTTTCAGTAAAAGTGAAATCTAGATCTAAATTTTGACCTACTCCATCAAAAGTCGTATTGATAGTTTCTCCAAAAAGCTCAAAGCTAGTTGTTCCATCATATTCCAATGAAGTAACGGCCCAAGTTCCAACAAGATCTGCAGACGTATCACTTCCACCATCATCATCAGTGTTACAACTTACAAAAGCAGTAACTACAAATAATACCATACATAATTTTCCTAATTTACTCATATTCAATTTTTTATTAATTAAGCTGGCAAATAAACTAATTTTTCAGGTATAATAAAAAGAAATCTTTATTTTTTTAGAATACACCTATAAAAAGTGTCTAAATATGAAAAATAAGCCCTTTTAAGGCTGTTTTTTCTCTGCAAACACCCAAACCCTTTAATTATTTCTATTTCTCTTTTAAAAGCAACCCTGTGGATTCTTTTTTGATAGATTGATTCTATGAAAAACATTTGTTAATATAAGTAACCCTTATACTATAAGATTTTTACATTTTTATGCATAATGCAACACAAACTTTCTATTTTTGCCGAAAATAAACAACCCATGAAAAAAATAGGAACCTTACTTGTAATCGCTTTTTTAGTGATCGGATGTCAGACTGAAAAAACAGCATTTGTCGATACAGAAGAGTTATTTAAAGAGTATTCAGAGATGAATGATGTAAGAGAGCGTTTTACAAAAGAAAATGACGAAATTCTTAAGGATTTAGAACTTAAGTTTCAACCGCTTCAAATCAAGCAACAACAGTTTCTTAGTAATAGTGCTACCATGAGCCCTAAAAAACAGCAAGAGCGGTATCAAGAATTAGCTGCAGAAGACCAAAAATTCCAGCAAGAACGCCAGGCTAGAATAGGAAAACTTCAGGCAGATAGTCAAGCAGCCATAGATAGTGTGATTACCAAAGTGAAAGACAAAGTAAAAGAATACGGAAAGACCAATGGATATTCGTATATCTACGGGAGTAATGATGCAGGAAGTGTCATGTATGGTAAAGATGAACTTGATGTCACTCAGAGTGTCCTAACCTATCTTGACGAAGCATACAAGGCTACTAAAGAATAATATTACTTACTAATAATTACCAAAAAAGCGATGAAAACTCATCGCTTTTTTTATGCCTAAAAATGAAAATATAATTTTTTACTTGTAAAAAATAAAATCACTCCTTTTCAGCTTTTTTTAATTCGATGATTTCTAGTGTTTTTGTTAAGCGTTTAATTCCTTTTTTAGAGATATACATAAACCCTATTTCCAGTGCTACTCTAAAGGTTATTGGCGCCATTAAACTATGGAAAATAAGCTCTTTAGAGTCTTCAAAACCTTTTAAAGAAAGCGATATGATAAGACCAACTAAGGGATATAAGAATAGCGCGGCCAATATCCATTTGTAGGTGGTTTTTACGTGAACTTTTATATGAATTTTCTTATTTTCTAAAGTTCCTCTAAAGACACAAAGTTTACTATAGTATTTATTTGATAATGTAACTTCAAAAGAGTGATCTTGTATGGATCCGTTAAACGTATGTGCATTCCAAACAACAACATATTGATTATTCAATAGTGTGACCTTTTCTAATCTTGATAAGGCAACGACACGATCGTCTTTTAGAAAACCTAAATAATATCTTGATGGAAATAATGCGATACCCAAATCAATTTTAAATTTTAGTAGTAGTTTCTTAATGGTTAGATAACAACCAAACTCCAAAAATCACTACAATAAAATACCCTACAATGGTAAAGGCTCCTGCATAATCTTTAGCAATACGCTGTCCAAATAAAAGCATCAATAAAGTTACAGCAGCAGTGATAGATCCATACAATGCCATCGTAGGAATATCATGTACTGCAAGTTGATAAATTCCTATGCCTGCAAGTACAGAAGCAAGGATGTCAAAAACGATTAAAACACCTACCAAAATAGGCACCATACTTCCTAAAAAAGTATCTTTAAAATGACCGTTTAACCAAGCTATCTGACCCTTCCAATCGAACACTTTGTCCAGTCCTGATTGTAAAAAAGTAATAATGATAAATACTAGAATTAAGATTTCTGTGATATTCGATATTAAATAGTCCATAAAGGCGTTTTTGTGTTACTAAACTTATTTTTAGCGATATCTAAAAATAATGTAATATACTGATTAGATCATTGTTTACGATGGAGTAATCGTGTTAATTTGATAGAAAGATCTGATAAGATGATTCGAGCGTTTCCATTACGTTCTATGTGATATGAGGCATCTTGAAGCTCAGAAATGATGTCCATAATATTATTTCCATGCACAAAAGGAGCAAATTTTTTGAGGTCAAAACCGGTCTTTGGTTCTAAATACACCAAGGCATCCGTTTTGTAATTTAAAAGCATGGCTTGACGAAAAAACTGCACACAATAAGAGAGGAAACTTTTCTGAGTTTCACGCCCTGTTTTTGCAATGGTTTCACTCCAATCCAATAAGGCAATAACCGACTCTTTTCTGCCTCTGGCCATAAAAGCAGTACGGACCCAAGTAACAAACCATTCCTCAAACTGTACATCATCTCCATCTTGATGTAAGATATGTAAAGCTACATTATAATTTCCTTGTGCTTGATGCGCTATTTTTTGTGCTTCGTTCGGATTACATTCTTGTCTTGTAACAAGTGCATTTGCCAAATGTGCCTCACTGATGGCAGGAAAATGCAGTACTTGACATCTCGATTTAATGGTGTCTATAATTTGATCTTCATTTTCTGTAATCAGAATAAATAACGTTTTTGCAGGCGGTTCTTCTATGATTTTCAAGAGTTTATTGGCGGCAGCGGTATTCATTTTTTCTGCCATCCAAATAATCATCACCTTATAACCACCTTCATAGGCTTTTAACGCTAACGACTTATTAATATCTATCGCTTCGTCTACACCTATTTGACCTTGTTTTTTTTCAATATCAATGTGTTTATGCCATTCAAAGAGGTCTCCGTAGGGGTTTTCCTTTACAAAAGAGCGCCACTCTGTAGAAAAGTGACTCGATGTAGGATGACTTTTAATGGAGCTGTTGGTAGCCACGGGATATGCAAAATGCAAATCAGGATGTGCTAATTGTTCAAACTTAAGATTACAGGAGGCGTTTCCTTGGGTATTTTCACTCTGTGTATTGCCACACAAAATATATTGTGCATAGGCAATAGCCATAGGCAAAGTGCCTGAGCCTGTTTTTCCTACAAAGAGTTGAGCGTGTGCAATACGACCTGCATCCACACTTGTGGTAAGGTGACTTTTAATAAAATCTTGACCGATAACGTTTTCGAAAAGCATAGTACGCCAAATATAAAAGAATTGTAATGTAAATAAACGCTCTAACTGCTATATTTGCTAGGAAACTACCTTGAGTCAAGCTCATAAGCTAGTTTCAACCGAAGTATACAATAGAAAATCTATTACATAATTCGAGTTTAAGGAAAAATCAATTGATTTCGAGGCAAGCCTCGGAGCTATTACATCTCGATGATCGAGTAAAATTAATGAAAAATGAAGACAGTAGATCACCTCAATTTTGAAAATAAGAAAGCATTAATCCGTGTAGATTTTAATGTGCCTCTGGATGACCAACTTCAAGTAACCGATCCGACAAGGATTGAAGCAGCAAAACCAACCATCTTAAAAATTCTAGAAGATGGAGGAGCAGCTATTTTGATGTCGCACCTAGGACGTCCCAAAGCGCAGGAAGATGAATTTTCTATGAAACATATTTGTAGTAAAGTTTCAGAAATTATAGGGGTCGAAGTCATATTTGTACCCAATTGTGTGGGAGATGAAGCAGAAAAAGCGGCAGCCAACCTTGAAATGGGACAGATTTTATTACTTGAAAACCTAAGATATCATAAAGAAGAGACGGCAGGTGATGTAGCTTTCGCGAAAGCGTTATCAACCTTAGGAGATATTTATGTAAATGATGCCTTTGGAACTGCACACAGAGCACATGCCTCTACGACCATCATTGCTCAGTTTTTCCCAGAAAATAAATGTTTTGGGAAACTACTTTCTAAAGAAATAGAGAGTTTAGATCGTGTACTTAACAACAGCGAAAAACCGGTACTAGCTATTTTAGGAGGCGCCAAAGTATCTTCTAAAATTACGGTGATAGAAAATATTCTTGATAAAGTAGATGCACTCATCATAGGAGGTGGCATGGCATATACATTTATCAAAGCACAAGGCGGAAAAATTGGAGATTCTATCTGTGAAGATGATAAAATGGAGCTTGCTTTAGAGATTTTAAAAGCAGCCGAAGAAAAAAATGTCACCATTCACCTTCCTATAGACGTACTCGCTGCCGATGATTTTTCTGAAAGTGCGAACACAAAAATGGTCGACATTACGCAAATTCCAGACGGATGGCAAGGACTAGACGCAGGACCTGGCTCTACACAGCTTTTTGATGCGGTGGCGCAAAGTGCTAAGACCATCTTATGGAACGGTCCTTTGGGTGTTTTTGAAATGGCACCTTTTGCTGGGGCTACGATTGCTTTGGGAAATAGTATCGCAGATGCGACCAAAAATGGGGCATTCTCTCTCGTAGGAGGCGGCGATAGTGTCGCGGCTGTGAAGCAGTTTGGATTTGAAAATAAAGTAAGCTACGTCTCTACTGGAGGTGGCGCGATGCTTGAAATGCTAGAAGGAAAAACATTGCCTGGGATTGCTGCTATTTTGGAGTAAACCACGGCATTTTACTATACATACGATAAAAGCTACTTGAAAAGGTAGCTTTTTGTCTTTGTTATACGTTAGAATTACCGTTAAACAAACGCCTCAAAATCGAGTTTTACTAATAAACGCTTATATTTGGAGAGATACTCAATTCATACGAATTTTGTAATACCCTCGTTGTAAAAACTATGAGATTACTACAGTTATATTGTCTTATGGGATGTTTGTTGGTTTCCGCTTTCGCGAAAGCGCAAGACACCTTATCCTATTCGTCTTTCAAGAAAAAAAATAAAGAACAGATCACGGGTCTTAAACGAGACACCATTACCGTGATTGATTCGATTACGACCACGTCTTTTGTAAACGAAACCAATAAAACAGAATTGAAAACGACTTCACGAGATTCTATCGTTTTTCAGTTGGAAGATGCCCCTTTTGCAGCACGTTTGGACTCTTTATGGCGCAATGAATTAGCCAGAATGGATCTTTTTGATTCTATCAATAACATGGTGCATACCCTAGATTATAAAGAAGAAGTCTATCTAGATTTACCGACAGACACCTTAAAAAAACGACTAGCACGCATTAATGAAAGGACCCCTTTTAATGTAGATTATAATACCTCTTTGGAAAGTGTCATAAAAAAATATTTAAAACGTCACAAACCAAGCATGGAGCGATTGATGGCGGTGAGTCAGTTTTACTTTCCTATGTTTGAGGAGACGTTAGATAAATATGATATTCCATTGGAGATGAAATATTTAGCGATTGTAGAGTCGGCATTACGCCCTCGTGCTAAATCTAGAGTAGGAGCGACCGGTTTATGGCAATTTATGTTTACCACAGGAAAAATGTATGGGCTGGATGTCAATTCCTATGTAGATGAACGTATGGATCCTATTATGGCAACAGAAGCTGCGTGCCAATACCTTTCAAAATTACATGACCTCTTTGGTGATTGGGATCTTGCACTAGCCGCCTATAATTCAGGCCCTGGTAATGTTTCAAAAGCGATACGCCGTAGTGGGGGGTATAAAAATTATTGGAATATACGCGCTAATCTTCCACGTGAAACCGCTGGATATGTCCCGGCTTTTCTAGCGACTATGTACCTTTTTGAATATGCCGAAGAACATGGATATCAACCTAAAAAAGCACCGGTCAACTATTTTCAGACAGATACCATTCACATTAAACAATTAATTACGCTGGAGCAGGTGGCAAAAATTACAGGAGAACCGCTAGAGGTGATTCAGTTTTTGAATCCTTCGTATAAGCTGGATATTATTCCGTTTGTAGAAAAGGAGACGTATTATTTAAGACTTCCTTCAGAAAAGATAGGCACTTTTGTACAGAATGAAAAGGAGATATACGCTTTCGCGAAAGCGGAAATAGATCAAAGAGAAAAACCATTACCTAAGTTTACAACGGCTAGTGACCAGATCAGATATCGGGTGCGAAGCGGGGATTATTTAGGGAAAATTGCCAATAAATATGGCGTGCGCGTGAGTCAGATTAAAAAATGGAACAAATTAAGGTCTAATAACTTGAAAGTAGGCCAACGTTTGACTATTTACCCTCGTAAACCCGTCACTTCTTCAACAACTTCTAGCACTTCCAAAACGGTCGTTACTAATGGAAAAAAAGTATATACTGTAAAAGAAGGAGACTCTCTTTGGAAGATTGCTAATAAATTTCCTGGTGTAAGTGTCAAAAATATTGAGGTTTGGAACGATATTAGCAGTAACAAACTCAAACCAGGAATGAAACTTGTGGTTTCTAAATAATAACAATTTTAAAAGGCATATATCATGAAAAAATTACTCATAGCTATCTTCTCTTTAGGAGTTCTTATTTCTTGTGAAAAAACGTCTAAAAAGCCCTCGTTAGAAGGCTCTGTTGGAAATACAAACCATGTGAAAATTGTCATGGATAAAGAGCTGTGGCAAGGACGCGTAGGGGATACCTTACGAAGTATTCTAACCACTCCTGTAAATGGGCTTCCGCGTGAAGAACCCTTATATACATTAGATCAAATAACCCCAGATAAGTTTACAGGCTTTGTGTCAAAAAGCAGAATTTTTATTTCTACAAAATTAGGAGAACCTGCTCTTTTTTCTGTAAAAGAAGATGTAACAGCAAGACAACAAACTGGCGTCATGATCTCTGGTCAAAACGAAGATGAGATCATAGAAATTATCAAAGTCAATAAAGACAACATCATTAAAGCGTTTAGAGATCGAGAACTGGAAGCAACACAAGCACGTATTCGTAGAGCTTTAAAAAAGACAGATTCTCTTAAATCAACGTTTGGCATCACGATGCGTTTTCAAACGGCATATGATTATGTAAAGCGTGACGAAAACTTCTTTTGGATGATTAAAAACATAAAAAGAAGTGGGAATATGAATATTACGGTATATGAAGTTCCTTTAAATGTGATAGATAAAGACACCTTTTCTGTAGCGCGTATTGTACGAATGAGAGATTCGGTTTCGGGAAAAAACATTTCATTAAACCAAGGCCGTTTTCAAACAGAGCGCGCTTTTTCACCTCAGTTATTTGAAACAGAAATTGATGGTCATTTTGCATGGGAAATGAAAGGAACTTGGGAAGTACGTGATGGGCGTTCTATGGTAGGTCCTTTTTTAAACTATGCGATCCGTGATGAAAAGAATAACAGATATGTTGTGGTAGAAGGTTTTATATTTTCACCTTCTTTAGATCAAAGAGATAATATGTTTGAGTTGGAAGCTATTTTACGCACCACTCGCTTTTTAGACAACTAATTCCAAGTATCTCTTAAAACCAATCTACTTATTTGTTTCTATCGCATCTATATGTCACTATAAAATAAAACCATAGTGAACGCTATACTTTTATTTTCTATTTCATCTGGTCATGCGATATGTCAAATTTTTTAAGACTCCTTTTAAGTCATAAATGGTATAATACATAGCAATACGAACCAAAAAAACCCGATGCACTGCATCGGGTTTTTTAATATACTGTTGTATATACTTATTTTTTTTCTTCTAGTTTAGAGTCGCCCTCTGCATCTTCGTCTTTAGAGGCTTTCTTAAATTCTTTGATACCGCCACCGAGGCCGCGCATCATTTCTGGTATTTTCTTACCTCCAAAAAGCAATAATATTGCTAAAACAATAAGACCTATTTGCCAAGGCCCAACCATACCTAAAAATATACCTAAAAAATTCATGTCTTTGATTTTAGAAATACAAAGATACTAAAGAAATGTGATGAGGCGGTTGTATAGGGATATTTTTAACCTGCTTTATGCAATAGAACGTCGCAATGAGATTAGAACTACCATAAAATCAAGGGTTTTATTAATTTCAGTATCGCATCACTATGATTACATTAAGAAACACCATAAAACGTTTGGTTTTGCAGTGGTTTCAGGGGATAATAGATTTTCTATTGCATACAATGGGTTTAAGACTTTAGATAGTATATTTGTAAGTATATGTCACGTAATAAAGGCGAAAAAAAAGCGATTGCAAAGAAACTCTTGCACAAGTACAGGCTTGTTATCTTAAACGAAGATACCTTTGAAGAACGGGTATCTTTCAAGTTAACAAGGCTTAATGTATTTATTCTGGTTGGGATTTCAGCCATTGTCCTTATTGCGTTGACCACCTTACTCATTGCATTTACACCTTTACGGGAGTACATTCCAGGGTATTCTAGCACAAAACTAAAAAAACAAGCGTTAGATTTAAAGAGAAAAACAGATTCATTGGCAACAGTTATAGCCATTAATGATCAACAATATGCATCTATAAAAAAGGTGTTGACAGGAGATTTAAAAACCATAGAGTTTGATAAGGACTCTCTACAAGACAGGAATACAGAGGTGGATGATATTACCATCCAACCTTCTAAAGAAGACTCTTTACTCAGAGCTACAGTAGATGCACAGGATAAATACAATCTTTTTGAAACGGCGACTCAATCGGCAGATTTTGCTCTTTTCCCACCTGTCAAAGGAATGATTACGGCGGGATATGATAGTGATTCAAAACATTATGCGGTAGATGTGGTCACAGAAAAAGACGAACCTGTAAAAGCAGCGGCAGACGGTACTGTTATTTTTGCTTCTTGGACGGCAGACACAGGTCACGTAATTATCATAGAACACCAAAACAACCTTATTACAGCTTATAAACACAACGCCTCTTTATCAAAAGAACAAGGAGATCTTGTAAAAGCGGGAGAAGTCATAGCGATTGTAGGAAATACAGGCGAACTAACGACAGGCCCACATTTACATTTTGAATTATGGAACAATGGATACCCAATAAATCCAATTAATTATATAGATTTTAAATAAGATGTCTCTCAAATCCTTTGCTGCAAAAATATTTGCGTCGCGTATCCAACGAAAAATAGATACATGGTCCTCTAACCCTATTGCTACGCAAGAAAAAGTGTTCAAATACTTAATTGACGCAGCACAGTACACTGATTTTGGGAATGATCATCATTTTGATACAATTCAGTCGCATGAAGATTTTGTACGTGAAGTTCCTGTAAGAGATTATGAGGCATTGCGCCCCTACATAGATCGCGTTGTTGCTGGCGAGCCTGATATTGTATGGCCTGGAAAGCCATTGTATTTTGCGAAGACGTCGGGCACTACCTCTGGCGCAAAATATATTCCGCTTACCAAAGACAGCATGCGTACGCATCCAGATACTGCTCGGAATGCTATTTTATGTTACATCGCAGAGACTGGAAAAACTAGTTTTGTAGATGGCAAGATGATTTTTTTACAAGGAAGCCCCGAAGTAGAAGAAAAAAACGGAATCAAAGTCGGCAGACTTTCTGGCATTGTAGCCCACTACGTACCTAATTATCTCCAAAAAAACAGGCTTCCTAGTTGGGAAACCAATTGTATTGACGATTGGGAAACAAAGGTGGATGCGATTGTGGAAGAAACCATAGACAAAGACATGACCATCATCAGCGGGATCCCTTCTTGGGTACAAATGTACTTTGAGAAGCTCATAGAGAAGTCAAACAAGCCCGTAGGTGACCTTTTTAAAAACTTTAACCTCTTTATATACGGAGGCGTCAACTATGAGCCCTATCGTGCGAAATTTGAAAATTTAATAGGACGTCGAGTCGATAGTATCGAATTGTACCCTGCTAGTGAAGGTTTTTTTGCATTTCAGGACAAGCAAGGAGAAAAAGGAATGCTCTTACAACTAGATAATGGCATTTTTTACGAGTTTATAAAAGCAGATTCTTTTTTTGAAGAAAACCCACAACGCATCACCTTAAAAGATGTGGAGGTGGGTGTAAATTATGTGATGATTATTTCTACGAGTGCTGGATTATGGGGGTATAACATAGGCGATACGGTCATATTTACCGATACAAAACCGTATAGGATACTTGTTTCAGGAAGAATTAAGCACTTTATTTCGGCGTTTGGAGAACATGTCATTGGAAAAGAAGTAGAACACGCTTTGCAAGAAGCAATAGAAGGCACCACGATTCGTATTAATGAATTTACGGTGGCTCCCCAAATAACGCCTCAAGAGGGATTGCCGTATCACGAGTGGTTTATTGAATTTGAAAATGAAGGGGAGGATTTATCCGCTTTCGCGAAAGCGATAGATACCTCTTTGCAATCTCAAAACTCTTATTATTACGACCTTATCGCTGGAAATGTTTTACAACCGCTTAAGATTTCAAAAGTAACATCTGGCGGATTTAATGAGTATATGAAATCCATAGGAAAACTAGGCGGACAGAATAAAATCCCGCGACTTTCTAATGATCGCAAAATCGCAGATCGATTACCGATTATTTAAGTATCTTTGACCTTTAATATGAGTATATTAAAAAAACAAGGGCGTACAAGAGCACAAGAGAGTAGCAGCGCCATCGAACGCATGTACATTACCATGCGACATCTTTTCAACCGAGGTTTCTATAAACCGATGGGCGTTTCTGGAGAAACCCTCCGAGAAGCATTACTGATTTTACGACCTGAAATTTATGGCTCTATCGCTGAAGAAAAAGTAGAGCTAGACGGACTGTTGTACGTAATAGACAGACTTCCCGAAGGAATAGAAGAGTGTCGATTTATTAATTTAACCAGTGACGAGGGCTATAAGAATAGTCTCTTTGAACCTATTATTCCGCGCAAGCGTAGACGTAACTGTTATAGAATTGATGAAGAACAAATGAATATTGAAATCACTAGAGGACGCTCTGAGATTTATGATATTTTGACACATCTTACCTTTTTATTTATAGAATCTCACAAAATCATGAATCGTGTTTTGATCAATGACAGAGGCGATTTGACAAGAGATTGGGAAAAATTAGAAAAAGCAGTACTCTCTGACGAAGAGTTTACACAAAAAGAAAGAGAAGTCGCCATTACCCACACTGCAAATATTCTGGGAAGAACATTTCAAGAGGTAAGTGAAGCCGCTCCTTTATTCAATACAAAAAACAATTCCAGACGTTTTCTAGAAATCATCTATTGGTTGGGTAAACTTGCTATTGCAGAGATGACAAAAGACAAAAAGCGCACAGTGACCTTTAGTCCTGTGCTAAGAGAACGCTTAGGGCACCATATACACGGTGAAATATGGGCGCAAAATATTAAAAAGACCCTTAAAGAAAACGATCTTATCCATAGACCTATTCATATTATCAGTGCCAATATGCACAGTGTTATGAATACTATATATGCTCCTGTAGCGTTAAAAACAGAGCTTAAAAAAGGATCAAAACTAGACATTTATGAGCTTTTAAGTGAAGCAGAAAACAAAAAGCTAAGAAGCAAGGTAGAGAAGGCTGCTATTCAAAACGGAATGATTTACGTGGCTGATGAAAGCGGTACAAATATCAATGTACAAATTTTTGATATGTGTAAATTGGCTATCAAGGAGAATCAATTTTGTGATCAAACCACGCAACCAAATGACCCTCCTGTCATCTTAGTAATGGACTATGCTTTTGGTGAGCAAGCGTATGAAACGATGGAGGAGTTGCTAAAACCCTTTAAAGAAGAGGATAACACGACCTACCTTGATGTGCGATCTGTGTCTATCATGGGGAAAGCAGGAATACTAGATGGAGGAAAAGGAGATATTATGATTCCTTCTGCCCACCTTTTTGAAGGTACGGCAGATAATTATCCATTCAAAAATGCCCTTAAAAAGGAAGATTTAGAAGGAAATGGGTTACGTGTTTTTGAAGGCGCGATGGTGACAGTACTAGGAACCTCATTGCAAAACCGAGATATTTTAAAATTCTTTTATGATAGCACCTGGAATGTAATAGGACTAGAAATGGAAGGAGCTCATTACCAAAAAGCCATACAAGCGGCGTCTAAGTTACGAGCAAATATTCAAGAAGATGTAGAAGTACTTTATGCGTATTATGCATCAGATAACCCCCTAGAAACAGGGAGTACACTCGCATCTGGAGGATTAGGAACAACAGGGGTGAAACCTACCTATTTGATTACAGAAAAGATATTACATCATATCTATAAATTATAACTACCAAAAACCAAAAATTACATGAGTGCACCGCAACCCGCATCTAATGTTGATCAGGAAATGGATCTGAAAGATATTTTTACACTTTTTCAGCGAACATTTTACAAGTTTTTAGCCCTTTGTTTTAAGGCAGTAGACTTTATATTCAAATTTTGGTGGATCATATTGTTACTTAGTATTGCAGGAGCAGTACTTGGTTTTTTCTCTAAAGGGGAACCAAGCTACAGATCTGTTGTCGTTGTGCAGTCTAATTTTGATAGCCAAGCATATCTATACAATGCTATTAAGCAGTTTGATGATAATCTATCTGAAAAAGATAGTGTGTTTTTAAGAAGTGTAGATTTAGCTGTAGCAAACACTCCTATAAAATCGGTAGAAATAAAACCGGTGATAGATGTCATGAGGCTTGTAGAAGAGTTAAAGATTTCTGATAGAACGTTTGGAACTATTATCAAAGAGTTAGATGTAACTAAGGACGAAGAGTTATTTGCATCAGATCGTTTTTATACAAATTATAAGTATCACAAATTGACTGTTGACTTGAGAAGTGAAGAGGCAAAAACCCATATTGCGAAGGTCATCGATTATGTAAATAACAAGCCATTTGTACAGCGAATAAAAAAAGAGCGCCTTCAGAATGTTCGAGAGCGAATAAAGCAAAATGAATCTATCATGGTTCAATCAGATGCACTAATAGAAACGTATACGAAGAACGCAGATCTTTCTAATCAAGTTACAAATGAAAGACTTTCCTTTTTTAATAACTCCAACAACCTTAATGTAAACGGGATTTTGACATTTAAAAATACCCTTGCTGTAGAAACAGAACAACTCAAAAATGATTTGGCAGAGTCTTTAGATGCAGTCGTAGTCATCAGTGACTTACAAACAGCAAAAAAGGAATCTTTTAAAGATAGAAAAGAAATTATTTATCCTGTCGTATTGGTATTTATATTCTTATTTTTTGCAGGCGTTCGCTACACGTATTCTTCGTTACGAAAAGAAGTAGAGGCGCAAAACTTATTGAATTAATCTAAGAGATCTTTTGTCAAAATAAATAGTATGGCTACAACAGCATTAATAACAGGAGTTACGGGGCAAGATGGCGCGTATTTGAGCGAGTTTCTTCTTAAAAAAGGATATATAGTTCACGGGATTAAAAGAAGATCTTCTCTATTTAATACAGATCGAATTGATCATTTATACCAAGATCCCCACGTAGATCATCGTAATTTCTTTTTACACTATGGAGATCTTACAGATAGCTCTAACTTATTGCGTATTATCCAAGAGGTACAGCCTGATGAAATCTATAATTTAGGGGCAATGAGCCATGTGCAGGTTTCTTTTGAAATGCCAGAATATACAGCCAATGTAGATGGCTTAGGCGCATTGAGAATACTAGAATCGGTACGTGCGCTAGGACTAGAGAAAAAGACAAAAATATATCAAGCATCTACGTCAGAATTGTACGGAAAAGTACAAGAAGTACCACAAACTGAGAATACTCCTTTTTACCCGAGAAGCCCGTATGCAGTAGCCAAAATGTATGCCTATTGGGCCACGGTAAATTATCGGGAAGCATATGGTATGTTTGCGTGTAATGGGATTCTTTTTAATCATGAATCTCCTATACGAGGGGAAACCTTTGTGACACGTAAAATTACACGAGCGACGTCTAGAATAGGATTGGGATTACAAGAAAAGATGTACCTCGGAAATCTAGATGCAAAGCGCGATTGGGGTCATGCAAAAGATTATGTAAAAATGATGTGGATGATCCTTCAGGCAGAGGAAGCCGAAGATTGGGTCATTGCAACAGGGACCACAACACCTGTCAGAGAATTTATAAAAATGGCGTTTCACTGCATTGGTGTGACCTTAGAATTTAAAGGAGAAGGCATCGATGAAATAGGAATTGTAGTGGCGTCAGAAAACCCTGAGTATCCCGTAAAAATAGGACAAGAAGTCGTCGCTGTAGATGAAAAATACTTTAGACCTACAGAAGTTGATTTATTGATTGGAGATGCCACAAAAGCTTATGAAAAACTGGGGTGGAAACCAGAATATATCTTACAAGACCTGGTACACGATATGATGAAGAGTGATATCAATTTGATGAAGAAAGACAGCTATCTTAAAGAAGGAGGATACACAACCTTAAACTACTTTGAATAGCCTATGAACAAAGATGCAAAAATATATATTGCAGGACATAGAGGGCTGGTAGGAAGTGCCATCAAAGGAGATCTAGAACAAAAAGGATACACCAATCTTATCTATAAAACGCACAAAGAGTTGGACCTCACCAATACGGCTGAGGTCACTACTTTTTTTGAGAAAGAACAACCAGAATATGTTTTTTTAGCCGCTGCAAAAGTGGGAGGCATCATAGCAAACAATACGTATAGAGCAGATTTTATACACGCCAATTTGATGATTCAGAATAATGTGATTCATCAGAGTTACTTGAGTGGTGTTAAGAAACTACTTTTTTTAGGAAGCACCTGTATTTACCCAAAAGAAGCGCCACAACCCATGCCTGAAGACAGTCTGCTTACAGGTCCGTTAGAATATACCAATGAGCCGTATGCGATTGCAAAGATTGCGGGGATCAAAATGTGTGAGAGCTATAATATACAGTACGGCACCAACTTTCTTTCGGTCATGCCTACTAATTTATATGGCTATAATGATAATTTTGACCTAGAAAAATCGCATGTATTACCGGCACTGATCAGGAAGATGCATTTGGCAAAGCTACTCTCAGAAGGAAATCAAGAGGCCGTGATGAAGGATCTTGGGGTGTCCGCTTTCGCGAAAGCGGAAGAAACCCTAAAAAAATATGGAGTTTCAGGAACCTCGGTTGAAATATGGGGAACAGGAGCCCCTCGCAGGGAGTTTTTATGGAGTCAAGACATGGCAAATGCTTGTGTTTTTATCATGGAAAAAATAAACTTTGACGATGTAACACCCGAAGGAGCCATTAGAAATACGCATATTAATATTGGGACAGGCGAAGATATTTCCATCAAAGAATTGGCACAGATCATACAGAAAACAATAGGTTTTACAGGAGAACTTACCTTTAATACCTCAAAACCTGATGGTACCTTACGCAAACTGACCGATGTGTCTAAGCTGCATGGTTTGGGGTGGAAACATAAAGTTCCATTAGAAGATGGTGTAGGGAGATTGTATGAATGGTACTGTACGCATTAAATAAAACGAGATAAGATTTATGAGTAAATCTATAATTAAAACAATACGACCTATAATAAATCATCCTATCAATAAGGGCTCAAAATTCAAGGCGATATTAAGGTTTATAAAATGGCAATTAGGAGTTCGGTTAAATCCTTATCCAGTGGTTTATAATTTTGCAACAAAAAGTCGTTTTGTTATAAGTAAAGGTCTTGTTGGAGCTACAGGAAATATTTATTGTGGACTTCACGAATTTGAAGATATGTCTTTTGTATTACACGCTCTTAGAGCATCTGATACTTTTATAGATATAGGTGCAAATGTAGGAAGTTACACGATTCTTGCGGGTAGTGAAATAGGAGCAAAAACATTCTCTATAGAGCCTATCCCACTAACGTATTCTAGATTACAAGATAATATAGCGATTAATCATATGCAGGATCACGTAACAGCATATAATATAGGTCTTGGGTCGGAAAAGGGGGAGTTAGCATTCACACAGAATTTAGATGCTATCAATCATGTAGCATTAGAGGGAGAAAAAGATACTGTTAAGGTTACAGTAGAAAAGTTTGACGATATTTTTAAGTTAGATACGATATCCTTTATCAAGATTGATGCAGAAGGTTTTGAAACGGAAGTTATTAATGGAATGGATAGTGCATTACAAAACAAATTTTTGAAGGCTATCATTATAGAACTTAATGGGCTAGGTTCACGATACGGATATAATGATGAAGACATACATAATAAACTAATAGCAAGTGGGTTTACATCTTACTCTTATGACCCTTTTAAAAGAGAATTGTCAATTATAGAAGGGTATGGAACAAAAAACACGCTTTATATAAGAGATTATGAGTTTATCAATGAAAGAATAAAATCTGCGCCATATATAGAGATCTATAATACCAAAATTTAGCCCTTGAATAAGAAAGAAATTATACAAATTTTAAAGACTTCTTCGGGTAAGAGAATTACAACAAACTATATTTCTTTGTTACTTATTCAGGCTACAAACTTATTATTACCTATCATCACGTTTCCTTATTTAATAAGAGTTGTAGGAAAAGAAAAGTTTGGGGTTGTCATGTTTGCCCAATCTATTTGCCTTGTTCTATATGTGTTTGTAGACTATGGTTTTAGCCTAAGTGCTACAAGAAGAATATCTATTTTAAAAGAAAAGAAAGATGAGATTAATAAAACATTTTCTTCTGTTCTTTTTACAAAAGTATGTTTAGCCATAGTTATATTTCTACTATACGCTATTATTATAGATCAGGTTCCAAGATTTTCTGATGATAAAGAGGTGTTCT
This sequence comes from uncultured Flavobacteriaceae bacterium, assembly GCA_964351845.1. Classification (GTDB taxonomy): domain Bacteria; phylum Bacteroidota; class Bacteroidia; order Flavobacteriales; family Flavobacteriaceae; genus Dokdonia. The sequence goes on along the minus strand of CAYGQJ010000005.1, from coordinate 58,409 downwards.
TATGGAGTTATTTAATCATTGTAGGACAAGCTATTTTTCCAGATTGGTTTTTTCAAGGAATTGAAAAAATGAAGCTTATGGCCATCATAAGTTTTCTAGCAAAAGCACTCTTTACAATTCTGATTTTTATTTTTATCCTAGTGAAAGAGGACTATGTTTATATTCCAATTTTTCAGGGAATAGGATATGTTTTAGCAGCATTATTAAGTATTTTGATAAGTTTGAAATATGTTAAATTAGTGAGGCCTAGTTTCTCTCTTATTAAAGAATTACTTCTTGAGAGTTTCAGTCTTTTTGCTTCAAATTTAGCCGCTAGAGTAATTAATAATATTTCAATTGTATTATTAGGGTTTCTGTTTAATGATACCTTGGTCGGGATATATTCTAGTATGGAAAAACTTATTACGACCACAAAAGGAGTATTTGTTTCTTTATACCAAGCATTATTTCCGTGGTTAGCAAATCAAAATAACAAGACACAAAGAGCGTATATTGGAAAAATAATATATGTAGTAGGTATTTTAGCGCTTGTAATGATGCTCCCTTTTTTACTATTTGGAACGAGTATATTGGAGCTTTTATATGACGATCCGGCAATTTCAGACCAGAGTTATATATTAAAAATATTATCCAGCAGTTTGTTTTTTTCAGCGTTTTTTATGCTGTTTGTGATGCACTATTTCCCTGCAATAGGAGATTTTATATCTCGGCTTAAGATTATTTCTTATGCTGCCCTTATAGGAATTCTCACAGGCGTTGTTTTAATACAAAAATTCGATATTTTAGGCGCTGCCATTACCGCTATTTTTACAGAATTTAGTTTGATGGTCCTTTCCATATATTATTACAGAAAACAAAAACCAGTTATTTAAGATTCATATATTGAAAAAACTTGTCATCATACAAACGGTAACTCCCGATTATAGAGCGGGAGTCTTTAAGGTGATAAGAGAGGCGCTTACTTCATCTCGTTTTGAATTGTACAGAGGTCAGGAATATTTCGAAAAATCTGTCAAAACAGATCAGCGTATAGAGGCAAAAGAAGCTAAAAACATCTACTTATTAAAGCGTAAACTTCTTTTCCAAGTAGGAATCTGGCACCTTTTATTTAAAAACGCAGTTTTAGTCTTAGAAATGAATCCTCGTATTATCTCTAATTGGATTTTTCTGTTTGTAAGAAGGCTCACAAGAAAAAAAACAGTCTTATGGGGCCATGCATGGCCAAGAGCAGGAAAAGGAAGTAAAAGTGATTGGGCAAGGAATGTGATGCGTATGTGTGCTTCTTCAATTATAGTCTATACAAAACAACAGCAAAAAGAGCTGTCTGATTATATGCCCCAAAAAACTATTTATGCAGCGCCTAATGCGCTATTACATAAAAAAGACATCGTTGCACAAGCAACCTCTCAGCCTCCTAAGCATCTTATTTATGTAGGAAGACTTTCAGAAGCGAAGAAACCATTATTTTTAGTAAAAGCGTTTAAAGAATCGTTAGATATTCTTCCTGAAGAAACTACCCTTATCATGGTAGGAGAAGGGGATCAAATGAGCAAGATACAGCAATTTATAAAAGACCATCATTTGGAGAATAGAATCGTTCTTAAAGGGCATGTAAATGACTATGAGCAATTAAAATCCTTTTATGGTATGAGTTTATTTAGTGTTTCTCCAGGCTATGTAGGCTTGTCTATAACACAAAGTTTTGGTTTTGGCGTTCCTATGCTTATTTCAAAGGAAGAGCCTCATTCTCCAGAAATTGAGGCGGTCATTGAAGGACAAAACGCAATGTTTTATGAGACAGATGACGTTATACGCTTTCGCGAAAGCGTAAAAAACATCTATTCAGACACCTCAAAATGGGTGGATAAAAGACCAGAAATCGCACAACACTGTAAAGAAAATTACTCTGTAGAGTCCATGGCAGCTACATTTATTAACTTAGTAAACGTATATGGGGCTTAAAATAACATTACTAATTACATATGTGCTGATAACGACGGTGCTTTTTGCAACGTTTGATACGACACTTCCTGTATGGTTTTCTTTTTTTGTGAATGCCTTTATTCTTTTCTGTATAACTGTTTTTCACATATTTGCAGAAAAGGACTATTCGCCATTTATATCTTCTTTTATTGTTTTTTCCTTTTTATTTTTTCTAGTAGCTCCTATTGTACAAATAAACTCTTTTGAAGGAGTCAATAGAGAGTTTATAACGTATTATCCGTATTCAGAAAATGAAGCTGTTTTTACAAACCTATTGATCTTTATTTTTAATATTGTTTTCTTTTCGGCATATCTCTTCTTAAAACGACAAAAAGCATTTAAAAAAATACCAAAAGTATCAGACACATCTCGTCGATTGTTACCTGTTACGATTCTGACTCTAGCGGTTGTCTGTATACTTGTTGCCTTTCTGAGCTTAAGTTTTATTCTTGATGAAATATCAAGACCAGCTTGGATGCGAACAGAGGTTTCTACTGTGGAGCTTCTTTTATGGAAAAAAGTCTTTTTTCTAGTTCCTTTTGCCGGGGTGTTATTGTGTTTTCAATACTTTAAAAAAGAAAAAAAGAAAGCTATAAATTGGGTAGTGATCGTATTCTTATGCTTGTTTTTTTTATTGATTTTATTGTGGTTTAAAAATCCGCTTACAGAAAAACGCAATGCGCTTGGGCCTATTTATATTTGTTTGATTTTTCTTTTTCTCCCTAGGCTATTAAATACAAATGTGAAAACATTGTTTTTCCTGTTTTTCTCTATGATTATTTTGTTTCCTCTTTCTGCAATACTTACCCACAGTGATGCCACTTTTAAGGAAATTATTAAAGAACCAGGTATTCTTATTGAACAAATGAAGGGAGGGGGTATTGCAAATGCTTTTAACACATTGAATTATGATGCCTTTTCAAATATCATGACAACGACAGACTATGTACAGGTGCATGGCTACGCATACGGAGAACAGTTTTTAAGCGCGTTTTTGTTTTTTGTTCCTAGAAGTATTTGGGCAGACAAACCGATCTCTACAGGTCAATTAGTAGGAGAATACCTCATAGACGACTATGGATTTAGATTTAGTAATTTGTCAAATCCTTTGGTTTCAGAAGGGTATATTAATTTTGGTATCGTGGGCATAGTCCTAGTAGCTATTGGTCTTGCCATTACGATATTAAAACTAATGACGTGGCTTAAAAGTGATCATTACCTTAAAAAAATGATGGCTTTTTACTTTGGGATTCATTTGATTTTTCTACTTAGAGGGGATTTTACAAATGGTTTTTCATATTACATAGGTACCTTGATAGGCGTACTATTTATTCCTAAAATAATAGAATACACGATAAAATATATATTAATATACCAACACAAATGGAAGAAATCAAAAGTAACAAAGCAATTAAGTTAGTTGCTATTATGATAGGCGTACTATTTGGTTTGGTAGTACTTCCTACAAATGTAAAGTCTATTGCGATTCTACTATTTGGTATTTCCGTTTTAATGATGGTCTTGCAAAGAAAATGGTATTTTAATACGAAGTTCTTTTTAACAAATGCCTGTATATACTTACTTATTCTATGCACAATAGCCTATAGTAGCAATATAGATTATGCTCAAAGAAAAGCCCTAAATATGGCTTCTTTTTTAGTGTTTCCTTTTATTTTTTCCATGTTTACAGAAAAAGAAGGGAAATCACTTTTCAAGCACCTACACGTATTTTTAACGATCTATGTGGTAGGCGTCTTTTTGTATAATGTATTGCCTTTTATTTGGTTTTATGTAACACATTACACATGGGACGAGATGATGCTACATTATATTACAATGATACGGATACACTTAGGGAAGTTAAATATACACCCGATTTACATGTCTATGCATTGTTCTGTAGCCATTCTTTTTTCTTTTTACATACTTCGGGAGGCGCGATCTAAGATTAAGATTGCGGCTATTTTAGGGATGGATATTACGTTGGTACTATTTCTATTACTCTATGCCAAAAAAGGGCCTTTAATCGCGCTTATGATTGTGTTTTCTTTATTTGTAGTTTTTCAACGAAAACAAAAATTACTGAAACCGTATCTACTAGCCATTACGACATTAATTTTCTTAACGATTGCAATTCCAAAAACAAGAAATAAATTTGTAGAGCTCCTTACCATAGAAAACTTAGATAAAGGGGAGGTTACCTCAACAAACATCCGATATACGATTTACGAAACCGCTCAAAAATTAATCATAGCATCGCCCATAATAGGCTATGGAGTAGGCGATTATAATGATGTGTTGCTAGAAAAATACCGTCAAGATGGGAATCAGTTGTTAGTAGAAGGGAAGTATAATGCGCATAATCAATATTTTAGTTTACTCTTAATAGGAGGCATTATTGTATTACTTGCTTTTATTTTTACAACAGGGATCAATCTCATATATGCCATTCGTTATAACAATCAGTTGCTGATTTTACTACTTGTTTTTTATGTGATTGTGATGTTTACAGAAAACATACTAGAACGGGAATCGGGCATCATATTCTTTGCTTTCTTTTTAAATTTCTTTGGCCTTAAAAGTCTATATGTTCATGAAGAAGACTAAGTCTATACTTATTATTGGTCCTTTTCCAGAACCTACCACAGGAGTTTCTTTAGCAAATAACGTAGTTTGTGATATTCTAAAAGAGGAATCAAATACCAAGGTAGGCGTTATTAACACCTCCTATTCAAGATTTGATGAAGCCATCGGCAAATTCTCGTTCCATAAATTATTTTTCAACCTGTCTTTTTATCCAAAAGCCTATAAGATTTTTTCGTATAAGACCATTTACATCACTCCAGGACAAACCTTTTTTGGTGTTGTAAAATACACTGCCTTTATTTTGTTAAGTGCTTTATTACGGAGAGAAATTATTATTCATGTACATGGGAATCATCTAGGAAATGAATACAAAACGTTAACAGGAATCAAGAAAAAAATCTTTTATTATTTACTCTCTAAAACCACAAAAGGGATTGTCCTTTCCGCATCTCTTAAAGGAAATATGACTCCTTTTATAGCAGAAAATAAGGTACACGTGCTTCCTAATTTTGCTGAAGATTATTTACTTAAAACAGCTACAAAAAAATCTTTTGAGAAGCTTCAAATCATTTATTTGAGTAATTTGATGGAAGAAAAAGGCATTTTTGACCTTTTGGACGCATTGACACTACTTGAGGCAAATCAGATCCCGTATGAGGCAAAAATTGCCGGAGCAATAGACTATTCGCAAAAAGATGAAATTGAAAAACGCTTTTCTGCGCTTAGCAATACCACGTACGTAGGTATTGTAAAGGGAGATGAAAAAAACAGTTTATTACACTGGGGAACTCTTTTTGTGCTTCCCACCTATTATAAAATGGAAGGACAGCCAATTTCTATCTTAGAAGCGATGGCAACAGGAAATGTGATTTTAACTACCAAGCATGCAGGCATTCCAGATGTGGTAAAAGATAAAATCCATGGACGGTTTTTTGAAAAAAGAAACCCTCAGGACCTATACAAATCTCTGACATATTACGCAGAGAATAGAGAAGAGGTTTCTAAAATAAGCCAATCTAATAAAATCTATTTTACCGAAAATTTCACTAGATTACAGTTTAAGAAAAGATTACTCGACATTATATAACATCTTTATGAGGTTTTTTTTACTTTTTTGCGTGTTATTTTCTGTGAGTAGTTGTGCTATACTAAGAGATACTACACAGATTGTAGGATGGGGCGATAGCATGATGAAAGGATCTGGAGGAGAAGCCTCCATCTTAGAAATTATATCCGACGAATTAGATATTACACATAAAAATTTTGCAGTAGGAGGATTGCGGTCCAATAGCATTGGAGTATTACAAGGAGGTATTCCTTTTAAAATTATTTTTGAAAATAACGTTGTAAAAACAGATCAAAGTAACACACTTGCGTATTACAACATAGAACCCATAAACTTTCAAACCGATCAACAAAGGGAAGGGGCTATCGATAGTATCCTAGGCAGTATAGAAAGGATTTCTGAGGCCTATGACATTAAAAAAACACTTGGATATACCTTTACAACAGACGATTTAAAAGAAAACGTTTCCATAAAAGACACGATGGTATTTTCATTTAATGACGCTGTAAAATACAGAGACACATGGACTATTATCTGGGCAGGAAGAAATGACAAGAAAGCTGGGGATGAGGTGTATAAAACTAGAGATAATATTCAGGCAATGATTGATTATATGGGAGAGAATGCTAAGAATCATTATCTTGTTTTATCTATCTGTAATGGCATTGCAGACAAAGAAGCGAAGGGAAGTGGCGCACACACGAATATTACAAGATTAAATACAGTACTAGAAGAAGCGTTTGGAGACCATTTTATTGATGTACGCAGTTATATGATGCATAAAGCGATCTATGATATGGGGATGATCCCAACCTCACAAGATCTTGAAGACATAAAAAAAGACTGTATTCCTAGAGTTTTTTTAAATGATAATGTACATTTTAATACCTTAGGCTATGAAGCTGCTGGTAAATTTCTAGCAAAAATCATCCAAGAAAAAGGATGGATCACAGAAAAATGAAATATCAAAATCTAGATCAATACACTACTCCTAAAGATTTTAGAGGAAAGTCTAAGCTCACCGTCCAGCTTTGGTGGATGGTGCAAGCCACCTTGTTTGCTTGGTCGCCTCAATTTTTATATGGTTGGAGACGCTTTTTAGTGCGTTCTTTTGGGGGTAATATAGGAAAAGGAGTCATCCTAAGGCCCACGGCAAGAATCACCTATCCCTGGAAGCTCACTATTGGCGATTATAGCTGGATTGGAGATGATGTGGTTTTATATACCCTCGGAGAAATAGAAATAGGAGCGCATGCGGTGATCTCTCAAAAAGGATACATCTGCACAGGCACGCACGATTATGAATCTCCAGATTTTAGAATTTATGCCAAAAAAATAACCATTGGAGAAAAATGCTGGCTTGCGACAGATACTTACGTCGCTCCAGGCGTAACGATTGGAGAAGGCACGGTCGTAGGCGCAAGAAGTAGTGTTTTTAAAGACTTACCCTCCGGTAAAATATGTATAGGGAATCCTGCAAAACCCATACGAGACCGTGTATAACTTCATAAAAAATACGTTCTTTGTAGCCTAACAAATTTTTCTTGAAAAAACGCACTCATATTACACTCATTGGTCTTAATTTCTATCCAGAAAGCACCGCCATTGGATTATATTCCACCCAACTTGCACAGTATCTAGAAGCGCATGATATTCAATTGGATGTCATTACCGCATTTCCGTACTATCCGCAATGGAAAATAGCTTCAGCGTATCAAGATAAACCTTCTTATCTCGAAGAAAAGCTAGACACTATAAATGTGTATAGATACAAGCAGTATGTGCCTGCAAATCCTACTTTTTTGAAAAGAATTCTTCACATCCTCTCCTTTACTTGGGGCTCTTTTCGGAACCTCTGGAAAATTAAAGAATGTGACATCGTGATTTCTATTGTCCCGTTTACAAGTGCGACCCTTTTAGGATATATCCAGCAAAGACGATTTGGTGCAAAATCATGGATTCACATACAAGATTTTGAATTTGATGCCGCTTTTCAATCAGGATTGACCAAGAGTGGGGAGCAAAAAGGAGGCATGATATATAAGTTCCTGATGTGGATCGAAAAATCACTGTTTTCAAAAGCAGACAAAGTAAGTACCATCAGTCATACGATGATTGAAAAGCTCAAGAAAAAAACAACTGCTCCTACCTATTTCTTGCCGAATTGGATCGATGAAAAGCAGATGGATCCCGCTTTCGCGAAAGCGCACCCATACCTAACCTCTCAGAAATTCAAAATTCTATATTCTGGAAATATTGGAGACAAACAAGACTGGGACTTTTTCTTAAAATTCGCCGAAGCCATCGATGACAAACGCTTTGAAATCATCATTGTTGGAGACGGCTCAAAACGCGTTTGGTTAGAAGAAGAAATAAAATCACATCCAAGTATCACCTTGTATCCTCCTGTTCCTTATGAGGAGTTGTCAGATCTTTTATGTAGCGCAGATGTTCATATTCTTTTTCAAAAACCCGAAGTGGTAGATACGGTCATGCCCTCTAAAATATTAGGCATGATGGCAAGTGCAAAACCTTCCATTATTACTGGGCACGCACAATCTGAAGTAGCTACCTCTATGATACAATCACAAGGAGGCTATTACAGCTCTGAAAAAGAGGTGAATACGGTCATAAGCCAGTTAGAAGCCCTTGGTAATGCTCCTGAAGTAGCTAAAGAAATGGGCATCAATGCAAGAGCATATGTTGTCTCCAACTTTGCAAAAAATCAAATTTTAGCCTCCTTTTTAAAGGAACTCTCGCAATTATAACCCCTCTTGTCACAAAAGACTGTAAATACTTCCCTATTTTTGTGTTTTAACTAAGTTGAGATATGAAGATAACCGTAGTAGGAACAGGCTATGTTGGTTTAGTAACAGGAACATGCCTTGCCGAAACAGGGAATGAAGTAGTCTGTGTAGATATAGACAAAAACAAAGTAGACCGAATGAAAAACGGGGAGGTGCCTATTTATGAGCCTCACCTTGATGTACTCTTTGAGCGTAATATCAAAGCAGGAAGACTTTCGTTCACCACCGAACTTCAACACGGTCTTGATCACGGAGACATTATATTTTTAGCATTGCCGACTCCAGAAGATGAAGACGGATCTGCCGATTTATCCTATGTCCTAGGCGTTGCCAATGATATTGGAGAAAAAATGAAAAGCTATAAAGTGGTAGTAGATAAAAGTACCGTCCCTGTAGGAACTGCAGAAAAAGTACGAGCGACCATTGCCACAAAAACAACCATTGAATTTGATGTGGTATCAAATCCAGAGTTTCTAAGAGAAGGTTTTGCCGTAGATGATTTTCTGAAACCAGAACGTATTGTTGTAGGATCTTCATCAGACAGAGCGACAGCACTTATGGAAAAACTCTATAAGCCTTTTGTAAGATCTGGGAATCCTATTATCATTATGGATGAAAAGTCAGCAGAGCTCACGAAATATGCTGCCAACTCATTTCTTGCCACAAAAATTACCTTTATGAACGAGATTGCAAACTATTGCGAACTCGTAGGCGCCGATGTAGATAAAGTACGCCGTGGGATGGGAACAGACTCACGTATAGGAAAACGATTTTTATTTCCTGGCATAGGCTACGGAGGTTCTTGTTTTCCTAAAGACGTAAAAGCACTCCATAAATCGGGAAAAGAATCTGGATATGATTTCCAAATACTAGATGCCGTTATAGATGTAAATAATGACCAAAAAGTAAAATTAATTCCTAAAATCATGTCGCATTTTAATGGTGATATCACAGGAAAGACAATTGCTATTTGGGGACTGGCATTCAAGCCAGAAACAGACGATATCAGAGAAGCACCATCACTATATATGATTGATGCATTACTCGCTAAAGGAGCAAAAATTAAAACCTTTGACCCAGAAGCAATGGACAATGTAAAAGCAAAATACAAGGATCAAATTGAGTTTGCTACCAATATGTATGAAGCCACAGAAACGGCAGATGCATTGGTGATTAGTACAGAATGGAGTATTTTTAGGACCCCTAATTTTACAAAACTAAGAGACAACCTTAAAGAATCGGTCATTTTTGATGGACGTAACTTATATGATGTAGAAGACATGGAGAAAGAAGGGTTCACATATATATCTATAGGTAGAAAAGAAGTATAATGATGCGTAAACGAGTTTTAATAACAGGAGCCGCAGGATTTTTAGGCTCTCATTTATGTGATCGATTCATAAAAGAAGGATTTCATGTAATGGGAATAGATAACCTCATTACAGGAAATCTTGAAAATATCGAACACTTGTTTAAACTCGAACACTTCGAGTTTTACCACCATGATGTGACAAAGTTTGTACATGTCCCTGGAAAACTTGATTATATATTACATTTTGCGTCACCTGCAAGCCCTATAGATTATCTTAAAATACCTATTCAAACACTTAAAGTAGGGTCTTTAGGAACCCACAATCTTCTAGGGTTAGCCAAAGAGAAAAATGCACGCATCCTTATCGCATCTACATCAGAGGTCTATGGAGATCCATTGGTGCACCCGCAAACAGAAGATTATTATGGGAATGTAAACACCATAGGGCCTAGAGGTGTTTATGATGAGGCAAAGCGTTTTCAAGAATCTATCACCATGGCATACCATCGTTTTCATGGATTAGAAACCCGTATTGTACGTATTTTTAACACCTATGGCCCAAGAATGAGACTCAATGACGGGAGAGTGATACCCGCCTTTATGGGACAAGCATTAAGAGGCGAAGACTTAACCATTTTTGGAGATGGTTTACAAACCCGTTCCTTTTGCTATGTAGATGATCAAATAGAAGGGATTTATAGATTGTTAATGAGTGATTATGCGCTACCCGTAAATATTGGAAACGATGATGAAATCACGATCAAAGACTTTGCCGAAGAGATTATAAAATTAACAGGAACCGATCAGAAAATTATCTATACAGAATTACCTGTAGATGACCCCATGCAACGTAAACCTGATATTAGCCTAGCAAAAAAGTTGTTAGGTTGGGAAGCAAAAGTATCGCGTAGTGAAGGAATGAAACGCACCTATGATTATTTTAAAAGCCTTACCAAAGAGCAACTACATAAAAGCGAGCATAAAGACTTCTCAAAGCATATAGTAAAATAACGAATGGCCTACAAAAAGGGAAGATATTCTGGCTTTATAAGACCTATTATTTATAGTATGGATCTTTTGATCATTATCATACTAGCCAAGGTATGTCTTGTCATGGACACACACCTATTCCTCTTTATTGGCTTTATTGTTTTTACGTGGATTGTTTCTGCTATAAAATCTAATTTTTACGAAGTATATCGCTATACTCCTCTTATTAGAATCTTTTCGTTATTAGGCATTCAATTGATTTTATTTACCTTATTAGTCTTTGCTTTTTTTGGATTTTTTCAAGAAATCAAAAGCATGCCCCAAGAGATTGCTGTATATATCCTATATGTTTTTATAGGGATTACGATCGTGAAATTAGGCGTTTTTTACCTTCTCAAAAAATACAGAACCGTTTTGGGCGGGAACTTTAGACGCATTGTTATTTTAGGCGTAAATTCAAAGACACAACAACTGGAAAACTTTTTTAATGTTAATAAAGCCTACGGATATCAAGTGATCAATAAGTTTGACGTGCAACCCTCTGGATCAGCATCATTAGAATCATGCTTTTCATTTGTCGTAGAAAACAACATTGATGAGATCTATTGTTCTATTTCAGAATTTACAAATGAGCAAATACGAGAGATTTCGGAGTTTGCAGACAACAACCTTAAGATTCTTAAGTTTATCCCTGATAATAAAGAGATTTTCACAAAAAAACTCAATTATCAATACCTGGGAATTACGCCCATATTGTCATTACGTAACATCCCAATAGACACCCCTCTTAACCAGTTTATAAAACGTACGTTTGATATTGTGATGTCTATTATAGTACTGGTAGGTTTACTCTCTTGGCTTACGCCCATCATGGCTATTTTAATTAAACTAGATTCCAAAGGCCCTGTGTTTTTTAAGCAAAAACGCAACGGACTTGATTATAAAGAATTTTACTGTTATAAATTCCGATCGATGCAACCTAATCCTACAGCAGATTTGCATCAGGTAAGTAGGGATGACCATCGTATCACACGCTTAGGGCGAGCAATACGCTCCACCAGTATTGATGAGTTGCCACAATTTATTAATGTGCTGAAAGGAGATATGTCGGTTGTAGGTCCAAGACCACACATGGTGAGTCATACGCATATGTATGCAGAGCGTATCGATAAGTTTATGGTGCGTCATTTTATCAAACCAGGGATTACAGGACTTGCCCAAGTAAGTGGGTATAGAGGAGAAGTAGAGACAGATCACGATATTATAAATCGAGTGAAATTTGATATTTTTTATGTAGAAAACTGGTCATTACTCCTCGATATAAAAATTATCATTCAAACCGTAGTAAAAGCATTAGCAGGAGATGAAAAAGCCTACTAGTCATCTACCGCTTGTCTCTATTATCACCCCACTGTATAATGCAGAAAAGTATATCACTGCAACACTCAAAAGCATTCAAAACCAAACCTACACAAACTGGGAGCACCTCATTGTAAATGATCTGTCTACAGACACCTCATTGCAGCTAGTAGAAACGTTTGCAAAAAAAGACCCTCGTATAAAAGTGGTGACGCTTTCGCGAAATAGCGGTGCCGCCCACTCCCGTAATAAAGCCACAGAACTCGCTACAGGAGCGTATATCGCCTTTCTAGATGCGGACGACCTTTGGCATCCTGAAAAATTAGAAAAGCAGTTGCAGTTTATGGAAGCGCACAACGCTGCGGTTTCGTACACAAATTACATACACATCAATGAAGCTGGAGAGCCTTTGGGAAAACGCATCAAAGCACTCCCTGAGCTTCCCTATAAAAAGCAACACAGCAATAATTACATAGGAAACCTAACAGGCATCTATAAAGCGTCTGAAATAGGTAAAATCATCGCCCCTAACATCCGCAAACGACAAGATTGGGCTGTTTGGCTAGAAGCCATCAAAAAGAGCAACAGACCTGCCCTAGGACTTCAAGAAGATTTAGCCTTTTACAGAATTCATGAAGGATCTATGAGTGCGAATAAACTCAATTTGGTGAAATACAACTTCAAGTTTTACAAAGAGTATCTAGGCTATTCTTGGATCAAATCGGCACTCTATTTAGTACGATTTTTTTACGAGTACTTTTTTGTAAGAACCAAGTGGATTGAGAAAATAGATTAGTTATATTTTAGAAACAAACTGCTTCAACTTCCCACGCTTACTACGATCCATCTTTTCAACTTTTTCAAATAGGACGGTCAAACCTTCTTCAAGATAGGTATACGTTGCTTTCCTGATCGTTTCTTCCTCTTGTGATGTAAGTGTTCGCTGTGCGGTATAGCGTACTTTAAACATGTCTAAAGCCGTTTGTTCAATCACAAATTCTTGTACGTTTCCATCTTCTTCAATCACACTTTTGGTGACATAGTAAAACGTAAGTCCAGGGACCACTTTTCCGCTAGGGAGGCGTGCAATATCATTGGTACGACCCACAAGCGTTTCTAGAATGGGTTTTTTAGGCGTACTTTTTCGCGAAAGCGTACCCATATCCCCAATATCATACCGTATAAACGGATGTGCTTTGTTATACAGCGACGTAATCACCACCCGACCTGATGTCCCGTGAGGAACAGGTTGATTGTTTTCGTCAAGAATCTCCACATACAACAATTCACTGTCGACCTGAAACTGATCTTCGGTGTTTTGAAATGCAATAAGCCCCAATTCAGAAGCGCCATATTCATTAATCACAGGGATGCCAAACTGAGTTTCCATGAGCTGTTTGTCACTTTCAAAAAGCATTTCGCTTGTGACAATACAGGCTTTAAGTGTGGGGCATAGGTCTTTAAGAATGAGTTGGTGTCGCTTGAGATATTTGGCAAACAAGACAATACTACTGGTGTAGCCGTTGAGGTATTCAAAAGAAGTGCGCTCAAATTTTTGGCGTATGTTGTCGAGTTGTGGTTCGCTTAAATCAAAAATAGGAAAGCGATATCGATTCCCTAACCAATCTTTAAGGCGCTCTTTGCGGTAGCCCACAACATCCAACGGAATCCCGTAAAAACGGGCTTGTTTGGAGGTGTTTATATCCAAGTCAAACCAGGCGTATCGATCCTGAAAACTCGCCCAAGAAAGTGCATGTGATGCTTTGTCTTTGGCAAAAATAAACGGATGGCCAGATGAACCAGAGGTTTTATTTACATATACATTTTTGCGTGTAAATTCTGTAGAAAGGCGTTGTTGTAACGGTTGTTGTAAATCGGCTTTTGTAAGGACAGGTAAAGCTTCCCAAGAGGGGTTTTTTTGCTGAGCAGTGAGTTGCTTGTAAAAAGGAGTATACATTTTGTGATACGTAACAATCGCCTGTTTTTGTTGCTCAATATAGGTCGCATATTGATCTTCAGGGATGGATTGAATACGGGCTAATTCCGCTTTCGCGAAAGCGATATCAAACCCCTTCAATTTTAATGTCCAATCAAATAAATGCACCCATAGCGTATTAGGAGAGCAAAATACAAAAAGAAGTCTGAAAGAAGGACTCAAAATGGGAGGTTGCCTGTTTTATTTTCGCGAAAGCGTGAATCTGACTCTTTTTGAAGAAGATATAGTGTGACATCAATATTTTTATAGGATTATCTTGTCGTAAAAGGGTAGAGAAACTACTTTTGTACTTTGATAAAAACAACAACTCCATGAATATTTTAATCTTAGGGTCTGGCGGTAGAGAGCATACATTTGCTTATAAAATAGCACAAAGTGAGCAGTGTGATACGCTTTTTGTAGCCCCTGGAAATGCAGGAACAGCCCAAATAGCGACCAATGTTGCCATAGGCGTTACTGATTTTGAAGCGATCAAAACGCTTGTCCTTAAAGAAACTATTGACATGGTAGTTGTGGGCCCTGAAGATCCGCTGGTACAAGGAATCTATGATTTCTTTACAGGCGATGAGCAATTACAACACGTAGCTGTGATTGGCCCATCAAAAGAAGGTGCTACGCTAGAAGGAAGTAAAGAACGCGCCAAAGAATTTATGATGGCGCACGGAATCCCGACAGCCGCGTATGAAAGTTTTACAGCCGCGACACTTACAGAAGGACAGGCCTTTTTAGAGACATTACAACCTCCGTATGTGTTAAAAGCAGACGGATTAGCGGCAGGAAAAGGGGTGTTAATTATACAAGATCTGGAGGAAGCCAAAACAGAACTAGCCCATATGCTGGGTGGAAAGTTTGGTGATGCCAGTACCACGGTGGTGATTGAAGAGTTTCTAGACGGTATTGAATTGAGTGTATTTGTATTGACTGATGGGAAGAACTATAAAATCCTTCCTACTGCCAAAGATTACAAACGTATCGGAGAAGGGGATACAGGATTGAACACAGGAGGAATGGGCGCTATAAGCCCTGTACCTTTTGCAGACGACCTTTTGATGCAAAAAATAGAAGACCGTATCGTAAAACCTACCATTGACGGTCTCGCCAAAGAACATATTGACTACAAAGGATTTGTCTTTATTGGATTGATCAAAGTAGGGGATGAGCCTAAAGTGATTGAGTACAATGTGCGCATGGGAGATCCAGAAACAGAAGTTGTGTTGCCTCGCATCCAAAGTGATCTCGTGCAGTTATTTAAAGCCGTTTCTAAAGGAACATTAGCAGCTGAAGAACTGAAATTAGATGAAAGAGCTGCGACCACAGTGATGGTTGTATCTGGAGGTTATCCAGAAGCCTATGAAAAAGGAAAGGTGATTTCAGGAATAGAAACTATAGAAGATTCTATTGTATTTCATGCAGGAACAGCTAGTAAAGAGGGAGCAATTGTGACCAATGGAGGACGCGTCATTACTGTTACTTCTTTTGATGAAGACTTCAAAGAAGCCATAAAAAAATCCTATCAAAATATAGAAAAACTACATTTTGATAGGATGTATTATCGTACAGATATAGGGTTTGACCTATAATTTGTGTTCTAATTCACTATCGTTTCCTAAGAAACCGTGAGAAATCGCATCGCGTCTTTCTTCACCTTCTTTATTGTGATCTACAAGTTCGCGCATCCAGTACACAATGGCAGCACAGCAAATAAGCATAAACAACCAGTTGATTCCGTTAGAAGCCCACCAATTTGTAAGCTCTGTTTCTGCAAGTGCATTAAATGGTGCAAATAATGTCTCTTCTGCAAATGCTTGTATTCCTTCAAATAATCCTTTCAAACTCATAAGTTCGTATGTTTACAATAATGGTATCTTAGCTATACGCAGAAGTACTACTTCATACGATAGCGCAAAAATAGAAAAAACCACCTATGCTCACAAGCTTTTTTAGCACATCAAAGCCAATACATACCGTTATTGTCTTATTATATATGTCCATTAGCTATTTTTTGGCGAATAGCGCCTTGTTTTTTGATGGTTTTTCTTGGATTGTTTTCTTACAGGCTATAGGGGTGTGGTTTTTGTTTATCCTCACCATGTTTATTCTCAATTTTGTATCTCAGAAAAACGAACTGACGAAGCGAAACTCTTATAGAATCCTACTATTTGCCGTATTTGCATCGGCATTACCTATTGCATTACAAAGCCCTAAAATTATTATTTCGGGTGTTTTTGTGATGCTAGCTTTACGACGAATTCTTAGCTTTCGATCAGGCCTTCATATGGAGCGTAAATTATTTGATGCAGGTCTTTGGTTATGCCTTGCCTGTATTACATATTTCTGGACAGGAACATTTTTTGTACTGATGTTAGCAGGGCTTTTATTTTACGGAGGCGCCACTTTACGGTATTGGTTTATCCCGTTACTTTCTATTATTTGTGTCACCGTATTGTGTACCTGTTATGTCATGTACATAGGAGAAGATCAATCCTTTGTATTGGATATTGTAGACGATTTTTCTTTTGATTTTTCATCCTATACCTCTTTACAGATACTCATCCCTATAGCTGTTTTTATCACACTTTTCCTGTGGACCATTTTTAGATACATACAAGATTCAAAACGAGCCACTATTGCCCAACGTCCCCTATATTTATTGGTGATGTTTATGGCATTCATTGCCCTAAGCATTGTTACGATTACCAACCTAAAAACAGGTGCCGAATGGTATTTCTTCCTAATACCTCTCGCGATTATAATGACCAATTACCTTGAAAATGCTTCTGGAAAATTCTTCAAAGAATTTTTACTTTGGATCCTCGTACTATTGCCTTTTACACATTATTTTTTAGCCTAAGGACGCTTTTTAAAATGATAACTTGCAGATAAACAATTCAGTAGGCAGTAGGTTTTTAAGAAGGAAGGAATCCTATTACAAAATATGATACCTTTGCATTCAGAAACAAAAAAAGCGTACACGATTACAATTATAAACGCCTATTTGTGGTGTTGAACGTCCGAGTTGCTTTTAAATAGCACTACATAAGGAGAGAAGCAAAAAACACAAAGCCAAAGGCACCACAGAATAGTTACACATTTTAGAAAAGTAAAATTATGTTTACAGATAAAGCAAACCGTATTTTTAGAGAAGCGATAGAAAATTACCATATTATCAATACGGTAGATCAAGCTTTTGACAACAAATATGATAAAGCCGAAGACCTGATCGGTCATCTTTTATATCGTAAATGTTGGATAGATACGGTGCAATGGCATTATGAAGATATTATTCGTGATCCACAAATTGATCCCGTCGCGGCACTGACATTAAAACGTAAAATAGACGCCTCTAACCAGGATCGTACAGATATGGTTGAGTATATTGATAGCTATTTTTTAGAGAAATACAAAGGCGTTCAGGTAAAAGAAGTTGCGACGATCAATACAGAAAGCCCTGCTTGGGGTATCGATCGTTTGTCTATTCTCGCCCTTAAAGTATTTCACATGCATGAAGAAGCGACGAGAGAAAATGCCTCACAAGCACATCGAGATGCCTGTAAAGTAAAATTAGATGTACTTCTAGAACAACGCGCAGACCTCTCTACGGCTATAGACACGCTACTAAAGGATATTGCACATGGCGATAAGTATATGAAAGTATACAAGCAAATGAAAATGTACAATGACGACGAGCTGAATCCTGTTCTTCGTAATATAAAAAAGTAAGTGTCCGTTCGAGCGCAGTCGAGAACTCAGAACCTCTCGACTGCGCTCGAGGAGACATCGGGATTTTCTATGCAACAACCACAACACATCCTCGTTATTCGGCTTTCGGCTATGGGCGATGTGGCGATGTTGATTCCTGTGGTATACGCTTTCGCGAAAGCGAACCCAGAAACAAAAATCACCTTCCTTTCCAAACCGTTCTTTAAGTCGATTGTTGATACGCTACCCAACGTGCATTTTGTGGCCGCCGAAACCCATCGTCAGCATAAAGGCATTTTAGGGATTTGGAAACTGTCTCGCCAACTCAAAAAACAAGGCATTACCCATGTCGCCGACACACATAATGTCTTGCGATCAACAATGCTTCGCTTTTTTTTAGGGCTTCCCAGCGCCAAAATAGACAAAGGAAGAGCCGATAAAAAAGCATTAACCGCCACTCAAAACAAAATTTTCAAACCGCTTACAACCACCATACAACGTTATGTTGAGGTGTTTGAAAAGCTAGGATTTTCAGAAATACAACCAGCAACACTTCCAAGACCCGATGTGATTGATGAAGTACATCAACGCATAGGAAAAACAACCCATCAACTGATAGGAATCGCCCCGTTTGCAGCACACCAAGGGAAACAATACCCGTTGGATTTGATGAAAGAAGTGATTCAGCAATTAGAGCAACAGTCGGGAACCCATTTGTTTTTATTTGGCGCTCCCAATGAAAAAGAATCACTAGAGACACTCTCAGATGGTTGTAAAAATGCAACGGTCGTCGCTGGTGCTTTAAAATTCCCACAAGAAATTAATTTGATCGCCCAGTTAGACGGGATGCTTTCTATGGATAGTGGCAACGGACATCTCGCCGCCATGTTTGGCATTCCTACGGTGAGTTTGTGGGGGGTGACCCATCCGTATGCAGGATTTGCACCTTTTCAACAAGAAAATAACTGCCTGCTTTCAGACAGGACACACTATCCCGCCATCCCGACGTCCATTTATGGGAATAAAGTGCCAGAAGGCTATGAAGAGGTGATGCGAACCATTACACCCGAAACGATTGTCACGAAACTCATGAGTTTGCTGTAAGTTACATGGGATGCTCTCTAAAAAAGGACTGGATAAAATGTCTAGTTGAGCGCCGTCGAAACCTATTTTAAACAATAATGGGTTTAATTACTCCAATGCTTGCATCGCTTTTTTCTTTTTTTGGACTTGGAATTTGAGATTTGTTTTTTCGAAATTTCCCACTTCGTATACTCGCATCTACCTATACTGACAAGCATCCTATTTCAGTCATCTACTCAACCTTTTACTCTAAAAAGTCTTGATTCTTGTAGCGGAGCGGTCTTGTTTCTATAATTTTATTATGCGCGCATACTATTTTTGTATCTTTGAGTTTTTAATGACACGATTATGATCCAGAAAACACCGCTTACTGAACTTCTTAACATCAAACACCCTATTATTATGGCACCCATGTTTTTGGTGTCAAATGTAGCCATGCTTACAGCGGGAATGGAATCTGGAATTGCAGCCTGTGTACCGGCGCTTAATTACAGAACCATTGAAGAGTTGAAAGCAGCGATTTTAGAACTCAAAGCAGCCAAAGTACCCGGAGGTGCCTTCGGAATCAATCTGATTGTCAATAAATCAAATCTTAAATATCCTGCACAACTAGAAGCGGCGTGTGAATTGGGGGTAGATTTTATCATTACCTCCTTAGGAAGTCCACGACAAGTCATTGAAGCGGCAAAACCTAAAGGTATCAAAGTCTTTTGTGATGTCGTAGATCTTGCGTATTCTAAAAAAGTAGAAGAAATGGGGTGTGATGCGTTGGTCGCTGTCAATAATCAAGCGGGTGGACACCGAGGAGATGCTACACCAGAAGCATTGATCAAAGAATTAAATGAAAACTGTACCATTCCTGTGATTACTGCGGGAGGCGTGAGTAATAAAGCAGATCTAGACAGAGCCATCTCTTATGGAGCGATTGGCGCGAGTATCGGAAGTCCGTTTATAGCCAGCGAAGAAGCGCCAGTTTCTCAAGAATACAAACAAGCCTGTGTCGATTACGGAGCAGATGATATTGTGATGACACAAAAAATATCAGGCACTCCGTGTACGGTCATTAATACGCCTTACGTTCAAAAAATAGGCACTAAACAGACCTGGATAGAAAAAGTGCTGAATAAGAACAAAAAGCTTAAAAAGTGGGTGAAGATGATTCGCTTTGCCAAAGGGATGCGTGATACCACAAAAGCAGCCCAAGGCGCTACCTATAAAACCGTATGGGTGGCAGGCCCTTCTATTGAGGAAACGACAGCGATTGAGCCCGTGAAGACAATTATAAAAAGATTTATTTAATATACCCCAATCGTTTCAAATCGGCTGCATTTTCAGCGATTTGAGCAGTTCCATCGACTAAGACTAGATTTCGATCAGAAATATCCAGTACGTCCCTGTAATAATGGTCGGTGAGGAGGATTCCTTTTTTCGGTTTAAGCGAAATTAAAAATTCCTTGATCACCTCTTTATACAAAGGTTCAATCATAGAGAAAGGCTCATCGAGTAATAAGAAAGGGTGTGGCAGGTGTGCAACAAGCAACAGTTCTAAATACCTGCGTTCTCCCATAGAGAGCATTCCTGCTTTTCTAGTGGCTACTTTTTCTACAAAGGGGGCTCTAAAAATGAGGTCTTGGGTATCTCCATGATAAAACATAGGAATAATATCTCGAACTAATAGGTGCTTGGGAAGGAAACTTTCTTGAGGAAGATATCCTATGTGTTGTTTTGGGATGATCTCTTTTTGAGATACAGGGAGTCCATTGATACGAAGGTCTAAAAAGGTAGCTTTGAGGGTGCCAAAAAGAATTTTAAGAAGTGTAGATTTTCCACTTCCGTTACTGCCAAATACCCCCATAATTTCACCCTTTTCTATAGTGAAAGAGACAGTTTCTAATACTTTTTTACTCCCAAATGATTTGCGAACTTCATATATTTCGAGGGTGTTTTTCATATCCAAATCGAAGTAAAAAGTAATAGAACAGCTGTAATACATAGGTTTACTAACCATGTTTTTACCATAAGCTCTTTTTTTGTAAAGCCAAGATTGTGATATAAATAGTATTGTTGCTTCTGAAAGTAATGATAAGCAAGAATGCCTAGCCAAGTTCCAAAAACCCCAAAAATTAGAAATGTATTTATCAACCCACCCGTAATACTTGTATAGGTTGATGAAGAAGCTATTGCGATAAAACAGCAAATAGCAAGGCTATAAAAGGTGACGTCTTTGTAATACTTCCACATGGTTGAAAAATACAAATTCCTCTTTTTAAAAATCTAAAAGAAATGGTAAATTAAAAAGCCCGCTTTGCTTCTAGAGTATAGACCTTGAGCATAGCTCACTTTTAGAATATAGATCCTAAAAAAGAATCAGGATCGCTTCGCTCCAAGAGCCAAGAATCAAGACTAAAAAAATAGAGTAACACTCTAAATTAGAGTGTTACTCTATTTGTATACCTCCCTAACCCTTACTTCGACAGACTCAGGATGACAATTTATTCAATCATATTACTTTTTAGACAGCCTCTTAATACCTGTGCTGAACTCGTTTCAGTAATAAGGGTTTTTCTAAGAGTGAGCTATGCTCACGTTCTAACGACTACCGACTAAAAGCTACCGACTATTTTAAACATCATCATAATCTACCACTAACTTTGCTGAGGTAGGGTGTGCTTGACACGTTAAGATGAGTCCTTCAGCAACTTCACTATCGGTTAGGATTTGATTTTTCTCCATGACGGCTGTTCCTTCCACCACACGAGCGATACAGCTACTACACACACCACCTTGACAGGAGTGAGGGGCATCGATATCTTCATCGAGTGTAGCATCTAGAATAAGGGTGTCTTGAGACATGGTAAACTCAAATTCTTCGTCATCTACCACGACTTTAATGTGTGATTGTCCATCAAGGGCTTCTTCTATCACGACCTCGTCTGTGGAGGCGGTAAAAAGCTCAAAATGGATGTTTGATGCATCGGTACCGTTTGTGGTCAATACATTGGTGACTTCTTTAATCATGGCTTCAGGACCGCAAAGATAGTAGGCATCAAAGTCGTGTGAAGCATATTTATTTTTAACCACAAAGTTGACCGTAGATTTCATAATACGTCCAAAATGTGCACCGTCTTCTCGCGACTGACTGTATATAAATTCGATCGAAAAACGATCTTTATATTGATCTCTTAGGGCGATTAATTCGTCTCTGAAAATAGCGTCTTCTGGGCGTTTGTTTCCGTATACAAGAACAAAGCTACTTTCTGTAGATCCTTCGAGCGTGGTTTTGATCATGCTCATAATGGGCGTAATTCCAGATCCTGCGGCAAAGGCGAGATAGGTTTTTTTTGCTTTCGCGAAAGCGGGATCTAACAGAAACCTTCCTTCTGGTGGCGCTACCTCAAGAACATCGCCTTCCTTTAATTGCTTATTGGCGTAGGTTGAAAAAGTACCGTTCTCTACTTCCTTAATGGCAACACGTAATTCTCCGCTTTGAGGAGCGCTGCAAATGGAGTACGCACGACGCACTTCTTGACCATTAATAGTTGTTTTTAAGGTGATATATTGTCCCGCTTGGTAGCG
This sequence comes from uncultured Flavobacteriaceae bacterium, assembly GCA_964351845.1. Taxonomy (GTDB): domain Bacteria; phylum Bacteroidota; class Bacteroidia; order Flavobacteriales; family Flavobacteriaceae; genus Dokdonia. The sequence continues at coordinate 35,952 of CAYGQJ010000005.1, read as the reverse complement.
AAACGTATCTTGAAGGTCTGCAGGAATTGAAAAACCAACAGATATGGCTTGCGATGTTTCCCTAATAATAGATTGTATCGTAAGTGTATAGAAATTTGGCATCGTATATTTTTGAGCGCAAAAATACAAAGGTTTACGATGACGTTGTAACATTTCACATTTTTTAAACACTAACACCCCGTAAACAATCAAGAGCAATGATTAAACAATTTCTAAATTTAGAGTGGAAAGCCTTTTTCAGAAAAGCGTCTTTTCAAACGAATTTGGCTCTCAAAATCTTAATGATTTTTGGGGTACTTATGATGATTATATATCTGGCTGGGGCGGGTGTTGGTGTCTACTTTATACTTGAAGATATGGAGTATGAACCCTTCTCTACCGTAAATACGTTTATGATTTACTATGTGGTAGGAGATCTTATTATACGGTATATGGGACAGAAAATGCCTGTCGTTAATATTAAGCCATTGTTGCTACTACCCTTTAAAAAAACGAAGATTGTAAAATTTGCATTAGGTAAAACAGTGCTGTCTTTTTGGAATTGGATGCATGCGTTTTTCTTTATTCCTTTTTCTATTGTTTTAATTGCACACGATTTTAATCCGTTGGGTATTTTAGCTTGGCACCTGGGGATGGCTGCATTCATTTATGCAAATAACTTCATCAATATTTTCTTGAATGATAAGTTATGGCTTGTGCTTAGTGTAGGGGCGATATTTGCCATCTTTGGGTTTACACAATATTATGGATACTTTGATATTACATCGTTTACACAGCCTTTCTTTCAGGGGTTATATGAAAATATATGGTTTGTTGTTTTCCCAATCTTACTTTTAGTTGTTGTAGCGACTATTGCATTTAAGTATTTTCTAGCAAGATTATATCTTGATGCTGGCTTAGCTAAAAAAGTAAGTCAAGCTTCAGGTGGAGATTTAGTTTGGGTAGATCGTTTTGGAAAACAGTCTACATTCCTTAAAAATGACATTCGACTTATTTTAAGAAATAAACGCTCTAAGACCACGGTGTTTATGAGTGTGATGTTTCTTTTTTATGGCTTACTGTTTTTTACAGGAATGGTAGAAGCGTATGAGGGACCTTTCTGGAGGATGTTTGCTGCTGTATTTGTTTCTGGTGGTTTCTTGTTTAGTTTTGGACAGTTTGTGCCTAGTTGGGACAGTTCATATTACCCACTTATGATGACACAAAACATTGCGTACAAAGACTATTTGAAGTCTAAATGGCTACTTGTGGTTATCGGAACGGCAGTGTCAGCAGTACTTTGTATTCCGTATCTATATTTTGGATGGGAAGTGCTCGCGGCTATTGTGGTAGGAGCGATCTTTAATATGGGAATCAATGCACATTTAGTGTTATTGGGAGGTGCCTACATTAAAACACCTATAGATTTGCAGAGCGGTAAGAAAGCCTTTGGCGATAAGAGTTCCTTTAATCTTAAAACAATTTTAGTGAGTTTTCCTAAAATGCTAGGACCCATGGCGCTTTATGCCATCGGACATTTTACATTAGGGCCTGTGTCCGGATTTGCACTCGTTGCTATTGCGGGTCTCGCGGGATTTGCCTTCAGAGATAAAGTATTTGATAGGATCATTAAGATCTACAAGAAAGAAAAGTATAAAACATTAGAAGCCTACAAACAAAAAAACTAAGACTATGATTGAGATACACAACTTATCAAAAAACTACAACGGCGTATCTGTTTTACAATTAGATCGTATAAGCATTCCTAAAGGACAGGCTTTTGGACTTGTAGGAAATAATGGTGCTGGAAAAACGACCTTGTTTAGTAGTTTATTGGATTTGATTCAACCCACGACAGGATATATTAAGAACGGTGGATATGAAGTGCATAAAAGTGAAGCGTGGAAAACACATACGGCTTCTTTTATTGATGAGAGTTTCTTAATAGGTTACCTCACTCCTGAAGAATATTTTTACTTTATTGGCGATTTACGCGGAGAAAATAAAGCGGATGTAGATACACTTCTTGCTGGATTTGAAGATTTCTTCAATGGTGAGATTATTGGGAAGCGCAAATATTTACGTGATTTATCAAAAGGAAATCAAAAAAAGGTAGGGATTGTAGCGACCTTGATAGGAAATCCTGAAGTCATTATCTTAGATGAGCCTTTTGCCAACTTGGACCCTACCACTCAAATACGATTAAAAGGAATTATCAAAAAATTAGCGGCAGATAGAGATGTCACTGTTCTCGTGTCTAGCCATGACTTACAGCATGTCACAGAGGTTTGTGAGCGTATTGTAGTTTTGGAAAAAGGAGAACAAGTCAAAGATATTATAACCTCACCCGAAACCCTGAAAGAGCTTGAAAATTACTTTTCGGGAGAAGAAGTGGCTTAATCTCTTTTGATAAGTACTATCTCAAAAACACTTAAACGCTATTTTCTTAAGGTAGAAATACATAAGAAAATAGCGTTTGTTGTTGTTACAGAAAGCAGGGCATAAGGTCTGTTACACCAATTTTAAAGCGGTAAAACCTCGATTTTTTCAAAAAGAAGTGTATTTTTACGGGCTTCCATACTAAAAATGGTCATTTTCTGTTTTTATCAAAAAACAATGTGAGTTTGAAACTACTTATAAAATATAGTTGTTGCTTTTTCTTTTCAGTTTTGTTCTTAACAAGCTGTTCTCGTAAAAAAAATTCGTTTGTAAGCCGTAATTTTCATGCGGTTACTACAGAATATAATACGTTGTACAACGGAGAAATTGCCTTAGACGAAGGACAAACATCCTTGATCTCTACTTTTAATGATAATTATTGGGATATCCTTCCCGTAGAGCGTATTGCTTTTAAAGAGGAACTGTCTATTCGTCTTAAAGATGATGAGGGAGATTCTAACTTTTTAAAGGCAGAAGAGAAAGCCATCAAAGCGATACAGAAACACTCCATGAAAATAGATGGAGAAGAGTTTAACCCTCAGGTAGATGAGGCTTTTATGTTATTAGGGAAGGCGCGTTATTTTGACCAGCGGTTTGTGCCTGCACTAGAAGCTTTTAATTATGTATTAGCCTACTATCCAAAAAGTAATAACATCGCTCAGGCTAAAATTTGGAAACAAAAAGCGAATATACGCCTTGATAATAATGAAGTTGCGATCGAAAATCTACTCAAGATTTTCAAAATAGAGGATAAGCTAAAAGATCAAGACAAAGCAGATGCGTATGCCATGCTCGCACAGGCCTATCTTAATTTAACGCACAAAGACACCGCACTTATCTACATGAAAGAAGCCACGAGGCTTACTAAAAAAAATGAAGAGCGCGGTCGGTATAACTACATCAAAGGGCAACTTTATAATAATTTAGGCCACAAGGATAGTGCAAACATGGCTTTTCAAGAAGTTATAGACCTAAATAGAAAGGTGCCTCGTAAGTATATGATCAATGCCTATGTGGAGCAAGCGCGTAACTTTGATTATGAAAAAGGAGATCAGGTAGCACAATTAGAACTTCTTGAAGACTTACAATACAACAGAGAGAACCGACCTTTCTTAGATAAAATCTATTATGCAAAAGCAGAGTTTTTCAAAAAAACCAATCAGATAGATTCAGCACTTGCTAACTATAATAAGTCTTTAAGACAAGATTCTCCAGACAAGTATTTGAATTCTAGAGATTACCTAGAATTTGCCGAGTATAATTTTGACAATGCAAACTATCAAACAGCAGGTTCTTATTACGATAGTGTGATGAGTCAGCTTGATGATCGTACGAGAGAATTTAGAACCATTCGGAAAAAGAGAGAAAACTTGACAGATGTTATCAAGTATGAAGAACTCTCTCAACGTAATGATAGTATTTTACGATTAACATCCCTTTCTGAAGAAGAGCAACGCTCATTTTTTGCAGCATATATTGAAAAAATTAAAGAACAAGAGCGTCAAGATTCTATAAGTCGTGTTGAGGAAATTCGAAACAATGAGTTTTTTAAGAGCAATACGAATTCAAAGTCTGCTGGCGGAGGCACAGGAGGAAATCGATTAGGAAATGCGCGCTCCGGAAATGAATTAGGAGAGTTTTATTTTTACAATACAACCGCAGTAGCGTATGGAAAGCAAGCTTTTAGAAAACGATGGGGCAAACGATCTGCTATAGATGGATGGCGTGTTTCTGCTATACAAAACAATAGTATTAATGCTGGAGGACTCCCTTCTCTAGATGCTTCAGGAGATGAAAGTACCTCCCTCTCTGTAGATGATTATTTAGCAAGAATTCCTAAGGGAGAAAAAGCATTGGATAGTCTCAAAAAAGAGCGTGATTTCGCGTATTTTCAGTTAGGACTTATTTACAAGGAGAAGTTTAAAGAATATCCATTAGCCTCTAGTAGACTAGAGAATCTTCTTGAATTTGTGCCTGAAGAGCAATTAATTTTACCAGCTAAATATAACCTGTATCAGATCTATACGCAGATGGACGCTTTGTTCCCAAGCGAAACGCATGGCGCGAAAGCGAATAACTACAAACAAGATATCACGACCAACTATCCGGATTCCAGATATGCGGCGATCCTTAATAATCCAAACACAGCGCTAGAACAGGACGCTTCTTCACCAGAAGCTATTTATAACGGATTGTTTAGAGAATTCCAGAATCAGCGTTTTGGGCCTCTATTAACGAGTCTTGATGAACGGATAGAACAATTTTATGGAGATCCCTATTTACCAAAATTTGAATTACTCAAAGCAACAACTTTAGGGAGGTATAAAGGATATGATGCCTATAGCGAGGCCCTAAAATACGTGGCCCTTACGTATCCGCGAAGTGATGAAGGGAAAAGTGCACAACAATTACTCAATAGGGCCATTCCTAAAATGAAATTTAGAAGCTTTGCAGACGAGGCGACAGCTACGAATTGGAAAATGGTATATGTCTTTAATAACTCAGACTTACAAGACGCGACTGCTTTAAAAGAACAATTAGATGCAGCTATAGAAACCTTGGGTTATACCAATTATGCAACTTCTTTTGATGTGTATAATGACCGCCAATCTTTTATTGTAGTACACTATTTAGACAGTAAATCTAAAGCCGAAGGACTTACAGAATTATTGGCTATAAATAAGGATATTGAGAAGCCTGTTACTAAAGAAAACACCATTATAGCCTCAGACAATTATAAACTCATACAACTTCATAAAAATCTCGAAGATTATATACAGCAAAGCACAAAATAACCCTTTATAACCCCCTACATATGTTCTCAGATAATAAAAAAGGAAAAGGTATCGACCCTAGCAATCAGCAAAATAGAATAAGTCAAGGCACGAATATTGTCGGAGATATCACTTCTCAAGGAGGTTTCAGGATCGATGGGGAAGTAGAAGGGAACATTAATACGCCTAACAAAGTAGTTATCGGGAAAACAGGCGTTGTCAAAGGCTCTTTAATTTGTAAAGATGCCGATATAGAAGGATTTGTAGAAGGCACCATAGAAGTAAGCAGCTTGTTGTCTATAAAGTCTAGCGCACGTATAGAAGGAGAAGTTACCGTAGGCAAACTTGCTGTAGAACCAGGAGCGACCTTTAATGCCTCTTGTGATATGAAAGGCAATTTAAAATCGATTGCAAAAGATGGTAAAAAACAAGGAGAAAAAAGCGCTTAACGCTTATGCTCAATACTCCAGTATTGCCATACAAATGTTTATTATCATAGGTTTAGGTACATTTCTTGGGACTAAACTAGATGAGAAATATCCAAATGAATACAAAGGATTCACAATTACCTTATCACTCATATCAGTATTACTGGCTATTTTTTTTGTAATCAGAAGAATAATAACGAACTCAAAAAAGGAAGAGAATGAATCCTGAATTTATAAAAAAAATAAAAGTCTTTTCAGTACAGCTTTTACTAGTTTCTATAGCAACTTTTCTTCTTCATAGCTATTTATACAGCTATATAGGAGTAGATACAATAACAATACTCCCTTTGTGGCAAATCTATGTATTTCTCACTATAATAGTCTTTGTATTATATACTTGGATCGTTTATAAACACACGCAAGGTAACACAGAAGTTTTTAATTATTTTATGATAGGTACTATCATAAAAATGGTGTTAGCTATTATTTTTCTTCTTCCAGTGTTTCTCTCAAGCCTAGAATCCAAGAAGCCTGACGTGCTTAATTTTTTCATCCCATACTTTATTTTCTTGGCATTTGAGGTCTTTATTATTACAAGATTATTAAATCAAAAAACAGAATAAATACATCATTAAAATTTTATAAACAATTGATGTTAATATTTGTTTGTTAATTATGAGAATGTCCTTACCTTTGCGCCAAATTTAGGAGAAGGTATATCTCATGATAAAAGCATTAAAATTACATAGTCTTAAAACCTTATTTTTAGGTTTTGCAATATTCTTTTCTATTTCCGCTTTCGCGAAAAGCGATCCATCTTCAAAAGAAGATCAGGATGAACCCTTTGATGCTAAGTCGATGATCTTGCATCACGTAAAGGATGCATACGGTTTTCACTTGTTTGATTATGATGGTCATGCGGTCTCTATTCCACTTCCCGTAATCTTATGGACAGAAAATGGACTTACAACTTTTATGTCTAGTGAATTTCATCATGACTACGATGGAAAAGTAATTGTTGAAAATAATGGAGGTAAATTTGTAAACCTACATGAGAAAGTATATCAATTAGATGCAGGCGCTACCTCGGTTGCTGTAGATGCAGAAGGTCATCCTACAAATGCACACATGCCTATTGATATCTCTATTACAAGAAATGTCCTAATGCTTTTTGTCTCTGCATTGCTACTTATATTATTATTTACAGCAGCGGCACGTCGTTACAAAAAATCTGAAGATAATGTTCCTACAGGTATTGCAGGGTTTTTAGAGCCGCTTGTTGTTTTTGTAAGAGACGATATAGGAATCCCAATGATAGGAGAAAAGAAGTACAAGCGCTATATGCCTTACTTACTTACGGTGTTTTTCTTTATCTGGATCAATAATATTTTTGGATTAATCCCATTCTTGAATGGGGCTAACTTAAGTGGTAATATCGCATTTACAATGGTACTTGCTGTCATCACTTTCCTTATTACTACGTTTAGTGGTAATGCAAATTATTGGAAACACATTTTTTGGATGCCAGGTGTTCCTGTTCCAATGAAAATATTTTTAATGCCTATTGAGATTATAGGAATGTTTGTAAAGCCTATCTCTCTTATGATACGTCTATTTGCAAATATCACGGCAGGACATATTATTATCTTGGCATTAATGTCATTAATATTTGTATTCGAGAGTGTTGCTGTAGCACCAGTGTCTGTTTTATTCTCATTATTCATTGGAGTGATTGAGATTATAGTAACAGCAATACAAGCATATATATTTACAGTACTGTCTGCCCTTTATTTTGGAATGGCAACAGAAGAAGCGCATCATTAATTAATTTAATTTTTATACTATGAGTTTATCATTATTACAAGACGTTGCTCAAAATTACGGAGCTATCGCAGCAATCGGTGGAGGTTTAGCCGCTGTTGGAGCTGGTGTTGGTATCGGTAAGATCGGTGGATCTGCTATGGAAGCAATGGCACGTCAACCTGAAATGCACGGTAAAATTCAGTCATCTGCACTTATTCTTGCAGCCTTCGTTGAGGCGGTAGCATTATTTGCAGTGGTTGTATCTTTCCTTGCATCGTAAGTAAGAAACACAATTGAGAGTTACAGTGATAACGGTTGGTTATCACTGTAATTTGATTAGTATTAGTAGTAAAAATTAGTTAAAAACAGATAGAAATGGATTTAGTAACTCCTGGATTTGGATTGATATTTTGGACAGTAATTACGTTCCTTATATTATTATTCATTTTAAGAAAATTTGCTTGGAAACCTATTCTTGGTGCTGTGAGCGATAGAGAAGCGTCAATTAAAGATGCTTTAGCTTCTGCCGAAGATGCAAAGAAAGAAATGCAAAACCTTCAAGCAGATAATGAAAAATTAATCAAAGAAGCTCGTGCTGAGCGTGAAGCGATGCTTAAAGATGCTCGTGAGATCAAAACAAAAATGATCGAAGACGCAAAAGGGGAGGCAAAAGCCGAAGCAGATAAAATGATCGCGCAAGCACAAGCAGCAATTGAAGCAGAGCGTAAGTCGGCTATAGCAGACATTAAGAGTCAAGTAGCATCTCTTTCTGTAGAAATTGCAGAAAAAGTTGTAAAGCATGAACTTTCTGACAAGAAGAAGCAATTAGGTCTTGTAGAAGACATGTTAAGTCAAGCCACTTTAAACTAAACCAACATGGGTAGTACAAGAGCAGCCATACGATATGCAAAAGCAGTCCTTGATCTTTCTAAAGATTCAGGAACTACAGACGCTGTACTTCAGGATATGAAGGACATCATAGCGACACTAGGAGGAAGTAAAGACCTTCGTGTTGCCCTACAAAGTCCTGTGATCAAAGCAGAAGATAAAAGAGCTGTCTTAAAAGAAGTATTTAAATCAACATCAAAGGAGGTTGCAGGACTTATTGATATTTTAATTGATAATAAGCGTGTTCACATACTAGAAAATGTAGCTGCTAGCTTTGTAGACCTATATAATAAAAGTCAAGGGGTACAAATGGCGACAGTAACGACTGCCATTGCATTAACTCCAGCGATTGAGGCAAAAGTATTAGCAAAGGTGACGGAGCTAACAGGAAGTACAGACGTAAAATTAAATAGCGTCATTGATGAGAGTATCATCGGTGGTTTTGTCCTAAGAATTGGTGACACGCAGTATAATGCGAGCATCGCTAGTCAGTTAGGGAAATTAAAAAGAGAATTTAGTAATAGTATATAATTAAATTTCACTTTCGTGAAATGTATCCTGAGTCTAGGCAAAGGGTCAACCAATAAATACATATAAAATGGCAGAAGTTAAACCAGCAGAAGTTTCAGCAATTTTAAAGAAGCAACTTTCAGGATTTGAAGCATCGGCTTCTCTTGACGAAGTAGGAACCGTATTAACCGTAGGTGATGGTATTGCCCGTGTATACGGACTTTCTAACGCTCAATACGGAGAATTAGTAGAATTTGAAAGCGGTCTTGAAGCAATCGTTCTGAACCTTGAAGAAGATAATGTAGGAGTTGTACTTCTAGGTGCTTCTTCAGATATTAAAGAAGGAGATACTGTAAAACGTACACAACGTATCGCTTCTATTAATGTAGGAGAAGGTATTGTAGGACGTGTAGTAAATACATTAGGACTGCCTATAGACGGTAAAGGACCTATTTCTGGTGAAACCTATGAGATGCCATTGGAGCGTAAAGCACCAGGGGTAATCTTCCGTGAGCCAGTAACTGAACCATTACAAACAGGTATCAAGTCTATTGACGCTATGATTCCTGTAGGTAGAGGACAACGTGAGTTGGTGATTGGTGACCGTCAAACAGGAAAATCTACCGTTTGTATTGATACCATCCTTAATCAAAAAGAATTTTACGATGCTGGTGAGCCAGTATATTGTATATATGTAGCGATCGGGCAAAAAGCTTCTACTGTAGCAAATATTGCTCAAGTATTAGATGATGCAGGCGCACTTGCGTATACAACGATTGTTGCAGCAAACGCATCAGACCCAGCAGCAATGCAGGTATATGCACCATTTGCTGGAGCAGCGATTGGAGAGTATTTCCGTGATACAGGACGTCCTGCATTAATCATTTATGATGATTTATCTAAGCAAGCCGTTGCGTATCGTGAGGTGTCTCTTTTATTACGTCGTCCACCGGGACGTGAGGCGTATCCTGGAGATGTATTTTACCTTCACTCAAGATTATTAGAGCGTGCGGCAAAAGTGATCAATGATGATGCTATTGCAGCAGATATGAATGACCTTCCTGATAGTTTAAAACCTATCGTAAAAGGAGGAGGTTCGCTTACAGCACTTCCTATCATTGAAACACAAGCAGGAGATGTATCTGCGTATATTCCAACCAACGTAATTTCGATTACAGATGGTCAGATCTTCTTAGATGGAGATTTATTTAACTCGGGTGTACGTCCAGCAATTAACGTAGGTATCTCGGTATCACGTGTGGGAGGTAATGCTCAGATTAAATCAATGAAGAAAGTATCTGGTACATTAAAATTAGACCAAGCCGCTTTCCGTGAATTAGAAGCATTTGCTAAGTTTGGATCAGACCTTGATGCAGCGACATTAAATGTTATTGAAAAAGGAAAACGTAACGTAGAGATATTAAAGCAACCAGAAAACACACCTTTTACAGTAGAAGATCAGATTGCCATTATCTATGCAGGTTCTAAAAACTTATTACGTGATGTTCCTGTAAATAAGGTAAAAGAATTTGAAGCTGAGTACTTAGAATTTTTAAATGCAAAGCATAGAGGGATTCTAGATACACTAAAAGCAGGAAAACTTACAGACGAGGTAACAGACACATTAGTAGCTGTTGCAAAAGATTTATCTGCTAAGTATAACTAATCTCCGCGAAGGCGGAGAACTCGTGAAGCTAGAACAGGTTTTGTTTATGAGCTTTCGCGAAAATGTAATTTCAAGAAACTTCCCTAAAAAGCGGAAGGCTTGTCAAAGTACTTCCGTGAAAACGGAAGAGTTGTCAAAATTAAAACACAAAGTGAAAACGGGATCAGATTCCCGCCTTCACGGGAATTAAGAGAATATGGCAAACTTAAAGGAAATAAGAAATAGAATCTCCTCCGTATCTTCTACGATGCAGATTACCAGTGCCATGAAAATGGTATCTGCTGCAAAGTTGAAGAAAGCGCAGGATGCTATCACAGCAATGCGCCCTTATTCAGATAAGCTTACAGAGCTTTTACAGAATTTGAGTGCAGGATTAGATGGGGATTCTGGGAGTAATTATGCAGACAACCGCGAGGTGAATAAGGTGCTTATCGTAGCGATTTCATCAAACCGTGGTCTTGCAGGTGCTTTTAATTCAAATATTATCAAAGAAGCAAAGCGATTAGCAGACGTTACATACGCTACTAAAGACGTAAGCTTTATAACGATTGGTAAAAAAGCCAATGATATTATTGGAAAATCACATACAGTGACAACTAATAATAATCAGATTTTTGACGAACTTACCTTTGATAATGTATCTGCTATTGCAGAAGACTTAATGGAGCGTTTTGCTTCAGGCGAAGTAGATAAGATTGAAATTATCTACAATAAGTTTAAAAATGCGGCTACTCAAATTGTAACCACAGAGCAATTCTTGCCTATTTTACCTATAGAAACAGAAAATGCTTCTAGTGCAGATTATATTTTTGAACCTTCAAAAACAGAAATCGTAGAAGGATTAATTCCTAAAGCATTAAAAACACAATTGTTTAAAGGAATACGTGATTCTGTAGCAAGTGAGCACGGAGCACGTATGACAGCGATGCATAAAGCAACAGATAACGCAACAGAGCTTAGAGATGCGCTTAAATTACAATATAACAAAGCACGTCAAGCGGCTATTACAAACGAAATCTTAGAGATCGTAGGAGGAGCAGAAGCATTGAACAATTAGTACCTGTGAAAGCAGGTATCTCTGATTAGAGAATCTTAAAAACACTTAGTTTACAATAATTAAATCCCAATCTTGAAAAAGATTGGGATTTTTTTGTTACTGCCTATATTTAGTGGTATTCCCTGTATTTTTTCTTGTAATTCTGAGGTTTCAATTTGGAAACGATTATCGGGATTCACTGGTTTTGGGCGCATCACCTATATATTTACAGCTCTTTCTTCACAAATATTTTGGTTTGAGTTATACCCCTCGAGATGTACAATTCCTCGGGGGGTATCTTTTTTATTCCCGTGGAGACGGGAATCTATTATCGTGAACCTACAACTTCCACCTCCTTCGAGGATGCTCAGAATAAACCCCAGTGGGCATCTCATATTCGCACAACTAGAATTTCATACCCTTTGGATGCTATTAAGAGCATTTAGATGTCATCTTATGATTCTATTAAAGAGAATTAATTTTTATGTAAGCTGATTCTTTAATTATTTTAAACACTAATGCCGTGTTTTCTTGATTTTATATTGAAGAATGTATGTAAAACATAATTCTAGCTATTAGGGAGCTCTGAAATGAGTCATAGCACTATAAATACATAATGGTATGATACGTTTTCTACAGTCTGCCTATAAGTGTATTGGTGATAATCCTAGTAAATAATCTTATTCTTTGTAGTATATACATTCCAATATAAAGGAAACAATGATCGGTATTCACTGGTTTTATGAAGGTTGGGGATATATTTACATCACTTTCTTCACAAATATTTTGGTTTGAGTGATACCCTCGAGATGTACAATTCCTCGGGGGTATCTTTTTTCCCGTGAAGACGGGAATCTCATTCTCGTGAATCTACAACTTCCGGCTTCTTCGGCTCCGCTCAGGATAAACTCCGGCGGGCATCTCATATTCGTACAACTAGAATCTTTTTTTACTACGACGGGAATCTCATTATA
>CAYGQJ010000005.1:8398-23355 GCA_964351845.1 uncultured Flavobacteriaceae bacterium | reverse complement strand
ATCTCATATTCGTACAACTAGAATCTTTTTTTACTACGACGGGAATCTCATTATAGTGAATCCAGAACGTTATCTTCTTAGACTATGCTCAAGATAAATTTCGACCTCAATTTTATCATAGTTCAGTCTGAAACTTCTTTCGCGAAAGCGGAAAATCGTATGGCTGCGTTAAACGATAGTAGTTTATGTAAAGTGTAACAAACGATCATAATCTATTCTTAATTAGGACGTATTCACATTTCTCTCTGCTATATTTGAAACTTATCAATAAAAAAACTAAATGAAAAATCACATCTTACTTTGTACACTACTCTGCGTGTTTTTTTATCAAAATGGATTTAGTCAATTGGAAAAAGGAGATCAACTATTCTCAATTACGTTAGCTCCCTACCCAACAACGTCCAACGGTGAAAAGGACTTCGGTATGATCGTAAAAGCAGATGCTGAGTTTTTACTAACCAATCGTTTGTCTTTTGTGACGAGTGGGTTTTATGCTAACAATACAACATTTGACAATGCCAGTGGTATCTCTTTTAATGCCTTTGGGATCGTTCCTTCTTTGCAATATTATGTTATAAATAAAGAAAAATGGGCTGTATATGGACTTGCAGGCTATGGTTTTGGTTTTACAGATAGAAGTTTTAGAGGTTCTCAAAATAGTGCTATTACTGTGGTAAGCTTTGGAGCAGGCGCACACTATAAAGTAGGGAATAAATGGTATTTAAAATTACAACTCCCTTATTTTAAAGTACAAAACATATCATTTGGTTTCGCAGAAGTAGAAGGTATTGCTCCATTTATTGGAATGAGTTATCTATTATAACCGCATAACAATATCTTGTGTATAGTTTTTTATTTAATAGAAATACTACACCTATAAATTTGTTACTTTTAACACGTTAAAATACTTGCCTTTTTGAGCACACTTAAAAACCTTTTTAAGCACACATTTGTTTACGGTCTTGCAACGATATTGCCTAGACTTCTTACGGTGTTGTTAACTCCGATTCTTACAACGTATCTAGATACCGAAGTAGATTTTGGAGAAGTATCCCTTCTGTTTACGTATATGCTATTGCTTAACGTAATCCTCACCTATGGAATGGAGACTTCCTTCTTTAGGTTTTATAATGAAGAAGGAAATTCACAAAGAGCACTTAGTACAGCATTATGGATTTTATGTATTTCTACACTTGTTTTTGTGTTGATTTCTTTTTTGGGTCTTAAACAAATAGCAACGACAACAAATATTGATGCGAGGTATTGGCGTTGGGTGATTGGTGTTGTTGCCTTTGATACGCTTATGGTCATTCCTTTTGCCTACATGAGAGTGCAAGGGAAGGCTATAAAATATACATTCATTAAGTTGATTAATGTTGTTATTTCTGTAGGGTCGGTTGCTTTATTTTTAATGGCGACTCAGAAAATGACAACGACTTTCACCTGGCTATCTTCTGATAAAGTAGAGCTGTATTTTATTGCTTTTTTTATGGCGAGCGGACTCACATTTTTGTTGGTAAGTAAGCCTTATTTTAAGCGTATTTTATTTGATAGTAGATTATTAAAAAAAATGCTTTCGTATAGTTGGCCTATTTTACTCGCAGGTATTGCTTTTGCTGTTAATGGTGCTTTTGACAAAGTACTTCTTCAGTGGATGTTGCCTCTCAGCGAAGAGGCCGCAAAAGAGCAAGTAGGAATCTATACCGCTTGTTACAGATTGGCTGTTGGAATGACCTTGTACGCCACAGCTTTTAGATTAGGAGTAGAGCCTTTTTTCTTTAGCCAAGCCAAAGAAAAAAATGCTTCAGAACAGTATGCTATGATCACCAAAGCATTTGTAGTACTCGGTGCTGTTGCACTTGTCTTATATGTTGTATTAGTTGATATTATCAAGCCTATTCTAGTAACAAAACCTTCCTATTGGGAAGCGATGGACGTCGTTCCTTTGATTTTATTTTCTTTTTTCTTTTTTGGTATTTATCAAACACTATCCGTTTGGTATAAAGTGACTGATAAAACAAAATACGGCGCTTATATTTCTGTCTCAGGTGCAATCCTTACCATTGTTATTAATGTTCTGTTTATCCCTACCATAGGCTATATGGCAAGCGCTATTGCTACCTGCGTCACATATGCTTTTATGATGGTTTTGTCGTATGTAATAGGAAAAAAGCATATGCCTATTCCGTATGACCTCAAGAATATCTGCTTATATCTTGTTTTGTCAGTAGGTTTTTCGGCAGTTTTCTTTTATATTTTGAGAGATTATTTTGGAATAGGGAGTCTACCACTTTATCTTGCAGGAATCGCTATGACAGCTATTTTAATAGGTGTTATTTGGTATAGAGAACAAGCTTTACTACTAAGAATAGTACGAATAAGAAAGAAAAAATGAACGTAAGAATCATAAATACATCAAGCCACGCCTTACCGCACTATGAAACCATTGCCAGCGCAGGAATGGATTTGCGGGCACACATCTCAGATCCGATCACTATAGGTCCACTAGAACGCGCTATTGTTCCTACAGGGCTTTTTATAGAGCTGCCTGTGGGTGTAGAAGCACAAGTGCGTCCAAGAAGCGGTCTTGCAGCAAAAAAAGGGATTACAGTTCTTAATGCGCCAGGAACAATCGATGCAGATTATAGAGGAGAAGTCGGTGTTATTTTAGTCAATCTCTCTAATGAACCGTTTACCATAGAAAATGGCGAGCGTATCGCACAAATGGTGATTGCTCAACACGAACAAGCCGTATGGGAAGAAGTGACTGAACTCTCAAGTACCGAAAGAGGCGCTGGAGGGTTTGGAAGTACGGGAACTAAATAAAAAGGCATATGTAATACCATTATCTTATGAAAAAAACTCTTTTATTATTTTTTGTTTTTTCTAGTTCTTTTGGGTTTTCTCAAGAAGATCAAGCTACGTTTGAAAAAATAACAGAAGATGCATGTGCTAGACTCTCAAATGTTTCTCTAAACCTCCCTCGAGAAGAACGATATGCTAGTATAAAAGAGGAAATCACTATGTCTATTTTAGAGCAACAAGTATTGGATAACATGCTAGAAGGTACGACCAAGGCATTGGACTCTCTCATACAAAATGGTGATTTTAAAAAAACAGATACTTTAACACTTCCGGGAAAACGAAATGTGATCATAGTAGATAAAGACTATGAAAAAATAGAAAGATACCTTCTTAAAAATTGTGATCGTATGAAATTGCTTATGAGCAATGACGAGGAGAGTTCAGAAGTTTCGGTGTCGGATAAGAAAAAAGCACTAGAATATTACGATGAAGGTCAAGTGTTTTTTCAAAAAGGGGCGTATGATGATGCTATAAAAAGCTATAAAAAAGCACTCCGAAAGGATAAAACATTTGCCTTTGCTTGGGATATGTTAGGATATAGTTATCGTAAAAACGAAAATTATAAAGAAGCCATAAAGGCATATGATAAATCACTTGCCCTTGATCCTAAAGGAAAAATGCCCTTGACAAATAAACCTATTGCTTATGCAATGCTAGGAAATCTTGATAAAGCAATAGAAGGATATCAAGACTATATTGCACTTTTTCCAGAAGATCCAGAAGGATATTATGGGATCGGTAGAATCTATCACGCAAAAGGGGATTATGAAAATACACTAGATGCCACTATGAACGCATACATCCTGTATAAAGAAATACAATCACCCTATGTAAGAGATGCAGAGGCAAACCTAAGCTTGTATTATGGCGAACTAAAAGAAAAGAACAAACTTGACATTTGGAATAAAGTAGCGAAGAAATACAACATTCAAATAACAGATTAATTGAGATAAAAAAGTAGTACTAATTAATAGAAGATCCCCTCCTTCGAGGGAAGTAAAATAAATTCCTGCGAATGCAGGAATCTCTGACTCCAAAAGCTATAACTTTCAGTTTAACTAAGGATGAACAGTACTTTAATGAAATGGTATGTATACATAATGTCCAATAAATCAAATAAGGTTTTATATATAGGTGTAACAGATACTATTGATGAAAGAGTAAAAGAACATAAGCTTAAAATATACCCAACGTCCTATACAGCAAAATTCAATTGTGATAAATTAGTTTATTTTGAGGAAATTGAGGAGGGGCTTAAAGCAATAAAACGCGAGAAGCAAATGAAAAAGTGGAAGCGGGAGTGGAAAATAAAATTAATAGAAGAATTAAATCCTAGTTGGTCAGATTTAAGTCTAAATTGGAATCTTAACCTTAACCGATTAAGAAATTAAAATAATGTCTAATTAAAAGAGACCCCTGCCTACGCAGGGGGTTACATATGAAAATAATAGTCCCAATGGCAGGACGCGGTAGCCGTCTTCGCCCACACAGTTTAACCGTACCAAAACCACTAATTCCTGTTGCAGGACAACCTATTGTACACCGATTGGTACGCGATATCGCCAAAGTATTAAACCAGCCTATAGAAGAGATTGCCTTTGTATTAGGAGATCCCGCATGGTTTGGAGATGAGGTGGTAGGGAGTTTGGTCGATTTAGCCGAAAGCCTAGGTGCCATGCCGTCGATCTATCGTCAGGATCAGCCGTTAGGAACGGGTCATGCCATTATGAGTGCCGCAGAATCCCTTTCAGGACCTGCCGTGATTGCCTATGCAGACACCCTGATACGCGCCGAGTTTGACTTAGACCCAGATGCAGATAGTGTGATCTGGACAAAAAAGGTGGACAACCCAGAAGCATTTGGCGTTGTAAAATTAAATGAGAAACAAGAAATCGTAGAGCTTGTAGAAAAACCAGAAACCTTTGTTTCTGATCAAGCGGTCATAGGGATTTATTATTTTAAAGATGTCGCTGTTCTCAAAGACAAGCTTCAGGAAATCCTAGATGAAAATATTATGAATGGTGGTGAATACCAGATTAATGACGGGATTAAGAAAATGATGGCAGAAGGCCGTATCTTTAAAACAGGAACCGTAGATGAGTGGATGGATTGTGGTAATAAAGCCGTGACTGTAGAGACCAACGGCAGAATGCTTCAGTTTTTACACGATGATGGCGAGGAAAAACTGGTGTCAGACAGTGCTGTTTTAGAGAATGCAAGCATTATTCCGCCATGTTACATATCAGAAAATGTAGTCTTACGCAATGTTACCATAGGTCCTAACGTTTCAGTAGGAGCTGGCACGGTCATTGAAGACAGCACGGTGAAGAATAGTTTGATCCAATCACATAGTGTGATTAAAAACGTACAGCTAGATCAAGCAATGATTGGAAACCACGTAACATATGACGGGACATTTACCCAAGTAAGTTTAGGAGACTATACCGTTTTAGAATAGTAGGCCTTTTGGCACTATAAAATAATCATGAAAAGAAATCAATACATACTCCTGTTGTTTTTGTGTCTGAGTATGCTTTCGCGAAAGCATATATACGCACAAGACCCAACCCCATTTGCAGATCAAAATGTAGATGACTTGGGAGATGTGTCTGATGACTTTCAAGAAACCTTTTTTGAAGCGCTGAAACAGAAAGGGATTGAAAATTATGAGCTAGCTATTACGGCATTGAATACCTGTATCGCTATGGAGCCCACGCAGGCTATCTTGTATTTTGAAAGAGGAAAAAACCATGCGGCACTCAAGAAAAACGAGCTAGCGGAAGAAGATTTTCTCAAAACCCTTTCCTTAAAACCCAATGAAGAACCTGTTTTAGAAGCTCTTTACGAACTGTATTACAAGAGTAGGGATTATGAAAAAGCAGAAAACACGGTAAAACAACTCATTCCGTTTGACACCCAATACAAAGAAGATCTGGCACGTATTTATACCGCGACGAAACGGTATGACGAAGCATTACAACTGCTAGAGGCATTAGACACAGAAAAGGGAGGAGACCCGTATCGAGATCAGTTGCGGGATCGTATTTATACCCTTTCTGGTAATGAAAAAGGACGTACTGATGCCATCGAAAAAAAGATTGCTAGCAATCCCACAGCAGAAGCAGACTATCTCAAACTTATTTATCTCTACAGCGAACAAGGAGAAACCCAAAAAGCATATGAAACGGCTTTAAAGTTAAAGGAAATCAATCCCAATGCTGAAGAAGTCAATCTAGCCCTGTACAAGCTGTACTTAGATGATGGAAAGACAGCCGATGCTATCCTCGCGATGAAAAACGTGTTGAAGAGCAACAGAATCACTCCCAAGGCAAAACACCGCGTATTGAATGATTTTTTACTTTTTGCAAATAAAAACCCGCAATATGAAGGGGCCTTGGAAGAAGCTATTTTGATATTTGATTCACAAGTGGCAGATTCAAAAATATATCAGGAATTAGCTAGTTATTTCATAAACAAAGGGGTAAAAGGTAAAGCCTTACCATATCTTAAAAAAGCACTCAAAAATGATCCTGATAATATCGAAATTATCAAGAAAACACTCTTACTACAACTAGATACAGGCGCTTTTCAAGAGGCTGAAGAAATAGCCGCAGCTGCATTAGAATTGTATCCATCGCAACCGTTGTTATACCTTACCTACGGAGTGGCGCTGAATAAGCAATCTAAATTTAAAGAGGCGATAGATCAACTAGAAATAGGGATAGATTATATCATAGATGACACAAGAATGGAATCTGATTTCTATCAGCAATTAGGAGAAGCGTACACCGGTACAGACAATGCCGCAAAAGCAAAACAATACATAGATAAGGCAAACGCTTTAAAAGCACAAAACAATAAATGAAACGACTCCTTTTACTTCTTTTTATAGGGATGCTTTCTAGTTGTGGGGGTTCCAAAAAAATAACCAACAAAGCAACAACAGAAGATATTGCTACGGCTCGCCTTATCGAGAATCATTATGCCAATAGTTTTGATTTTACAACCCTTGTCGCACGCACACGTGTGCGTTATGAGGATAAAAAATCAAGACAGACCGTCACGGTTAGTATCCGTATGGAAAAGGATAAAAAGATCTGGATGAGTGCTTCTATTTTAGGAATCACAGGTGCAAAAGTATTGATTACTCCAGAGAAGGTTTCTTTTTATGAAAAGATCAATAGAAAATACTTTGAAGGAGATTTTTCATTCTTAAGTGAATATTTTGGTGTACAAATGAATTTTGAACAACTACAACGCTTACTCATAGGACAAACAGTATATAACTTGAGAGAAGGAGATTACCAAGTAGATCAAGTAGAGGGTTTGTATAAGATGACTCCAAAAAAACAATTGGATTTGTTGAACCTCTTTTTCTTTATGGAGCCTCAAGATTTTCTCATTAAAAAGCAACAAGTCACACAACCTCAAGATAACTTGTCGCTAGATGTAAATTACACGGAGCATCAACTGGTCAACGGGAAACCATTTCCTAGAAATATTGATATTCAAGTACAAGAAAATACAGATCAAACTCAAATTAAAATAGAGTACCGAAGTGTTGAGGTAAATGTCCCTGTGCGATTCCCTTTTTCAATACCTTCTGGGTATAAAAAAATAGCCTTAGATGCGTTCAAGTAAAAGAACATACACACTCATTTTACTCATAGGGCTTCTTTTAGGGGGATTCCAAACAGCGCACGCCCAAAAGCCTACACGTAAACAATTAGAAGCACAAAGAGCTGCTTTACTAGCAGAAATGCAACAATTAACCCGCTTACGCGAAAGCAATAAAAAGCAGGAAATCTCTTTACTAACCCAAGTAGAAGACTTAGATCAGCAGATACAGGTGCGATCTGATATTATAAAAGTAACCAATCGTCAAGCCAACCTTCTCACACAAGAGATCAACGAAAATCTCAATAAAATGGAGAATTTGAGAGATGAGTTAAAAGATCTCAAAGACGATTATGCACTGATGATTCAAAAGTCGTATAAGAGTAAAAGCGGTCAAAGTAAAATCATGTTTTTACTCTCTAGCGAAAGTTTTAAGCAAGCATATAAGCGTATGCAGTATATGAAGCAATATGCCAATTACCGCAAAAAGCAAGGAGAGCAAATAAAAGAGCGTACCGCCTTATTACAAGAAGTAAATAAAGATCTTGTAGAGCAAAAAAAAGCAAAAGAAACCCTTATTGCAGAAAATAGAATAGCCAAGCAAAAACTCGATAGAGAAAAAGAATCTCAAGATATACTGATCACCCAAATACGTAAAAAATCAAATGTATATGCCGCTCAGATTAAAAAGAAGCAGCAACAAGCAGATGCCATAGATCGTCAAATTGATAAAATCATAGCCGATGCGATTGCAGCAAGTAATGTAAAAGCTGGAAAATCAAAAACCAATACTAATTTTGCATTGACACCAGAAGAGGTAAGCCTTGCCTCTAATTTTGCTTCCAACAAAGGACGTTTAATCTGGCCCGTAGAACGTGGTCGGGTTTCAAGACGTTATGGCACGTCAAGACACCCCACACTCCCCAATATCACCACCTATAGCAGCGGTGTTGAGATAGAAACCCCTCCAGACGCTATTGTAAGAGCTGTTTTTAAAGGAGAAGTATTAAGTATACAAGATGTCTCAGGAAGTAACTTGGCAGTGTATATAAAACATGGAGATTACATAACCGTGTATTTTAATATTAAAAAAGTGAAAGTTAAAAAAGGAGACAAAGTTGACTTTAAACAGCCTATAGGAGAAGTAGGTCTCAATGCGTTTACTGGAAAGACAATGCTCAAATTCTTAGTTAGAAAAAACAAAACCAAACTGAACCCTTCAGATTGGGTAAAAGGATTATAAAAATCGTAATCATTACATCACTTCACTACGCTTCTTGTTTTATACACATAGACACTATTGCCTGTAGCAACATAGGTTTGCAAAAGCAATAAATTATTAGGTGCATTTTAAGTTATAGCTGGAATAAGACCTATATGTAATTCGTTACATCTTATATATTTTACGTAATTACCTGATTGTGCTTATTTAACATCCATTTCTGTTTTTTTGTGAGCAGATTAATAAAGTTTAACACCCATTGATTCTTTCTTTGTGTGAAACAAACCAACAAACAAAATCAATCATGCGTAAAATACGAGTGTCGGTGATCATGATCTTTGTGACTATGCTTTGTTATTCTCAAAATAAAGAAGCGGTTACTATGGAGACTACAGGAGCCTCCATAAGCGGTCAAGTAGCTATTCAAAATGAATTTTATGGACCATATCGAGGTGTTTTTATTAAAAGCGAACTAAGCCCCACGATACGTTTACTGGCAGGAATTAATCACTCTCGAATAAAGAATAATGATTTTTTAGAGTTCCCTTTATTGTTTCAATACCAAGCAACACCCCAATTAAAACTATTTGCTGGGCCTCAGCTAGGAGCTATGCGCGATCGTGATACAGGCACCATACGAGTACGAGAAGTTTTATTTAACGTAGGTGCCACCTATAACTTTACTGAAAGTTGGGACGCATCCATACAATTTATACAACCCTTTATTCAAAAAGAAGGACTTGAAACGTCCAGCCCTTTGTTGCCAAGCCCTATACGATTGCGAACAGGTTTTAAGTTCTGACTCTCTAGGCTACGCTTTCGCGAAAGCGTAAACCACATCATCTTCTGTAATCATTGCTTTTTTAAACCCGTATTCTGTATTAGAACTTCGTAATGAGGCTTGAAATAGCAATAAAAGATGACGTTTTCTGAGTTTTAGCATACCATTGTTATGGTTAAACTCAAAAAGGGAGCGTAACGGTATATTTTAAAGCTTCTTCAAGCCATAATAGATTTTCTAATATATAATGCGGCTTAAATCACGTATTTATACGCTAGAGGGGACAATATAATTCTGCTAGTTTTGAGAGTGTATCATGGATGCTGTTGTTTACAAGCCTTTCTCCTTTTTTGATTTTAAAAGGTTATAACTCCTTACCACCGTTGATACCGAAGATCACAACCCTATAAAAAGACTAAACACACAACGTATGAAAACAAAAACATATTCCATTTTTGGAGCAGGAGCGTCTGGATTATATACCGCATGGAGATTACTTTCAGGTGAAGAAAAGAATAAAAAGAAAAGCGATAAAACCCTTAAAAAAGGAGATGTCCTTGAACTTTATGATTGGGGGAAATATAACTTTTCTGACAAAGAAAAAGGCACAAGAGCCCCTGGAGCACGTGTGTGTACATGGCATTATAAAGATGATAAAGAGGCCTCGTATTTAGAATTAGGAGGCATGCGCTATTCCTTTTGGGATGGAACTCCCGAAGGAGGCGGACATCGTGTGGTGACTAAAACCATCGAAGAACTAGGACTAGATGAATTCTCAGTACCCTTTAATGAGTCAGCAGACCCTCTACTATCTTTACGTGCTCAAAACACGTATATATCTGATGTAAATTCTAATAATCCAGCGCCGTATAATGCTAATAATTATGGGGGAGATGTTCCGCCAGATGACGGCTTTACGGTCATACAATCTGTCGCCATTACAGAAAAACATGGACCTAAAACACGCCGAGAGTGGTGTGAGTTCTATGAAAAGGGGAAAATCAATATTGATATGCCAGATAGTTCGGTCTATAAAAAAGGAGATTATGTAAAGGATATAGGCTATTGGAATCTAGGATATGATATGTTAGGCCAAGAAGGCTTTAGCTATCTCGCCGATGGAAATGGATATTCATCCAATGTGGTGAATAGTAATAGTGCACAATCTTTTAGTGTAAATGATGAGTTTACACCTGGTACCGAATATAAAACCTTAACCAAAGGCTTTTCAAGCCTATTTGATGCATTATTTGACGCCGTTGTAGCCCTTGCAGCAGAGAAAGAGATTTGTTTTGAATATTATCCAGATGTACGTTTGCGATCTATTTTAGACACCAAAGATGGCGTTTATTTTACCACAGCAACACGTAAACATCCAGACGCAAAAGCAAGTGAGAAAGTATGTGATGCCGCTTTTCTTGCCATGCCTAGGAGTGCGATTGAGTTAGTGGCACAAGCGACACGTTATAGTGACGCAGAAGGACTAGATGTATTAAATCATGAGAAAGTACAATTGTACTTAGAATCTGTGATTATGGAGCCATCCTACAAAGTAGGAATGTTCTTTGACACCGAATGGTGGAGAGAAACTCGAGAGGGTTCTCCAAAATACCCAGCAAAATTAACGAGTTACTTTTTAACTCCAGAAGGGGTAGAAGCACTTAAAGAAGATGGTTTTCCGTGTGCTTATTTAGAAGCAATATCAGAAGGAGATCCAGTAATTATCAATACATCTTATGCCAATAAAACGCTGTTTCTAGAAGCTATTGAGGTGCATACGGAAGAGCGTTTAACGATCAAGCAACAAAATCAAATTCTCAACGTAGCAGAACTTGATACCATTGGACCGAGTATTACAGATATGCCGATACGTCAAGTGGTTTATTTTGGGGATAATGCACGTAAGGAAACAGAAAAGAAAGTCTATGGTATTTTAGCTAGTTATGATGATATCCAATATGCTACATTTTGGAAAGCGTTAGAATTAGGGCCAAAAGCCGAACGAAAAATCCCAGAATCTAGAGATACACAACCGCTAGAAGGCCCTCGTAAAGCGACAAAGGTGATGGAAAAAATGTTATTAAATCAATTGGCTAGTTTGCATTTTGGACCTCAAGCCGATTATACGTCTATACCCAAGCCTTTAGAAACACGATATATGGATTGGTCATTGCCTCCTTTTAATGCAGGATACCATGCCTATAAGTCGCATTACAACCAAGGAGATGTACAACGTAAGATTAGAAAGCCGTCACAACTTATAAAAGGAAAAGATGCTAATATTTTTATTGTGGGTGAGACCTACTCTAATGATCAAGCATGGGTAGAAGGTGCTTTTTGTACAGCCGAGTCTGTACTCAATGATTTCTTTGATATCAAACCTATTATTAGTGAAAAGCACTATCCCTTTATTTGCCCAAAGGAAAAGAAATAAAAATAGCAATATACCTTTGGCTTTTCGCTATGAAGTTAAAGAGTATGATCTATTTAGAAAATAAGAGGCTGTCTAAAAGTATTTTTAGTTTGTCAAACTGAGCCTTTCGACAAGCTCAGGGTGAAAATTAGTTCGTTTTGATGCTTTTTAGACAGTTCTTGTTTGTCTTGTTTGTTATGTAAATAGCGCTTTGAGCTCAGTAGCGTCATCAGGTTTCATTTTTCCAGCAAGAACAAGACTGAGTTGCTTGCGACGTAACGCCCCATCATACCGTTCTTTTTCGCCATCTGTTTCTGGTTTGACAGGTGGCACAGGAACAGGCGCTCCTTGCTCATTTACCGCAACAAAGGTATAAATAGCCTCATTTGCTTTACTACAGATACCGCTCTCACGGTCTTCGATCCATACGTCTATGTATATCTCCATAGAAGTTTTAAAGGCTCTAGAAATTTTTGCTTCTACAGTAACCACACTTCCAAGAGCAATCGTCTTGTTAAACGCTACATGATTTACAGAGGCAGTGACTACAATTCTTCGAGAATGTCTTCTTGCAGCAATACTCGCGGCTCTATCCATACGCGCAAGTAATTCTCCTCCAAAAAGATTGTTAAGCGGGTTGGTTTCACTCGGTAAAACAAGATCTGTTAGTATTGTTTTAGATTCACTAGGTGTGCGTGCTTCCATAGGGACTTATTTTTTGGCAAAGGTAGTCGGTATCTAACGAAATAGGAAGTCTAGAATCAATAAATTATACGTAAGTCAAAGCATCGTCAATAGTGCTTTTGATACGCAGTATGTATAAAAATAAATATAGATTGAAAAGAGAGAGTGTTACAGCACTCTTACATCCAACCAAGCAGATTTGTTATCTTCTTTTCGAACCGTACGAAGCACCGTTAATGCTTCTTGACTATTCTGATAACTTCCGTAAACTACTTGATGTAAACCAAATTTATTAACGCCAACA
This sequence comes from uncultured Flavobacteriaceae bacterium, assembly GCA_964351845.1. Taxonomy (GTDB): domain Bacteria; phylum Bacteroidota; class Bacteroidia; order Flavobacteriales; family Flavobacteriaceae; genus Dokdonia. The sequence goes on along the minus strand of CAYGQJ010000005.1, from coordinate 10,469 downwards.
AGTCTGGCTTTGTCATATCCTTTGCTCTGTAATTGTTGGATTCTTTTTTCGGCATTTTCTTTAACTCGAAAAGCCCCAGCAACCACGTGGTATTTTCCTTTTGGTTGCGTAAGATGTAAGGTAATAGCAGGCAACGGATTTTCAATAACAAAAGTAGCTTGTTGTATTTGTTCATCCACTTGACTTTTTGCCTCTTGCTCTGCAGCATAATTATGCGCTTCGATGTTTTTTAGGTGATTCAACCCTCCAAAACCAGCAATTCCAAGACCTATGACTGCAATGGCAGCATATTTCATCCATCCAAAGGAAGCCCTTCTTTCTGGTGTAAAAGCAATCGGTGCTTTTTCTTCTAAAGCGACGACCTCTTCTTTGTATACCTCACGCGTAATTTGAGAGGAAGTAAAGGAAGAGAGTCCAAAAGAAGAAGACAAATAGTTAAGATGATACGAAGGCTCAAATTGAAGCGTATTTTCTGCACTTAATTGAAAAGAACCTACATTTTTAAGTTCCACAACAGCCCCTTTATGTAGGGCATCAAATAAAAAGCGGACATAAGACGCGATCTTAGCATTAGCATCCTCGTGAGGAATGCTGTCTTTTTTTGCAATGTAGTTCGCCAATAAACCATCGGTATCTGTAAGTTGTGCATTAAAAGAAAGCTTTTTCTTTGGTGGATAAAAAGCATGCGTACTCTCATGGATAATAGCAGATTGATACTGAGTTAAAAACGCCCCAAAACCGGGTACGATTACACACTCATAACGGTATAAAAGGTCACTTATGTATTGGTCTAATTGCATAAAATAAAGATACTTTTTTTTAAAACTTCACAAAGAATCAAAACGATATTTTATTAACAAATATGATGGATCGTTATGACGTATTGATTTCCTGTGTTTTGGAGTGAGGAAGGGCTAATTTTTAAAAAATAGGCTTAGCGGTGTAAAAACTACTAAATCCTGTTTTTATTCCAATAATAAAAGTTGTTTCTTGTATGTTTATTGCACACGCATATGACTGAAAACGAATTCCTTTCCTTACTTACCCTTCAACATATTCCTCATTTGGGAGATGGAAGTATTAAAAAATTGATTCAACATTTTGGAAGTGCAGCAGCTGTTTTACAACAAAAAAAGGAACACCTTCTTAAAATTGAAGGGATCGGGGAGCATAAATTACAATCCTTTTGGGATGAGAAGCATCACGCTTTCGCGAAAGCAGAATTAGACCATATCAAAACACATAATATCACCTATAGTTGTTATACAGACGATCACTACCCACAGCGACTCAAACACTGTATTGATGGCCCTGTGATCCTTTTTGAAAAAGGGAATATACAACTACACCAGCGTAAAATAATTAGTATTGTAGGCACTCGAAAGATTACCTCTTATGGAGCTGCTTTTGTAGAAAAACTCATCGAGGAAATCGCTCCTTTTAATCCGGTGATTGTTTCAGGATTTGCCTACGGTGTAGATATCACAGCCCACAAAGCTGCCGTAGCTAATAACCTTCAAACTATTGGTGTTCTCGCACACGGACTTGATAAAATGTATCCCAAAGTACATAGCAAATACGTAAAAGAAGTAATGGAAAATGGTGGGTTTATGACTGATTTTTGGACTTCAGATACGTTTGTACATACTAATTTTTTACAGCGCAATCGGATTATTGCAGGGCTTAGTGAGGCGACTATTGTGATAGAAAGCGCTGCCAAAGGCGGCTCTCTCGTGACCACAGATTTTGCCAATGGCTATCACCGCGATGTATTTGCCGTGCCTGGGAGAGCCAATGATCCGTTGAGTATTGGGTGTAATAATTTGATCAAACAGCACAAGGCGCATTTGCTAACTTCTGCAGCAGATTTGGCGTATATTCTTAATTGGAAGTTAGAGGAAGACGCTCCGTTACCTGTACAGAAAAAGCTTTTTGTAGAACTAAATGAGGATGAAAAATCTATTTGGCGCTTTCTTACAGATCACGGTAAAGAGCAGCTAGACCTTATTGCATTGCACTGTAAAATGCCCACCTACAAAATAGCAGGCATTCTCCTCACCATGGAACTCAA
>CAYGQJ010000005.1:0-8298 GCA_964351845.1 uncultured Flavobacteriaceae bacterium | reverse complement strand
ATTACCCTTTTATCTTTTTAGGTAATACTTTGTATCCCATATTGTATAGAGTAAACCCATACATATCGGCATATTGCTCAATGATTTTATCTACAGGGGTTCCTGCGCCGTGACCTGCATCGGTTTCAATACGGATAATAACCGGAGCGTCTCCTGCTTGTTTTGCTTGTAATTCGGCTGCAAATTTAAAAGAATGTGCAGGTACCACACGATCATCATGATCTCCTGTCGTCACGAGTGTTGCGGGGTATGAAACCCCTTCTTTTACATTGTGAACAGGAGAGTATCCTTTAATGTATTCAAACATTTCTTTGCTGTCTTCTGCGGTACCATAATCATATGCCCATCCTGCACCCGCAGTAAATGTGTGGTATCTAAGCATATCCATCACGCCTACCGCTGGTAAAGCGACTTTCATAAGATCAGGACGTTGGGTCATCGTAGCGCCTACAAGAAGACCTCCATTAGACCCTCCACGAATGGCTAAAAACTCACTAGAGGTATAGTTTTGGGCAATAAGATACTCTGCAGCTGCAATAAAATCATCAAATACGTTCTGCTTTTGCATTTTTGTCCCAGCGTCATGCCATTCTTTTCCATACTCACCTCCACCACGTAAATTAGGCACTGCATACACACCACCTTGCTCCATCCAGACAGCATTTGAAATGCTAAAGTTAGGGGTAAGGCTCACATTAAAACCTCCGTAACCATATAAAATGGTAGGATTTTTACCGTTGAGTTCGATGCCTTTTTTATGGGTAATAATCATAGGTATTTTAGTCCCATCTTTTGATGCATAAAACACTTGTGTACTTTCATAAGCATCAGGATTAAAATCGATATCGGGTTTTCTAAATAATTCTGAGGCGCCACTTTTGATATTGTATTTATAAATATTACCCGGCGTTTTGTAATTGCTAAAGCTATAGTACAGTTCTGTTTCTTCTTTTTTACCTCCAAAACCTCCTGCAGATCCTACACCAGGTAATTCAACTTCACGAATGAGGTTTCCATCATAATCATACTGGAATACTTTTGAAACAGCATCTACCATATAACTCGCAAAAATAGCTCCTCCACCAGTGTTAGCGCCTAATACATTTTCTGTTTCTGGAATAAGATCTACCCAATTATCTGATGTTGGGTTGCTAGCATCTACAGTAACAATACGGCGATTGGGCGCATTTAAATTTGTCACTAAAAATAATTTGCTCCCTTCATTTTCTATAATATTGGTGCTAGAATCTGTATGATCAAGAATCGTAACAAGTGGTGCGTTCGGTTGTGTAAGATCTTTAATAAATAATTTATTTCCTGAGGTCGAAACACTGGCCGAAATAATTAAATAACGTCCGTCTTCTGTAACACCACCACTTACATATCGATGCTTTTCTTCTGGAGTAGCACCAAAAATAACAGCATCTTGAGATTGAGGTGTTCCTAATTTATGATAATATACTTTATGTTGATCTGTCTTGGCGGAAAGCGCACTTCCTTCTGGCTTGTCATAACTAGAATAGTAAAAACCTTCGTTTTTATACCAGCTCATTCCAGAAAACTTAATATCTACGAGGGTGTCTTCTACAATCTTTTTTGACTCCACGTCCATAATCAAAATTTTACGCCAATCACTTCCTCCTTCAGAAATAGAATATGCAAAGGTTTTTCCGTCTTTAGAAAAACTCCTGCTTCCTAAAGAAATGGTTCCATCGTCAGAGAATGTGTTTGGATCTAAAAATACGGTAGCCGTTTCGGGAGCATCTCCTGTTTTATATCGATAGATTACATATTGATTTTGTAAACCATCATTTTTATAAAAATAGGTGTAATCTCCTTCTTTAAAAGGGGCCGTTATTTTTTCATAATTCCATAATCTCTCGAGACGTTCTTTAAGTTCTGCTCTAAAAGGGATGGTATCAAGATATCCATAGGTGACTTGATTTTGGCGTTTTACCCAATCTTCGGTTTCGGGACTACGGTCATCTTCCAACCAGCGGTATGGGTCGGGTACATCTGTACCAAAATACGTATCAACGGTATCTACTTTCTGGGTCGGGGTATAGGTCACTGCAATGGGTTTTTCTATAGATTTTACATCATTTTTACAAGAGAATAGCACGCTACTCGCAAGGGCTAAAAAAAGGACTCTTTTCATAAGACTAAAGTATATTTAAGTAGTGAAGATACGTATTTGTACGCTTTCACGAAAGTGAAGTTTAAACTGAGCTCGTCGAAGTACGAAAGCATAAAAAACCCCACCTTTGATAGGCAGGGTGTACTTTATAATATGGAACAGCTTATTTACTGCACGAGATGTCTAAAATTAGTCCAGTTTTTATAAATAAAATAGAAATTAACAATCGCTACTAATAAGGCAGGACCTATGTTTGCGGGGTTTAACACCGCGTGAAAAAGCACCACGTTTACAGAGATTGGGATGAGCGCAAGTAAGGCTGCTGGGAAGGCCTTTTTGATAATAAATAAAATACCAACAACGGCTTCAAGTCCACCTACTAATGGCCACATATAGCCACTATCTGTAAAGGCTTGAAATAAATTTGCGGCGCCTACATCCTGTCCAAAATCAAAGTCTGGCATAAACCAGAAAAATTTGTTAAGTCCAAAAGTAAGGAGCATCACTCCCATACCGATTCTAATAATTGTGTTTACTAATTTCATGAGTTTTATTTGTTTTGGTTATTATTGAGCTCTTAGACGCAGTACTTTTAGTTCTATTACAAAACCCTGTAAAATAATTGTCAATTTTTCTTAAAAACCCAAAAATCACTCATTTAACAAATCTTGAAAGAGTGTTGTAAAACGGCTTATATGAAGACCATCAATGAGACCATGATGAACATATACAGCAACAGGCATTGTCTTTTTTTCATCTTGCAAGGTTACTTTTCCAAAAGAAATTTTAGGAACACTATCTCTTCTTTTAAACATTCGAGCATGTGTAAGCGACGTAAAATCAAGCCAAGGAATCGCTGAATAATGAATGACACTGTCGGGATTTTCATCAGGAAATAAGGCATCACTTTGCTGAATTCTGTCTATTTCTTTTTGAACAATTTGTGCAAACACATCAAAATCTTCTGCATACGGAATGTAACTAAACCCAAAGGTTTTATTGGGCCTCATAATCGTTGCCGAAGCACCGATATGATCATGTATAATGACTTCATTATCTGGCGTAATACGATATCTGAAATTTTCAATTTGATTGGCTGCTAAGATGCATTTATGTAAATAGTATTGAAAAAAAGAAACCCCTTTTTCTTTTGCCTTTTGCATAGCGATCGTCACATCCACCGTCACGGTAAGACCAAAATAGGGTTCTTCAAACTGACTAAAGAACTCGAAGTGTTGTTTGCGTTTCCAAGTGGATAGATTTATTTTTTTCACAAAATTAGTTTAGATACAACAATGTAAGAAAAAGAAAACCTCCACAAGGGAGGTTTTTTATATGATATAAGGTTACCTTTTACACCAATCCATTCGCCACAAGATATTCTCCAATCTGAACCGCATTGGTTGCGGCTCCTTTACGAAGGTTGTCAGAAACAATCCACATATTAAGAGAATTTTCTTGTGAGTGATCACGGCGTATACGTCCTACAAAAACATCGTCTTTACCTTCTGCATAAATTGGCATCGGGTAGGTGTTGGTATCTGGATTATCTTGTACTGTAACTCCATCTGTCTCACTAAGAAGCCTACGTAGTTCACTAAGGTCATAGTCTTTATGAAACTCTAAATTGATAGACTCACTATGACCTCCTACCACAGGAATACGGACTGCTGTTGCAGTCACTGCAATGGTACGATCGTCTAGTATTTTCTGAGTTTCATTGACGAGTTTTAACTCTTCTTTGGTATATCCGTTTTCTTCAAAAGAATCACATGCTGGAATGGCATTGCGGTGAATAGGATATGGGTAGGCCATTTCTCCTTTGGCTCCGGTATATTCGTTTTCTAATTGTTGTACCGCTTTCACACCTGTTCCTGTGATTGATTGATACGTAGAAATCACCAATCTTTTGATTCCATATTTTTTATGTAATGGCGCTAATGCTAATACCATTTGTATGGTAGAGCAATTAGGATTGGCTATGATTTTATCTTCTTTACTTAATGCGTTTGCATTTATTTCTGGAACCACTAGTTTTTTAGTGCGATCCATACGCCAAGCAGATGAGTTATCTATCACGGTAGTGCCTACTTCGGCAAATTTTGGAGCATATTCTAAAGACGTATTCCCACCTGCAGAAAAGATAGCAATATCGGGTTTGGTAGCAATGGCATCCTGCATAGAATAAATAGTATATTCTTTCTGTTTATAGGTAATCTGTTTCCCTACAGATCGCTCAGAAGCGACTGGGATTAATTCGGTTATAGGGAAATTACGCTCTGCAAGTACTTGCAACATGACTTGGCCTACCATTCCGGTAGCACCGACAACGGCTACTCTCATTAGGATACGATGTATTAAAATTTAAAAACTCAAATGTAGCAACAAGTATGTAATTAATTGGTGTAAAAAGAGCTAAAAAAGAGATAATGTTTATAGTGTATACAAAAGGAGGTAAAAATGTGTTATTTCTAACAAAAAAACCGCCTCAGCTAGATAACTGGGCGGTTTAGAATTAAAATATATAGTGTAGCGGCTGCTACGATACTTTATTTTTTAAGCGAATCTCTGATTTCAGTTAATAAATCAATTTCTGATGGTCCTGGATCTGCTGCTGGAGCTTCTTCTGCTTTTTTCTTTGTTTTATTGTATGCTTTTACAATCATAAATAAGACAAAACCAACAATAATTAAATTAATAATAGCATTGATCCAATTTCCATACATAATGGCATTTTCAGCTACTGCAGCAGTAGTTTCTGTTGCTGGTACGGCTTCATCAAGTATGATCTTCATATCGGCAAAATCAATACCTCCTGCAAAGTGTCCTACAATAGGCATCATAATATCTGATACAAAGCCTTTTACAACGAGTCCCATGGCACCAGCTAATAATACAGCTATGGCAAGATCAAGGACGTTACCCGTCATGATGAATTCCTTAAATTCTTTTAACATCTTAATTTGGTTTAAAGGTTAATGAGCTTCTAAGGTACTAAAAAAACAAATTCATTTAACAAAACGTTAATACCCTCACGTGACCTATCGAAGAATGACACGTTTTACCCGTTGAGATACCGCTGTGAGTAATTCATAAGAGATAGAATTGACGGTAGCTGAAAGATCTACAGCAGAAACGTGGGCATCAAAAATGACAACCTCATCACCCTCCTTACAGTCTATATCTGTAATATTCACCATGAGCATATCCATGCAGACATTGCCTATAATGGGGGCTTTTTTACCGTGTATGGTGACATATCCGACACCATTTCCATACGCTCTAGAAATCCCATCGGCGTGACCTATCGGTATGGTAGCGGTTTTTTGATAATCACTGGCTTTGTACGCACGATTATATCCAACAGTTTCACCAGGCTCTATGGTATGTATTTGGGAGATGACTGATTTGAGAGAAGATACGGGTTGTAATTTTGCATCTTCTTCGGGTGTATTGCCATATCCATATAACCCTATTCCCGTTCGAACCATATCAAATTGTGCTTCGGGATAATTGATTATGGCAGAGGTGTTACTTTGGTGTAAAAAAGGCGTGTAGTTTAATGCGTCAAGGAGTGTGGCTGCTATTTTTGTGAAAGAAGCGATCTGATTTTTGGTAAACTCTTCTTCATCATGATCTTCACTAGCCGCAAGGTGAGAAAAAATAGAGGTCACTTTGATCGCATGCGCTTCTTTAAGCTGCTCTAAAATCCATTGGGTGTCATTTTCCCAAAACCCTAGGCGATTGAGTCCTGTATTAAATTTAAGGTGTACAGGATAGTTTTGTTGTTGTTGCGCTTTCGCGAAAGCGGAAAAACCTTTAAAAACACGAGGACTGTATAAACTAGGTTCCAGGCAGTGCTTTATAATGGTGTGGAAATTATCGGGCTGGGGGTGTAGCACTAAAATACGTGATTTTACCCCTGCTTTACGCAGTGCTTCGCCTTCATACGCATAGGCTACTGCAAAATAATCAATCCCTAATTCTTCTAAAAAAAGAGCGACTTCACAGGCATCGCTTCCGTAACCAAAAGCCTTTACAACGCCCATCATCCTAACGTTTTTAGAGAGCTTGGATCTAAGGTATGTGTAGTTGTGCTGTACGGCTTTAAGATCTATTTCTAGACGAGTGACACCCATAAGAAATTAGTTATCGGTGTTTGTATTGGGTATTTTTTCTGGGGTCACCTCAGTAGGGTCAGTTACCTCCATTTTTTTGAGACGATCTCGTAGCATGGCTTTGTAATAAGCACCTCTACTTAGCGGCTCATACTCTTCGGTTTCTCCTAAAAGGACGAGTTTATCATTTTGCGCTTTACGATAGCTGTATTGCGCTAGATTTCCTGTCCGGGTGCAAACAGCATGTACTTTGGTGACATACTCAGCGGTAGCCATCAGGGCTGGCATAGGACCAAAAGGATTTCCTTTAAAATCCATATCAAGACCTGCAATAATGACTCTAATGCCTCTGTTAGCAAGGTCATTACACACTTTTACAATCTCATCATCAAAAAACTGAGCCTCATCAATCCCTATAACATCACAGCCATCGGCTAGCATAGGAATATTTGCAGCCGCAGGAACGGGTGTAGATCGTATTTCATTGGCATCATGAGAGACCACCATCTCGTCATCATAACGGGTGTCTACAGTAGGTTTGAAGATCTCCACTTTTTGCTTTGCAAACTGGGCACGCTTAAGCCTACGGATGAGTTCTTCTGTTTTACCAGAGAACATAGATCCGCAAATTACTTCAATCCAACCGAATTGCTCTTTATGATTTACTGTGTTTTCAAGAAACATTTTGTACTTTTCAAGACCAAAACGCTATTTCTAGCGTTTGATGTAAAATCAGGGTAAATTTATCAAAAAAGAGACGTAATCAACGTTACCTATTCAAAAGTTATGAAGAAATCTATTAAAGCAGAATTAATAAGTCTCGCACACAAAATATTACAAGCCAAAGATGACACTTCGTACGCACAAATGACAGCGCAGTCTCGTGCTCTTTATGAGAAGTTAACGGTGTTATCTTATGCAGAAAAACTAGAAAAGTCTGGACAACCTACGATTGGATTATCTCAACTTGAAAAAATCATAGAGGAAGTTTCAATTCCTGAAACATCAATTTCTGACCAAAAAGAAGTAGCGAAGGCACCCGTAGAAGAAATCATAGAAGAGAAAGTAGAAGAAAAAACACAAATACCTGAAACGCCTAAAGCTAAAACACCTGCTCAGATTGTTGCCGAAAATGAAGCGCGTTTTGCAGAGGCTAGAGCCAATGATAGACATAGACCCGACGGAACTGTTTTTAATGATGAAGATCCTGTACACGAACCCGTTATTGAAAAAATAAAAGATATGGTGGCCGAAATGCCTCCAGAAGCATCTGCTATAGATGCTATGGTCGAGTCTATAGAACCTCAGGATCGCTATCAAAAAAATGATATGTTTGAGATAGGAGGGGAGTTTGCGCAGATGCCTGTTTTTGATCCTGTCACTGTTGCAGAAGAGGATGCAACTCCAAAAAATCTAAACGACAAACTCAAAAACGGACTCAAAATAGGGTTGAATGATAAGCTGGCTTTTATAAAACACCTCTTTCACGGAAGTGATACGGATTATAACCGTGTGTTGTCACAGTTAAGCACGTTTAGCTCTTTAGAAGAAGCAAAGCAATTTATACATCAAATGGTAAAACCCGATTATGATGCTTGGGAAGGGAAAGAAGAATATGAAGAACGATTTATGCAGATTATTGAAAATAAATTCAATTAATAGGTTTACCCAATGAAAATTCAAAAAATTAGCTACTGGATCGCTACCCTGATAACATGTGGGGTTTTTATGTTTTCTGCCCAAATGTATTTTAGAAATACGGAGATGGTAGAAGGGTTTTTTGAGGCACTTCAGTACCCTACCTATATTGTCATCCCTTTAGCAATAGCGAAAGTCCTTGGAATTATAATGGTGCTTTGGAGAGGCGTACCTTGGTTAACAGAATGGGCCTATGCTGGCTTGTTTTTTGATGCTGTTTTGGCATTTGCTGCCCATATACATGCAGATGATGGAGGGTACCTATTTTCGTTGGTAGTATTAATTTTCTTACCCATATCGTATTTCTTAGGAAAAAGAATACGTCCCATGTATGACGTGTGAAAT
>CAYGQJ010000004.1:65117-99532 GCA_964351845.1 uncultured Flavobacteriaceae bacterium | reverse complement strand
GCATCCTCCGGAAAATAGCAAGCAAAGACACGAGTAACCTTGGCGACACGAGTACTCTTCTAAATCCAGAATGTGTCCAGGATATTATGGATAGAGTGTTGTAGGAGTGAGGAGTGCAGCTGAGGTATTTTTCAATAAGTTTACAATGGCTCAATTTTTGGGCTTGATTCGCTGTTGTCAAAGAATGAATGTTGTTATTTTGCTGTCAAAAAAAGGTATAGCAGTGTTGGTTCGGGATGTGAGTCTAAACCAACTGTGAAGTATAAATTCATAGGAAGTGGAACAAAATGCAAATACAATTTTCCTATTAAAGCGGACGTAATTCACATTTTTTACTTGGGAATGAAGTGTTCCTGTCCAGCAAAGCGGAGAGGGTTAACGTAATGAAAAGTCAAAAGTGGGGATTGTGTCCAAGAACTTGGTAATGAAGCTTTTTTCCTGAAATGTAGCTTTTCGCGAAATGCAAGGGAATGTGCTGAGTGATTTAAGAAATTTATTTTAATAATATCAATATTACTTTCATTAAAAGCTCGCTTACCGCTTTAAAATGCTGTTGAGTTTTTTACAATGTAATTTTCATATTTTTGAGGATGGCATCAAACGCAAGACTTAAGGACTTTAAAAACTTTAACGATTTTTTTAAATACAATTTCGAAGAATTATTTTCTAATTACTATGTACACTACCATTTTTTGACCAGGCTCGAAGACCTAAACAAAGGAGTTATTCAAGCATATCGAGGATTTAATGTTATAGACGACGAAGGAAACAACATCATTTTTATTTGGATTTCTGGTTGTTGTTATCTTTACAGTAATGGTTGGACACAGGAAATGATATCAGTTCTTTCAGAAGAAATTAAATTTTTACAGTTCAAAAAGCATTTTGAGTTTGCAGGTGAAAAAGAACTTATTACAGAAGTATTGAATACAGCAAAGGTTAATTACAAACTATTTAAAGACCGTTTGGTTTATCAGATAACAAAAACTAAACCCGTAACACGTGAAATTAATGGAGAAGTTAGTAATGCATCTATAGTTAATTTTGAGGATGTACTTGCATTAAGTATGCAGAATTACCACGAGGAATATGATGGCAAAGGAGAAAGAACGGAAGACCAAATGGCAGCATCTATTATGTCAGGTTTAAACAAGGGTAACCTTTATGTTCTCCAAGAATCTGGAAGTATAGCTTCTATTGTTCAAGTTATAAGCTCTGAAGAAGACAAGCCTATTATTGGGAATTTGTTTACTAAAAAAGATAATAGAAATAAGGGGTACGCCTTTAAACTATTGCACACAATAGCAGAAGGTCTACTTAATAATGGTTATGAAGACTTGGGGTTATTCTCTGATAAAAGTAATCCCGCGTCAAATGCCGTTTTTGTTAAAATAGGATTTGAACCAATCTATAATTTGGGTATTTTCTATAAAACCGATTCACCTGCCTAGAATACCACAATTAAGGATAGAAAATTAAGATTCAGTAGATTGGTTTTGTTCTTCATCAAAGTCTGCAAAAAACTTATCTAAAGATATAACCTCACCACTTTCGAAGGCATTCATTAAGTCAAGAGGTTCCTTCTCATAAGGGGTTCTCATAGTGACATACTTTTGAACAAAACTAACTGCAGCTTCACCCTTTAGAATTGCATAGGAATAAATTGTTAACGGGTTTGATTTTAAATAAATATTGGGTTTGACCCAGTGTTCATTTTCTTCAAATGAAAGAAAGCAAGATAAAAGACCTGGTTGGCCATTGTATACTATATCATTGGACATAAAATGGCAGAAAGCCTCATCGACCTCTAAGACTTCATTAAATCCGTAGTTTTTACTATTAGAAACCTTAATATCATTCAATACATTCAAATCAAAGACTGTATCGGATTTATCTTCATCATACAACCTTGTATGATATAATGGAAGATAATTATCAACCATCTCTTGGGACATATAATCAGGGTCAACAGTAGGCTGCACGATACCGTCTGACTCTTCTTCAAATGAGATGCTCAATAGACTAAGCGCCAAATGAAGGTGCTCTAATGGAAGAGAGTAAAAATATCTTGGCTGAACAAAGGGTAAAATTTCTTGTAGTAATAAATTCTTTTCAGAAATAATATAACTATCAAGAAGTTCTTGGAATTCAAGTGCTACCTCTTCAACTTCAACAAATGAAAAGACATCTCCAAATAGTGAGGATTCATCCCAGGGAGTTTGACCGCCTTTGGTATCTCTAAGTACATCTGTTCTGGTATTCTTGAAAACTTGTTCAATACTTAAGTTCGGAATTTGTAGATTCCTCAATAAATGTTTTGTGTAAACACCATTACGCTCGGCGGTTCTCTCTATTGATGCCTTACCAGGGGAAGCAGAATAAGCTACGACAGTACCTTTTCGCGGAGCTTCCAAACCTAATCCCGCTGTAACTTTTCCTAATCCTGTGCCAAACAGATTTTTTCTACAAGCATCCAAAATTAAGATTTGTGTAAATTCTAAATCATCTGGTATATCCGAAAAGAGCTGCGCCAGATTAGTACTATTGTATGCAATGTCCTGCGGCTGTTCTATTACGGAATCAGCGGCTACTATAAAATTATATTGCTCTTCTTTTAGACCGTGTCCTGAAAAATAAAATAAAGCAACACAATCTTTCTCTAGTTTACTCTTGTACTCTTCGATTGCCTCATCAAGAATAACCTTAGTTGGATTAATGATAGGTGTTACTTCAAAACCATAGGTTTCAAGAAAATTATGTATATCTGAAGCATCATTTTCACAATTGTCGAGCACTTCAAAATGCTCATACTTATTAACTCCAATAACTAGCGCAATTTTCTTCATATAACTCAATTTGACATTATCGGTCTTAAAGGTAAAAATATCAATCAACAATTATCAAAATTCAGCACCTGAATATTGCATTAATGCCCTCTCTCTTTAGAGGATAAAAATGCTTTTCTAAAAGTGAAAATGAATATTCCTAAAACACAAAATAGTATAGTTGCTAATTGTAATGGAAGTTCGTAACCATACAATCCTGCCAGTACACCTGCAACCATTGCGGGTATAGTTTGCCCTAATGCATCTGCACTTGCTCTAAATCCAAGAACTTTCCCTTGTTCTCTGGCAGAGGTACTGTTGGAAGTCATTGTGATTATTCCCGTTCTTAGAAGTTCATTAGCAGACGCGAAGAAAACTATGGTTAATAATAGTTGCCAAGTTTGTTCAGTAAGGGTCATTGTGCCAAGAGCAACAAATAATACCAAAGCACTTATAGAGCTGATTTTTTGCTGACGAAATAATTTATCCACTCTTGGCACAAGTTGGGTCTGTGATAAAATACTCAAGATTCCAATAAAGAAAAAAAGTAAACCAATGTTCGTTTCTGAATAATCAAAACGCTTCAACAAGAAAACTCCTAAAAAAGATGTGAATAAAGTAAACGCAAAAGAGTAAATAAAGGAGCTGCCATATAATACACGGCTCGATTTTGTTTTTACCATCTCACTTATATTGGCTATAGATTTAAAGAATTTAACGGATAATCCTTTGTCCATAGGAGAGGTCTCAGGAAGTAACTTATGAAGCAATAAAACATTTGTAAATGAGAATGCAGCAGATACCATAAATGCAAAAAATGGACCGAACCAAGGAACTAAATCAGAGTTAGATAGGAAACCTCCCAAGAAAGGACCAATCATAAAACCTAATCCTAGGGCAGCTCCGGCAATACCGAAATTTTTAGCTCGGTCTTTTGGTTCTGAAATATCAGCTACAACGGACTGAGCTATAGCGATAGAACCACCCGTTATTCCGTCCAAAAACCTAGCTATAAACAATATAGGCAAGCTTGAAAATAATATGCCAAATGCAAATAAAACATTTGAAGAAGCTGTACCAAAAATAGCTCCTTTGAGCAATGGGCGTCTTCCAAATTTATCTGAATATTGTCCAAAGACGGGATTTGCAAAAAACTGTGCAAAAGTGTAAATAGAAAACAAAGCACCTAATAATAAGTATCCTGTTTGTTGTGTAGTATCGCTAGATAGCACATAACTTGAAGACTCTGGGTCTGTAAACATAAATGGTAAAATGGGTATTATCATCGAGAACCCTATTACTTCTATTAATATGGTTACGAAAACTATTTTAAGTGTTTGCTTTTCTTTCATTTTTGAAATAAGAATTTGTTCTACATTAATTTTTGTTATTGCTTATGCAATTGGTAAGATGTTGGAACAAATCGAAATCCATTATTTCGTGTTTCCACAAATCCAACTCCAGGGAATGGCATATGATAACCAATCATTGGTATCTTATCAGTAGCCAGCATATCTAACACTTTGCGCCTAGAAATGGCTGCTTCTTTGGTATCAAAATCAAATTTAAAAGCCCAATCTGGTTGTGCAAACGACCAGATATAGTGATTTGCTAAATCTGCTGTTAGCACGACTTGCTGTCCTTCACTTTCTACTCTAAAACAGAAATGCCCTGGAGAATGTCCAAAAGATGCTAGTGCTGAAATTCCTGTTGCAATAGCGTCGCCATCATTAATAAAGGTTGTTTTTTCTGCCAAGGGAGTTACCAGTCGTTCAACCATATCACCAACTTGATTACCCTTATCCATCTTACGCCAAAAATTGTATTCTTTTGCTCCTGCAACATATCTGGCATTTGGGAAATTAGGTTTTCCATCTGTCATTAAACCGCCAATGTGGTCTGGATGCATATGTGTTATAGCTACAACGTCTATTGAATTTGGGTCAATATTTCCTTTTTTTAAAGATTGCATAAGTCCTCCAAATCCAAGACCAGTGTCTACTAAAACCCTTTCATTTCCTGTATCGATTAATGTAGGAGTCATATAGACTTGAAGGTCGTTTGGAGAAACAAAATTTTCCGCCGAAACTTTCTCAAATACTTCATTAGGAATATCAGCTGCGTATTCCAATTTTGGGTTGTCTGCAATAGCCGTCATATCCAGAAGTGAAGTGAAGGTCATAGCTCCCAGATTATATACTCTAGATACACGTTCTGTATGTGCTGGTTTTTTATTTCTGTTTATTTTAATAGCCATTTTTATCTTTTTTAGAAATTTATAATTAGTGTAAATGCGACTCTAACATCCAAAGCGTTTTGTCCAACCCTCTAACAACCTCAGTGAATAAATCAGCCGTGGCAGAATCACCTAAATCCTCAGATTTATTAATAGACTCGCGTGTGGAAGAACTCAGCTGTTGATATCTTGAACTAAGCTCTTTTAATGTTGATTCTCCTTTTTGAAAAGTAGTAGTGCCAGGCTTTAATCTTGAATTATTACTAACAATTGTCAACCCACCTTGAGCCACTCCACCAAGAGCCGTAATGCGCTCAGCAGTCATATCTATGTAATCAAGGATTTCACGCGCGAATTGGTCAAACATTTGGTGCAAGGCGTAAAAATTAATTCCTTTAACATTCCAATGTGCTTGCTTGACCTGACTATGTAAATCTATATTATCGGCAAGCTGTTGATTTAAAATCGCTATCAGTTGCTCTTTGTTAATCAAGCTTATTGAACTGCGATTTGCTTGTTTTGTATCTGATTTTTCTACTACCATAGTTTTAAATTTTGTTATGGTTTATTATTAATTCTTTTTTTAACCTCGTCCAATGAGAGCACCTCACTGGCCCAAGTTCCAATAACTTGCAAGTAATCACTAATAGCATCTTTGTTTTCAAAAGGTGCAGGGCTCGTAGTTTCTTTAACTATAAAAACTGGCATATCTCTTGAGAATGCTTCGTGTGCCGTAAAACTTATTGCATTGTTGACACTAACTCCTGCAAGAATGATTTGCTCTTTTCCTAAGCCTTTTAAAAGTTCATCTAAAGCACCACCCCAAAAAGCACCTGGTCTATTCCTAGTGTGATAAATTGTACCTGGTTCTTTAACTAATCTAGCGTCCCAATCAGTCCAAGGTGAGCTTAGGTCGTAATAGCCCTGTTCCACTTCTGGCCAATTATTAATTAGACCAGAATCTTCCTTTCCATTTTTAAAAGCATAAGTAGAATGTATAACTGGGATTCCCATCTTTCTGCTATAAGCGGTTAACTCATTTATTGGTCCAATCAACGGCGCAGCATCATTTTTATACGGACTACTTGGTTCTGTAAATAATCGTTCCATATCGACTATCAAAGTCACTGCCTTATCTGGATTTAATTCGAATAGCATATCTGACAATTTATATTTGACATTTATTTATCCTCAGGTCTTAAAAAAATGACCTCTCTAGTTACCTGCCAACGGTTGTCTTCGAATACTAAATCTATACTTAGAAGTAAAATTTGGTCTTGACCACTCAAATCATTTCTTCTTGATAACAACACGTGCGCATTGTTTCTTTCAATATCAATTTTATGGAACTTTGCCCAAGTATTCATCGGTGGGTCTCCTGCATCTCTCTTACTTCTAAAAAGACCTTTAAAAACTTCTTTATTAGCAGTATTTAGATTGTCTTCAGTATCTATCATTACAACGTTTAAGTTGTCGTGATAAATGGTATCTAACACATCAACATCATAACTTGTTGCTGTTTGTATTAAATCTTCGATAACTGTTTTTACAGCATCGGTAGTATGGGTTTCTTTTATTGTTTTCATTTTTTATAATTTAATAGTTCAAAATTACTATTGAACCTATTATTTATTATAACCTATGTTTTACTTAAAATAGTCAATATGACACCTAGCGTACATTTGTTTCTGCGTTCTGATATTTATTTTTAAGAAAAACTTTATCTTCATAAACTCTAGAAATAAGGACGGTAATCATTGCGATTACTGAAAGTAGCCACTCGCCATCTGCTACCATATAATGAGCAAAAAACGCTAGTGTAGCATCGAAGAAGAAACCAGCATAGGCCCATTCTTTTAATATATTGCTCTTACGTGTCCATATGGCGATTAAACCAAGGATTTTTAATACTGCTAGTGGATAGATAATCCAAGTTGGAAACCCTAGATTTTCAAAAAAACCAGATACTCTATCATAATTCAAAAAGTACATCCCTGCCGAAAATGTAAATACTAGACTCATTATTATTGTGGCAATGCGGTAAATAATTTTATTTTTTTTCATAATTATTTTATTATACTGTTACTGTTTTTTCTTTTAAAATATTTAATAGCTCGGATGGTTCGAACCTAGTCATATAATTTTCTTCTAAGTGTTTAAAAACAACCTCAAAATTGTTGTTAATCACATAAACACCTGGCACAGGTAGTTCAAAGTTTAAGTTGCCGTGAAACTGCTTTAAGTCAATGCCAAAGTTGGCATACTCACTTTTCAAATCGTCGTTTAATGCAAACACGATACCTAAGGATTTCATAAATTTGGCATCCACATCGCTTAAAACAGGAAAGGATAAATTATTTTTACCAAATGTCTGAGTGTTGTTGTCCGGTATTTCTGCACTAATGGCTACAACGGCAGTGTTTACATCATTAAACTCTGTAATTAATTGCTCGTAGGCTCGTAACTCCATATTGCAATAGGGACACCAACCACCTCTATAAAAATTAAGTATCAAATAGTCACGCTGCATAAAATCACTTATTTGCTTTTCATCTCCATTAATGTCAATAAGTTTAGCGTTGTTGATTTTATCTCCAACTTTAGCAGCTCTATTCCTTAAATCACTTGATGCGATTTCTTCAATCCCGTCAAGTAATTTTTTTGCAATATGCTTTGGCATTCTAGCGAATCCAGATTCGGTAATTTGTTGTAATTGTTCTTGTAATGTCATAATAGATAATTTTATGACACAAAAATATGAGTGGAACTAAGGGAAAGAATATTCTATTTAAACTTTAAAATAGTCAATCTATGACTTTATTGAATTACTCTAGAAACTTACTAGGTGTAACACCTTCATATTTTTTAAAAAATCGAATGAAGTTTGACGGTTCTTGAAAGCCTACTTTAAAAGCTATTTCTTGCGTAGTATATTTTTTCTCAGATAGGTTTCGCTTAATTTCTAAAAGTACCCAGTTATCAATAAACTTTTTAGCAGTAACATTTCCAAGTTCTTTACAAATTTCATTGAGGTATTTATAGGAAACGAACATTTTTTTTGCGTAAAATTTAGCATCGTGACTATCTTGATAATGAAGGCTAATTAACTGTTTGAACTGGAGAAAATCTCTAAAGCGTTTACTTTCAAAAATTTCGTGCTGATAAACTGTTAAACGCTTGATTTGAATAAGCAATGAAAGAAAGATATTTTTTGCAAAATCTGACTTCAAATTTTGATTAGTGCTATCTTGCATACCATGCAACAGCTCAATAAATGACATTAAGTTTGGAATATTTTCCTCTCCAACAAGTAAACTTTTGGTATTGAATAAATGTAGGAAATGAAAGAGGTCTTTTTCTCCAATATTATCAATAATGAAAGACTCTTTAAATGAGATAACATAGCCTTCAACTTTTAGCTCTTTCTGAAAAAAGTTAACTTGATTTTTTACTAGTGGAATAACTACACCAGGTGATAATATTATATCATTGAAGTCAACGTTGTGAACTCCTTTACCCTTAGTTACAACAATTAGAGCGTGAAACTGAATTCTATGACTAATCGAGATATCAAAATTACTTTGCTTACATTTTTCGTATAGCTCCGCTATAGATATAATTTCAAAATCAATGGGTTGAGTTATGAATCTAGTAAATCCAATATTTTCAATCTCTTTCACTCTAATTATTCAGTATTTAAGTTTTAAAATAAATCAATATTTATCAAACCAAAACTAATCTATGAGATTAATTTTTTAATATTGGATTTATTGATGCCTGTTTTCGGTATTTCAGAAACAGATTAATCCAGATATTTCTTCCTGTTCTAGCTACGATTGGATAGAGTGAAAAAAGTGATGTTGTAATCAGCAAGAAAGACCCAAAAAGACCTACTCCTAAAGCAAAATGAGAAAGCAGAAATACCGCAATACTTAGCAATACTCCTAAGCCATAGCTTACGTACATCGCACCGAAGAAAAATGCCGGTTCAATCTTGTATTTAGTTTTACAATGCGAGCATTTTTCTTTCATTTCAAATACAGAACTTAAATGATACGAGTTTTTATCTACATACATTGATTCTGATTGGCATACCGGACAACTCCCTGTCAATATGCTATACAACTTCGTTCCTTTAATTATCTGTAACATAATTTCTTTTTTAATTTGTTAAACCGTTCACTGTTGTGCGGACAAATTCATCATAAAACTCTTTCCCCGTTTTGCCCAAATAAGCTTCTAATTGTTGCTTTCTCGTTTCCACAAGTTGAATAATTCCAATGGCCATTCCCCAAAACATAAATGTTAGCGCATTACTATCTACATCTTGCCTAATAACTTTACTATCAATAGCCTCTTTTACCACCATATTTATGTATTTGGATATGGCTTGTCCTGCTTGCGCTAATTCTCCAGATTCTTTCAAACCCGTGTTTTGCTCATAAAAAGTAATAAGTTGATGATATGGCTTCTGTTCTTTGAAATAATGGAAGTCCGCTAGAAATATCCCCTTAATTTTGTCTATAGGTTGTTCCTGACTTTCTATGTATTTCTTAAAGTATTCCAGCATCAACTTGCGAGCTCTAATGGCTAGATTACCGATGATTTCTTCTTTATCCTCAAAGTATAAATACACTGTTCCTTTAGCTACTTTAGCTTTTTTGGCAACCTTACTTATGCTTAAAGACTCCAAGCCTTCCTCGTGCATTATGGTATCTGCTGCGTTAAGTATGGCATTGTACTTTTCTTCCTTGTATGTATCTCTCTTCATTTTCATCGTCACTAAGTCTTTTTAGATTTACTTACTCTTATACACTTGTAGCTTTCTCTAGCCATTGCACAAGTGGCTGAGCGGTTACAAATGCTTCTTCCACGATATCCGAAAGGTTTCCTTTAATTAACTTTTTTGGGTCTGGTTTAACGTGCGCATTAAAACTTTTTCTTCGTAGCAAATCAACATTCGGGTGGTCTTTAGGGAATCCTTTTGGTGCTCTTTTAAGTTGGTGTTCGTCGGGTGCCAATCCACCAAATAACTTTTGAAATTTCTTTTCAGCTAGAATATCTAATAGTTCTTGTGCATCATAATCTATGGCTTCACGAACACTTTGTAAAACTTCTTTTTCGGGACGATACAATCCACTTCCCATTACAGTAAATTCTGGACCGAAAGCGAAAAATATCTTTGATATCTTTTCTTCTCTAGTGAAGGGTGCACAGGAAAAGTTAGTTCTGTAAATAGGCTTATCCTTATGAAACATCCTATTGTTGGTAATTCGCATAATGACATCCTTAGGGCCAAATTGCTTAAAGAATGGGTCGTGTTGTGAAAGTCGTTCTAGCATAGATTCGACTTCATCTAACCAATATTGTTTTGCCGTGTGATAGCGTTTTCTGTTTTCATCCATCCACTCTTTTGAATTGTTTTTCTTTAAGTCTTCAAAAAAATCCCAGACATATTGTTTTCCGTTAATACTCATAGTTTCTATTGTTTTAAAAATATTTTACCAATGCAATCTCAAAGAATGAATCCTGTTGAAACTGACTTACAAATTCTCTATTATCTACACTCAAAAATCCTTGTCCAGTTGCTTCAATTTTAAAGCTTTCACCCAAGCGCTGACTATACTCTAATCGAATGGATTTTGTGGACTTACTTAAATCCTGAAACATTCCAAAAAGAAGCTCTGTTCCTGCAACGTTATTAAAGGCAAGTCTGCTTGCTATAAATAAATCATTATCTAAAGAAGAGAAGGATAATTCTCTACGGTTATCGTAAACGTATTCTCCTAAAATACCTATGTCAAGCCCTTTTCCGTTTACATTTCCGAAAGTGTATTCTACACCACCTGTCGCTGCGAAAATGTTGTCAATATTTGAAAAATCACCTGCACGATACACCGATTCGAGTTTAAAAAGCGCACTACCAACAATGTGCTGATAATCCAATCCTACCTGATTGACAACAGGGTATTCTAATCCAAATCCATTTTCATCAAAAACCACAACAGGCTCACGGGCATTTCCATAGAAGTAATGAAAACCTAAATCAGCATCGCCGATGAAGTGCGACCAGCGAAAGGCGAATGATGGATGCCATTCTTCACTATCTGATTCAAATGAAATTTGTTCGTCAGTTGGTATTTTCTCAGGTCGTAGTCTTCCAGATTCATTACCAAACTCTAGTGTTCTTGTGTAGGGTAGTGCAAAAGCGCTAAAAGTGCCTGCATCACTCGTGTACGAAACTTGAACCATTGGCTGCCCCAATTTTTCTTCACCATCAATACCTTCTAAAAAATCAACTTGATTAATAACATCAACCAAATGAATACCCTCTGTCTTCCCCCAAAATACTTTTTTCACACCCGCATTAAACTCCCAGTTACTGCTATAGTATTGGTAATATAGTTCCCTAACATCCCAATGCGTTCTGCTATCTCCATTAATATCCCACCTAGCAAAGCCTTCGAAAATGATATTACTTTTTCCCTCGTCCCAATCGTAGGTGAATTTTGGTCTTACAAATAGTCCAGGGTAAAATTGTTTCTGCCCATTAAATGCGCCTTCTTCAATGAAGGAGGTAAAATCTAGTCCAAGCTCTAAATCGAAATTAAAATTACCTCCGTCCTTTTCTGATTGCGCAAACAATGGTGATGCTGCAAAAAACACCACCATTGTTAACGCTATATAAACTAGATTTTTCATTTTTACTTACTTGCTCTTTTAAGGCTGTTCTGTGTAAAATCTTCTTCAGTTATAGTAGCTTCAAAATCAAAGTTGCTGAACAGTAATCTTGTCTCTTTATTAGACTGATGATTTACAACATAAAGCTCTCCTGGTCTCCAATATTTATTCTTGAAAAAATTGTAATCAAGATGCTGCATCGTTTTAAGCAAAGCACCCTTTCGGTCGTAATATTCCACTTTTTCTAGTCGATATGATTTATCCAAATTGTAGTAAGCAATATGTTTTGAATATCCAGATTTAGGGTCAACTGGATATCTTTCAACAACCGCTACTTTTGCTCCATTAAGAGTTGACTCTTCAAGAAATTTATAAGTATATTTTTCTACCTCTTGAGAACCTAAATCCTCATAAGACAATTCACTACCCATAAATGGACCAGATTTATTACTTGAGCTAATTCTTTTTACTCTTTTAATAGAGGGCAAGAATAACCACTGGTCGTCAGAATCTGATTTATGAGAGAAGGTTAACATTGCCGTTCCTTTAACATCACGGGGATTTTCAAAAGTGATTAATGATTTATCTCCATCACCATCAACCTCTAAAATCTTCGAAGCGATTTCTCTTGTACTCTCTTGCCCATTGGCATTTTTAAGTATCATTTTAAGGTCTACTGCGTATCCTTCAAATCCTAAATCTGCTTTGTCAGCTGCTTTGGCAACTTCTAGTCCTTTGTTCTGCGCCGTAATTCCAGTACTTATAAATACTGCGATTACCAATAAAAATAAATGTTTCATAATTTCTCTTTTTATGTTTTTAAATTTGATTTTGAGTACGCTTTCGCGAAAGCGTACTCTTTTAAATTAATTAATGTGTCAAATGAGCTTCAGTCAATTCTTCTCCCTTTTTACCGTCTATCAAAATCAGCATTGCTGGTAGTAAAAGAAAATCGATTAATAATGCTGAAACCATAACTATAACTGCAATTTGAGCCATAGAACTATTTAATAAGAAGGTTGACTGACCAAGTACCATAAAGCCAATTACTAAAATGACAGTCGTAATCATTAGTGCCTTTCCTACCGCAGAGAATGCATATACAACAGCATCTTTACTATTGTAACCTAGTTCTCTTCTACCTCGTAAATATTTGGTAAGGAAGTGCACGGTATCGTCTACTACAATACCTAAAGTCATACCGAATACCACAATCATTCCTGTATTTACCATTCCTGAGAAGAAATACCAGAATCCAAATCCTATAATTACTGGTGCTATATTTGGAATAATACTTAGTAGCCCAAGTTTTACATTTCGTAATACAATGATTAGTAAAAGTGAGATTAGGAATAAAGCGATGATATTACCTTTTGTGATGCTATTGGATTGTCGCTCCCCTAAATAAGCAAACATTAATGTGGTGCTTGACCCTAATGAATGCATATACTCTGGGGTGTTATTCGTTAACCAACTTTCTATACGCTTGTTTAAGGCAATCATAGATTGCGAAGGCATATTTTCTGTTGTAACAGTTACCCTAGTTTCACTTTTGTCGACATTCAATTGATTATTTAAATCCAGACCAAACGGCAATGACATTTCATAAAGTAATAAGTATTGTGCAGCTTCATTTCTTTCTTGGGGAACAGTGTAAAATTGTTCTTCGTCACCGTGCATAGATTTGTTTACACGCCTAGCTATTTCAGCATAGCTATTTATATGAATTACTTCTGGTTGCTCTTTTAACCAATTTTCAAATTTTGCAAGATTTGATAAGTATTCTGGGTTAGAAATTCCACCAGATTCTCCAGAACCAACAGAGTATTCTATATTGTACATTCCTGTAAGGTTTTCACTGATGTAATCTGAATCTTGTCTAAAAGTTAAAGACTCATCAAAATATTTAATAGCCTCATCATTCAGTACATTTTTACTTGCCAGGAATCCCATTGCAATCATAAATACAGCAAGACCTCCTACAATTTGTTTTGGATAGTTAGAAACCCAAATACCTATTTTTTCATAGAATGTGATTTTTGAAGTAAAACCTTCTACTTTCTTTACCTTGAAGGGAAGAATATGAATAAGTGCTGGTAATGTGGTTAAAGAAAATATAAGCGCTCCTAACATTCCTACCGCTGTGATATTACCCAAATCCCAATAAGGTGGAACATCTCCAAAATTCATACTTAAAAATCCAATAATGGTTGTTATACTAGTTATAGCAACTGGCATAATATTAAGCTTTAAACTTTCAGTAATTGCAGATTTCTTATCAAACCCTTCCTTCATCTTATTGATGATAGTCATAAGAATATGTACACTATCCGCGACGGCGAGTGTGAGAATAATAATTGAAAATTGTGATGATGGGGGAGTAAGTTTGATGCCAGCTAATCCTGCGAAACCTGCTCCCATTGAGATAGAAAGAATTATAACTAAAAGACTAGCAAATGTTCCTGTGATACTTCGTGTTAAAACAGCAATTAAAATGAGAACCACTAAAAACATAATCGGTATGAGGGTCATACTATCTCCAGAAGCTGATTCAAAAAATGCAGTGTTCATTGGTACGATACCCGTAGTATGATATTCGAAAGTTGGATAGTTTTCTTGCCATTTTGAAATCATCGTTCTTACTGCATCAGAAACCTCTGCTTGTTCAGTATCCGACTTTCCTGGTAATTTAATATTGATGTTTATTGCTGTTACAGAACCCTCTTTATTGATAAGCCTATCAACCAATAATGGTTCAGAAAGAGCTGTTGATTTAATCTTACTCAACTCCGTCGTAGTTAATGCGTTTGAATTTTCTACAAGGTCTGAGACATATAAGTCGTCATTTTCGGCTCTTGTATGCTGAAAATTAGTGAGGGCATCTACACGTGAGTTATAAGGAATTTGCCAGGCATCGGCTGTCATCTTCTCGATTGCAGAAAGATTTTCTTTAGTAAATAGGTTACCGTCTTCAGGAGTCAGAGAAATAATTACACTTTCATCCTTAGTGTACTTTTCCTGTAGATTGTCAAAAGCCTCAAGTTGTGGATTGGTTTCACTAAAGTAGGCGTGATAATCGCCATCAAATTTTAAATTCTTTGCACCACCACCGACTGCAAGTCCTAGTATTATGGTGCCAATTAATACAACCCATTTACGCTTCTCAATAAAAGAAGCAAATCGGTCAGCTAATTTCTTTTTTGTTTCCATTTTATTTTTATTTATGACCACTGGTCAGTTATAGATTAAAAAAATATGACCGTTGGTCATTTATAATGCAAATATATATGACCGTCGGTCATTAATATGTTAATAAAAAGTTAAATGTTTAAACTAATTTTAATATAGTTAAACAAAATACAACTATAAGATTTTTCTATATATTGAAGATAAAAGTGAAAAATATAGATATCCCCTATAATATTTTTAGAAAAAAGAAAAGATACTTGAACATTTAAAAAGGTGAGTACAGTACGCTATTTTAAGCTATCCATAATTGTAGAAACAAAAAACTCAAAAAACTCTTCAGGAGTTTTATTTAGGGCATATCCAAGTTGTTCCTTCCTAGTTTGAACCAATTGCATTATTCCCACGGACATACCCCACATCATAAAAGTTAGTGATGCGCTATCTAAATCCTGACGAATGGCTTTTTTTTCAATTGCTTCATCAACAATACTTTTTATGTAAAAAGAAATTTTCTTTCCAGTCTCAGCTAATTCACCTGTTTCTGTCAAACCAGTATTTTGCTCATAAAAAGTTATCAATTGATGATATCTCTTTTGTTCTTGCGAAAAATGATAGTCCGCCCAAAATATCCCTTTAATTTTTTCGATGGGGTCTTCTTTATCTTCTGTATACTTTTTAAAATAGTCAAGAAATAACTTTCTAGCTCGAATAGCTATAGTCCCTATTATTTCTTCTTTATCTTTAAAATATAGATAAACAGTACCTTTAGCAATATTGGCTTTTGAAGCAACTTTATTAATACTTAAAGAGCTTAGGCCACCTTCAAGTATTAGTTCTTCAGCTGCATCTAAAATGGCTATTGCTTTAGACTCTTTGAGTTTTTCTCTATTATATTTCGATTTTTCGTCTTTCAACTTACTAATCTAGCATTTTCACTCAATGTAATAAATTTTGATACTAAATCTTATTAATTAATATCATTTTTAATTAGACACTAAAAAATGCCTTATTCTGTACCTATTCTGTACCCATTCCAAATAAGAAAGGCTTCACATTTCTGTGAAGCCTTATCATTGCTAGTAGCGGGAACTGGACTCGAACCAGTGACCTTCGGGTTATGAGCCCGACGAGCTGCCTACTGCTCTATCCCGCGATATATGTTCCAAATAACACGTTTCTTGATTAGGCCATCAATACTGCGTTATTGGACGGCAAATATACAAACATTTTTTGAGTTACAAATGATTTTTATAGAAATTTATTCCGCTAACAAAAAGTCTATGTTCGCACAGAAATAAAAAAGAAAATAACACTTAAAAATCAGCTATTTACATCCACAATCCAAGAGATAGCAGACAACCGATCTTTTATAGGGAAGTATTTTAAAGTAGCCCCGATCAAAGCATTATCAACTGCAGCCAGCGCATGAATCCATTTTCGGTCGGTGACTAAGGCTATTTTATTGAAACGTTTGGAATATTCTAATGGAAAAAGAGCGCCTATCGTCGCAGCACTTAATGAGAAATGTTCAATATGACTATCTTCAAGATATAAATTAATCGTATCATGAACTTCAAGCTTCTCTAAAATCTGAGAACGGAGTGCTATTATAGCATCCTTATCCATAGTGCCCTCTATGAGGTACCCTACAGTATTATCTGCGAAACTAAAATCTGCTAACATCGTATCTAGGGGATAATTTATACTAGTAAGATACAAAATTTAATGAATACTTGGTATTCATTAAATGGACTGGAGAATTAAATTAAAATAGAACACTAAAATTTACAGTCACGCTACAGCGTAAAACAACAAAAAAGCGTTTTAGTAGGATACATTTCATTCGTAAAAGGTCGTATATCTTAAGAAACCCATTCCATAGCTTCTACCCTTTTATCTGTAGTATAGTTGCGGATATCACCACTAATAAATTGATTATTGATCGCTGACAACAAATGAATCCATGAACGATCTGTCACCATTGCCACTTTATCAAATCGTTTGTGATGTTGTAACGGGAAAATAATCCCTACAATAACAGAGTATAAGGTAAAATACGCGACACCCTGATCTTCTAGATACACATTAATGCGATCATGAATTTCTAATTTACGCTCTATTTGATCACGTAAGGCATTGATCGTTATTTCATCCATGGGTCCATCAAACACATAGGCAATCGTATTATCTGCTAAATTATAATCTAAAACCATAAAACTGTAAACTCAAAATTCATAAATAAATTGTAACAATGTTCCCGTCAAGAACGTTTTCTCATAAAAGCTCCAGAGCTTTCAACCTATCAAACATCGCTACAAAAAGAAATTCCAGACAATCCCGAATCGCACATTAAAATCACGATACGGATAGCCAGGTGCACTAAAAAAATCATTCCCTGTAAAAGCACTATTTAAATGCTCTGCCTTAAAAAATATGCGCGTTTGACGCACTTTCATATTTACAAAAAAGTCAATCAAAGGAAACCCACCTATTTCTTGATCATTCTGCACATAAAATTCCGCAAGGACTGGATCGTATGCATTCAGGTTATACGCTGTAAAATATTGAACAGTGACCCCTGTTTGTAAAAATAATGCGTTCTTAAACACCCTGTCTGTAAAATACAAACTCCCTCTCGTAAGAATATCTGGCGTATTAAGAACCCCTTCTTGTCCGCTTACATTTTGAAAAGTAACCGTCGCATCCAGCCCAAACTTACCATATGTAATTTCCTTGTTGGCCGTAATCTTGAGATGATTGATGGTCTCACTTGCTTGAAACGAATTAACAAGCGAGTCTACAGGAGATACCCCAAAATAGGTATAGTTAGAAATCGTACTCGCTGAAGCATCAAGATTCACCCATTTGTTCGCATCCAACCGTGCCGAAAGTGTATTTGTATTTACATTTTCATAGGTAGGTGCATTATGCCAATTATAATTCAAATAATTACTTTGATACAATAAATGATTATATCCTGCTGGACTTGAATTGCTTAGGATGCTGGCAGAAAACACTTTGTCTGGAGCAATATCATAAGACGCTTTTCCATAGATATTGAATCCATCAAAATCCCCCGTAATATTCACCTGCGCAGCCCCTTCAACAGCGATCTTTCCAATCGTATTTTTATACTTCCCTCCTGCTGCTATAATCGTTCCTTGCAGTCGATTCGGAATTCGTTCTTGTATTCCATCTCCGTCTACATCTTGTATCAGAATCGAATTATACCCATAGTTATAATACGTCGCATTCGTCTGGAAGGTAAGTTCGCCTAAATCCTTATCCGTAAACACTGCATACAACTCATTGTAGGTCTCTTCATTATCCGTTCTGTCCCTAAAGTTAGCCTGCTGAAAAGCCTCTCCAAAAAGATCAGAAGCCGCAGTTTGCCTAAACTCATAAAACTTATCCTCACTATTAAACACATGCCCAATCTTGAGAGAATAATCAGAAATACTATCTTTTTTACCTAATAATCTATAGTGGTGATTGACATATACACGGGTACCATCAAGGATATTTTCGGCATCCTCAAAATTTACCAGTAACCTGGATCTATCATTAAACTGCGTATCGTTACTCGTAAACTGCTCAATCGCGGTATCTTGCAACCCTCCATTTTCTTGATTCAGTAAATCCTGAGCCACCCAATGTGCATTGATCTGGTATCTGTCATCTTTGGTTCTATAACTTCCTGCCAACCTAAAATTACCTGTACTTGTGAGGGCATGTTGATACTTCCCTAAACTACGCAAGCCTTTATAAGCTATCGAAAAATTAAGCCTTGGCGAGGTATTAATCGTAAAAAAAGCATCCAGTTGTTGCCCTTGTTCAAAGGCACTTCTAAAATACAATTCTGTTACAGGCGTTGGCAAATAATAATACTTAATATCTTCTATCTCCATATAATTAAAATGCCTCGATTGCGCCACACTATTGGGAAGTGTAGATTGCTTATCAAAGTCATACACCAATGTATTATGCGTTTGTCCAGTATTTGCAAATGGCAATAATCCATACCGGTCCTTACGCAAATAATTCATTTTATAATCTTTAGCAATCGTAAGCGACGTATCTACGGTAATGGTATCATTTTGAATAGATATAATCTTGTAATCTTTTATAGGAGGTCTTACAAAATCTGCCACCTTATTATTACTTATATTCCCTTGAGTCCCTCCTGTTCTCGTGCCTACATCTTGTCTACTAAGTGTAGGAAATTGCGCATAAACAGATGACGTAATGAGTATAAATAATAAAACAACAAATGTCTTCATATATAATTTTGAAGAGCCAAAGTTAATTTTTTTACGCGTAATCACGTATTTTACAACTCTAAAACGATGTTAAAGCTTAAACTTCATTCCGATCTTATAGAGTGTGGCACAGACGAAGCAGGCCGCGGATGCCTTGCTGGCCCTGTGACTGCCGCTGCCGTCATACTTCCTGACGACTTTAAAAATGAAGTGCTTACCGACTCAAAACAACTCTCCGAACGCAAACGAGAAGCCCTAAAACCCATTATTGAGCAAGAAGCCATCAGCTTCGGAGTGGTGCATGTCATGATGGACGAAATCGATCAAATCAATATTTTAAACGCATCTATTTTAGGAATGCATCGCAGTATTGATGTGATGACAGCTACGCTTTCGCGAAAGCATACACTACAACATATCCTTGTAGACGGAAACAGATTTAAACCGTATCCAGATATTGCCCATACCTGCGTGATCAAAGGCGACGGAAAATATTTACCGATCGCAGCAGCTTCTATTCTCGCAAAAACCGAAAGAGATCACTTCATGGAACGCATCCATGAAGAGTATCCTATGTATAACTGGAAAAAAAATAAAGGCTACCCGACCAAAGAACATCGGGAAGCAATTCGGAAGTACGGTATCACAAAATACCATCGTAAAAGCTTTAAATTACTCCCCGAACAATATGAATTGGATTTTAATAACATCCTTGTTAAAAACCTCGTAGATAACTCCTGAACCTAAACAGTGATTTCCTCTAGACAAGTCCTTACATTTGAAGAAAGGGATACTTTAGTATGAAACGTTTTTTTTTAATTGTCATCATCTTATGTTTTGTTGCGTGTGAACAGGAACAAAGCACCGTGACATCACCGCTCACAAAATACATTCCCCGCAAAGCGAGTATTGTTGTCAAAACCGAAAATATCAAAGGGTTACAATCTGCCATAAAAAACAATGACCTGATTCAGGCATTTTCAAAAACTCGGTATCAAGATTTTCTAACGAGTACCGCACCGCTTTTAAAAGACCTGAAATCAAAAAACGAAACCCTAATCTGTTATACGCAAATAGGCAACAACACCTATGATGTAAGCATCCTCACGAAAGCAACACCTACTGTTTTTACCCCAGACAGCACCAAAACCACACAAACAAAGCTCGGAAACACGTCTCCTTCTATCATAAAAATAGCATCGCCAGAAGCTACTTTTTACACCCTAGAACTCGATGGCGTTTTCATGGCCAGCACCTCTGAATTACTTTTGGAAAATACCCTGAGAGAACAAGAAGATAATGGCATTGCAAACGACACCGATTTTATCACAGCCTACAACGCTACGAGTAATGCAACGGCGAGTATTTTGGTAAAAGGAAGTGAGATGGATGATGTATGGTCTACCCTATATCCCAATGCAAAAAATCATCCTTTGCAAAGAGCATTTTCATGGTCGCTAGGCGATTTAGATATGTCTCAAAACGATATTAAAATCAGTGGTGTCACTCTTGTCAAAGACTCTACAGAGCAACGTTTGTTATTATTTAAAGACACCAAACCCGTTAATAACACTATTGATCAAATAACGCCTATCACTGCGCAAAGCATGACGGCTATTTCCTATGACAACTGGAGTACGTACAAAAATAATTTAGCTGACTTACATAAAATAGATCCTTCAAAATTTGTCATCAAAGGAGAAGATATCGTACGCTCTTTTGACGAAGTAGGAACCATCCAATTAGATGGAGGAGTCGTGATTGTAGGACATACCGCAGATGCTACGATGACAGAGGAAGCACTAGCCGCTCATAAAGAAGAAGAAACCCGTTACAGACAGGTTCCTATATATCGTTTTAAAGATCAGACGGTATTTACAAAAACCTATGAATTCCTTTTAGAAACGCCATCAGTGCAACGATACTGCATGCTAGATGATTTTTATGTGTTTGCAGACACCCAAGAACAACTGGAAACGATTATCGCCAACTATCAAAATAACGCGATTCTCACGGCCTCTACCGTCTATAAGAACACAAAATCACAACTCAGCGATGCCTCTAGCCTTCTGAGAATTACCAACACCGAAAAAATCGCGTATCAAGAGCTGGTTTCTGAAAAGGAAACGGCTGCTTTTAAAAAAGTAACCATTACTGAGTATCCATTTGCAGCATTACAACTTATTCAAGATGCTAATTTCATGCATCTTACCATTGTTATCAACAAAAATGAAAATATTCAGAAAGATGGCGCCATTACACAAATAGCAAGCACAAAACTTGAGACGGCTATTTCTCGTGCGCCTCAGTTGGTAAAAAATCATCGTACCAAAGGAACCGATATCCTTTTACAAGACGAAGCAAACGTAGTACATTTGATTAGCAATAAAGGAAAATTATTATGGCAAAAAGAACTTGACGGCCCTATTTTAGGAAAGGTACAACAAGTAGATCTGTATCGAAATGGCAGACTCCAACTCGCATTTGTAACACCCAACACTTGGTATATTTTAGATCGAAACGGCAATGAAGTAACCCCTTTTTCAGTGAGCTTTAATGAGACCATCACCCAACCTTTAGCCATTTTTGATTACGAAAATAATCGGAAATACCGTTTTATCATCACCCAAGGAAACCAAGTACAAATGTTTGACAAAGATGCCAAGATTGTCAAAGGTTTTGGTTTTTCAAAAACAGAAAATGCGATCATCTATCCTCCTACACATCTGCAAATAAAAAACAAAGACTACATTGTGATTGCTGAAAACAATGGTCAACTTCACATCCTGAGCCGCACTGGAAAATCACGTATTGATGTGAAGGAACGTATAGATTTTGGAGACACCCCTATTTTCAAAGAAAAAAACGCCTTCACTACCTATGATATAAATGGCGGAAAAATAAAAATTACGACGGCTGGTGTATTGACAAGAACACAGAGTGACATCGTCACAAATACAATTGTAAACACAAACGGAAAGACAACAGCTTCGCTTCTAGAAAATAAGCTCATCATCAACAACAAAGAGATCGCATTAGAATACGGATCCTATACCACGCCTGAAATTTTTAAAGTAGGCAAACAAGTTATGATTACACTGACCAATACAGAGACAAGTCAAGTGCTGTGTTTTGATGAAAAAGGAGCCCCTATAGACAACTTCCCTGTCTACGGAGTCGGTCCAGCGCATTTTGATTATTTAGAACGCAATAAAAATCTCGGATTTGTAACACAAGGAGACACCAACAGCATTCTGATTTATCAGGTAAATTAACCCAGCACTTCAGACAAAAAGCAACCCACTAAAGAATACATGATGAAGGCGCATCCCGAACTTAAAAAATTCTTAAAGCCCTACGATGACAGTATCCAAGAGCTCACGTTAGCATTACGAGGCTTCATCACCGATCTCGTACCGGAGGCAAACGAATTGATATGGGATAATTATAACGCCGTAGCTATCGCTTATTCAACATCAGAAAAATTAAAAGATGCCTTTTGTCACATTGCCGTATACGCAAAGCATGTGAATTTTGGATTCAATCGCGGTGCAGAGCTGACTCCTGGAAATCTTCAACTACAAGGAACAGGAAAACGCATCAGACATATTAAAGTAAAAGATTTCGCCTCTTTTCCTAAAGAAGATATAGAAAAATTGGTTTGGGAAGCTGTTGGTATTTCTGAAAAGCGAAATAAACACATAACAGATCATACCTCAAAATCTAAGAGTATCGTCATGTCTATTTCTGAAAAGAAGATAAGACCGACTAAAAACGCTAGCAAATAATAAATAGCGAAGTAAAGGTCGTAATTCTAGAAAAGAGATAAAAACATTCGCAAACCCATTTTATAGGTTACAATGTAACACACATCTGTTACATATGTGATACATATAGGATGTTGGTCTTTTTATAATTGCGTACATTTATAACACTCACTAATCCTATCTTCTCATGCGAATAATAATATCATTGTTTGTCATTATCATTTGTTCTACGTCAACACGAGGTCAAACTCAAAAAAGAATTGACTCATTACAAACCATTATATCCAACACAAATAATACGGATACAAAATTAGAAGCCTACACATATATTTTAAGTTTAGAAGCTTCGACAAACCTAGATAATTTGCTTTTAAGTGTAAAAAAAGTGAAAGACTTACATGAAAAAGAATCATGTGACAAATGTCTCGGTGTTGCCCTATATTGGGAAGGGTGTTATCATTATTACAAAGGAAATTTCGAAAAAGCCATACCGGTTTTTGAATCAGCTTCCAAAAATGCTTTTGAGGCAGGTGATGATTATATTAGTAACAAATCCCTTACGTTACTTTCTGGAATATATTTTAGTTTAAATGATTATCCAAATGCTGAAAAATATGCAAATCAACTCATCACTAAAGGAGAGGCACGTGATGAAATATCTGACGCGCTTATAGACGGTTATTTTATGAAGGGACTCATCAACGATGATCAAAGCTATTATAGTCTAGCCATTACCAATTACAATAAAGCAGATTCATTAAACACCATAAAAAAAGGTCAATATTATAACACCTATCAAGGAAAATTATACAATAACCTTTCTATGGTTTTTATACAAATAAAAGATTTTGAAAAAGCAGAAGAGTATCTAACAAAAACAGAACTCAGTTACAAAAAAACAAATAACATAGAAGCTTTAAACTCTGTAAAGCAAAATTTTGGGTACTTAAAAGTAGAACAAGGAGATTATCAAGAGGCAATTGCTCTTCTATCTGAAACAAACAGCTATTACAAAGAGCTTAAAATGAAGCATAGAGAAGGGGAATCTAACTACTTATTGGGACGAGCCTATTATGGGCTAGATCAACACAGAAAAGCCATACAACATTTAGATCAATCTTTACTAGCGTTTAAGAATGCAGGAGATACACTAAATGCAGGATTAAGCCATAAATACATAGGAGATAGCTATTTAAAAATCAATAACACAGCAGACGCCACGTATCATTTTAATCAAGCCTTAGACATTTTTAACACCTTAAATGCCCATAGAAATCAATTAAATACGTTAAAATCGTACTCAACCCTTTTTGAAAAAACAAAAAATTACAAAAAAGCATTAGACGTGTTTAAAGATGTAGATAGTATTAATGCTATTTTTCAAAAAAAACAAAATGAAAAAAGTGTTTTTGAATTAGATACCAAATACCAAACTCAAAAAAAAGAACAAGAAATTGCCTTACTCCAAGCAGAAAATAAAGCTGTAGAAGTTCAAAAGAAAAATCAGCGAAATCTTTTATTAGGAGGCATTGGATTGACTTCTATTGCAGGTATTTTTCTGTTTTTTGGCTTTAGAAATCGTAAAAAAACAAATAACAAATTACGCGAGTTAGACACCTTAAAGTCTAGCTTTTTTGAAAACATCTCTCATGAATTTAGAACGCCATTAGCACTCATCGCGGGACCTGTAGCGCAACAACTACAAAAACCAGACATTGATGCCTCTGAAAAGAAGAACCTAACCATTGCACAACGTAACACCAAACGTTTACTTACGCTCGTAGATCAATTACTGGACCTCTCAAAATTAGAAACAGGTCATTTTAAACTTAAAGTACAACAAGGAGACCTGTCCCTTTTCTTAAAATCACTCACAAGCTCCTTTGACTACTTAGCACAAGAAAACAATCAAACCTATACCGCAAACATCAATATCCCTGAAAACACCTATTATTTTGATGCAGATACGGTAGAAAAAATAATTACTAACCTCATCAGCAATGCCTTAAAGTATAGTCCTAACGGAGAAGCTATAGAAATTACGGGAACGATTATAGATCAAAAATTACAACTTATTGTTAAAAATTCAGGAGCTCCACTCTCACAAGAAGCACTTCAAACCATCTTTAACCGTTTTGAACGTGTCGATGAGCAAACTGCTGGAACAGGTATAGGCCTGGCACTTTCAAAAGAATTGGTATCGCTACATAAAGGAACCATCCATGCACATAGTAAAGATTCTTGGACCACCTTTACAATCACCCTACCCGTTACTGAAACAGCCTTTTCTGAAACCGAAAAAGTAAAAGGAATGATGGCTGAGACCGCTTTCGCGAAAGCGGACACCACTGCTTCACAAGATGAAATCATACAAGAAGAACCAGATATCTTTGCCAAAGATACCCAACCCATCCTTCTTATTGTAGATGATAACGCCGATTTGAGAACCTATGTGAGTTCGCTATTTGAAGACACCTACACCATCCATACCGCACAAGATGGCTCCGAAGGCTTTGATATTGCCTCTTCTGTGGTGCCCGATCTGATTATTACGGATTTAATGATGCCAAAAGATGATGGAATTACGCTTACGCGAAATTGTAAGACCGCCGAAGCCACTTCGCATATTCCTATTATAATGCTCACAGCAAAAGCAGGAGATGAAAACCAAATCGAAGGCCTAGAAAATGGAGCCGATGCTTATATCACGAAGCCTTTTAATACAGAAATTCTTAAAACAACAGCCCATAATTTACTCGATACGCGCAGAAAACTACAAGAACGCTTTAGTCAAGAAGTCGCCCTGATTCCTAAAGATATGGCGGTAAATAGTGTCGACGAACGTTTTCTTGACAATCTCAAAGAAGTCGTAGACACACAAATCATAGAATCTGATTTTACGACAGAATCCTTTGCAAAAGCATTAGGCATGAGCAGGATGCAATTACATAGAAAACTAAAAGCGCTTACCGGACTTTCCTCAACGGAGTTTATACGAAGTCAGCGACTTAAATTGGCTGCACAACTTCTTAAAAAATCGGAGATTAATGTATCACAAGTTGGGTACGCTGTCGGATTTAATAACCATTCGTATTTCACAAAATGCTTTAAAGAACAGTACGGAGTCTCTCCTTCAGACTACGCAAAAAAGTCATAAATAACTTTTCTTCATAGGGGCAAATACCTAATAAAGTCCCATTCTCACTAGCCTGTTACATATGTGACAGGCTTTGTTACATCTGTGCTAATCTTCAGCAATCTATCTGAATAGTTTTGTCTTCAAGTTAGTAGTTCATCATAGTTCACCTTTTAAAAATAGAATGAATAAAAAGCCGAAACAACTTAAAGGCAAACTCCCTCCCATGCCTGACCATGAGATTTACCTCAATGTAAATGCGCTGGATGATGGAGAGTATGAATTAAAAATTATGAACAAAAATAAAGTCATTAAGAAAACAAAATTTAAAAAATAACGGTATGAAATCACATAGCTTGTTACTTATACTATTTCTATGCATCATACATCTTTCTTGTAAAAATGATGATGACGATACTACAATTCAAGAAATAGATACCTCAAACCTAGTAAATGCAACAGCCACTATTGCTGCATTTAATACACTTGCTACCCTAGATTTGGAGACGGGCACTACCCTTACTACAGAAAATGACCAACTGATCGCAAACCTAACGTATGACAATTCTTTTATAGGTCTTTTTCAAGATCGTTTGGTGCGAAGTATGACAACCGATCTTGCTGGGGAACAGATTTGGGAAGTGTCCCCTGGCATTGAAACAGGCTTAGATATCAGTTTTAATGCTTCAAAATTAATCCTTCAAGAAGATATACTATACCTCACGTATAGAGCAACAGATCCTGCACTTCCTTCGCCATCCTATATCATCATGGCCATAAATGCTGTAAATGGGGATACGATTTGGACAGCAAGTCAACCAGACAATGAGTTTAAACACCTTGCAATTCTTAACAACCGCATCATTACGGTAGAAGGACCACAAGGCTCCGAAATCATTACGAGTCGGAATTTATCAGACGGTAGTATCGTTGATACGTGGAGTCTTGGGGAACGCATCTCCCATCTTTTGGCAGGAACTAATGAAGTGATTATCATGTCTTGGAGCAATGCTGTGTACAGTATTCAGGAAGACCTTACGCTCAACTGGACATTTTCTACCGCTAATGCCAATGTACAACGAGGCGCTATTGTAGGCAATCAGTTTCTGTTTCATTCAAGAGATCAAAATATCTATGCAGTCAATCTACAAACGGGTGATCTCAAATGGTCACAAGCATTTCCTGATTTATTTATCCAACAGTTTTTTAACAACGGTACTAGTATTTGGTCGGTGACTCAAGATTTTGACGGAAATGCATTCACTGTCAATCAACTGGAAATCGTTACAGGAACGATCACATCTACTTTCAATATCCCACTTTCTGCAGCAGCAGATGATATAGACGAGATCGAAATACTCGCTTTTAGTGACTATTTACTCATTCTAACAGAACATTCTGGAGGGAATACGATGGCCGATTTTTACAACTATAAAACACAACAAATGATCTGGCAAAGCGAAATTGCCTTTACAAATATTTTTTCTATGAGAGCTAATATTCTTTTAGGAACGAATAGATACACCCCCACTTCTTTTTAACAATCATTTTAAACCACACACATGAAAACAATGAAAACACTAAAACAATACCTAGTACTACTCCTACTTGGAACATTCATACTAAGCTGTTCCAGTGATGAAGAACCTCCTGTTGTTACAGATGAGATGCCAGAAGAAGAAATGATGGATCCTGTAGATCCTGAAGAAACAAGTGATCTTGTGCTCAATTTCACAACAGAAACAGAAGAAGATCAGATAGGGCAGTTTGCGAGTAATGCAATGGTGGAGTATAATGATAATGTATGGGTAGTGGGTGGTCACGTAGGTTTTGGCCCTCCTTATTTTACACAAACCAATCAGGTATGGAGAAGCGAAAACGGTAGAAACTGGCTTTCTGTCTCTGTCGATCAATTTCCTGCACGTTCAGGACACACCCTTACGGTTATTAATGATAGAATGTACATGATAGGAGGTGTAAATTTTGATACCTCAGAACTTTTTAATGATATATGGAGCAGTACAGATGGTCTTATCTGGACATTAGAAGAAGATGCAGCTGTATTTGGCGACATCTCAAATCATACGGTGACTTCATTTAATGGGCGTTGGTATCTTATATATGGTAGCTCCGTTTGGTCAAGTCTAAATGGTCTTGATTGGACACTAGAGACAGACACTGCCTTCGAGTCTCGCAATAATCATAAAACTGTCGTTTTTAATAATGAATTGTACGTTGTAGGAGGATTAACAACAGACGCTAGCGCACTTAACGAGATATGGAAAAGTAGTGATGCCATACAATGGGAGCAAGTGACACCTACAGGAGATATTTTCCAACCACGCTCAAATCACACACTAACAGTATATAATAACAAAGCATTTCTTATAGCGGGTCGTGATGGCACAACGATTTACAGAGATATTTACTACAGTGAAGACATGACACACTGGACTTCTTATGAACTCGAAGAAGATGCAGATGGCTCAAGTGATGGCCTTTATAGTCATAACATCTTGCTGTATAACGATGCAATGTGGCTTTTTGGAGGATACAATTCATCAGGAGCATCTAGCGAAATACAAAGTATTAAGGAAGAAGAATAACACTAAAAACTAACATCATGAAAACAAAATTTTATCTCACTATCGTATTAACACTTTGTGTATTCGCTTTCGCGAAAGCGCAAACAACCACAACAAAAGAAACCCCTAAAACCAAAAACAACCTTCCAGCTGATGGAAACTTGCTAGACCAGCAAGCACAAGTATTGGGCAATGTCTTTGGTGACATAGGCGGAACGAAAGAAATGCAAGGCATAGATAGCTATATGGATCTTCTCAATAAAAGTGAAGTAGATCCAGAACTCAAGAAAAAATTAACTGAGCAATACAAACTTATTGCGTTAACCGATGACCCAAAAAAGAAAAAAGAAATGGAGCTTAAACTAACGCAAATGTTACAAAAAGCCCTGAAAGAAGGCCAAGAAAAAGACGCATTAAAAACCAAAGGATAACACCATGAAAACTCTACAAATCATACTCGTTTTCTGCCTTCTTTTATGTGGTTCTGGAGCAAAAGCACAACTCTTTAAAAAATTAGGAGAAGCCGCTGAAAAATCTGCTGAACGTACCATAGAAAGAAGAATAGAAAAAGAAGCATCAAAAAAAACAGACCAAGCACTCGACAGCGTTTTTACTAAAAAGAAAAAAAAGAAGAAGAAAAAGAAACGCAAAAAGAAAAACAAGGATAAAGACGCAGATCAAGAAGAGAACACATCTTCTAATGAAGGGTCAACAGAAACAAGCCCTACCATAAAGCGAAGTTCTGACTTTACACCGGGCAACATCACCATTTTTGAAGATCAATTTACCAAAGACAATCCAGGTGATTTTCCCGCACAATGGGATACGAATGGTAGTGGGGATATTGCGTTTATAAATGACCAAAAATGGATGCGGTTAAGCGGAAAATCCAAATACATCCCGTTAACGAAAGAAACACTTCCAGAAAACTACACCATAGAGTTTGATTTGTTTACAGATGGCTTGGATGGCAAGACAAGTTCTGAAGCATTTCTTACCCTCCTGATCGAGGATAACACAGGCTTTATGCGAGCCAAAGACTGGTGCATGGCGGAGATTTCTGTGTGTCAATTTATAGGAAATCGAGGCGTGGTAGAAAAAGTCGCCAATGGGAAACGCCAAATTCGTAATGAGATTGGAAAAGACTATCGGAAAGCCATAAAAGGGGCTTCACATATTTCAATTGCAGTAAACAAAACACGAATGCGTGTATGGATGAATGAAAATAAACTAGTAGATGTCCCAAGGCTTGTTCCTGAAAATGCCAATGTATTTAAACTTGCGGTAAGAGGCCTAAGAGACCCAGATGGCGTCGATGAAATTTACATTTCTAATATCAGAATTGCAAAAACAGGCGAAGACAATCGCAGTAAGTTACTCACAGAAGGGCGCCTTACCACCAATAGCATTCTTTTTGAATCGGCGAGTGCTACGCTTAAAGACAGTTCTTTCCCTACCATTCGGGAGATTGCTTCGGTGCTGGAAAAAAACCCTGAGGTAACCATCAAGATTATAGGACATACCGATGATGATGGACCGGAAGATAGCAATCGTACGCTTTCGCGAAAGCGTGCTGACGCTGTAAAAAAAATGATGACCACTGCCTATGGAATTGATCCTTCTAGAATCATCACAGATGGGATGGGAGAAAGTCAACCGGTAGCTTCTAATGCAACCAAAGAAGGAAAAGCCCAGAACCGCCGCGTAGAATTTATAAAACTTTAAGACACTCAAAATTAACAGACATGAAAACACTTTTAAAATTTGCAGGAATACTCGTCTTGCTCATCACACTTGGGTGTGGCGGCAACGATGACGATGGAACAACTCCTCCCGAAATGGAAACTCCTGCATCCATCACAGGCGATTGGCAGCGTAGCTCGGGAGGCATTTTAGGCATTCAATGGGAATACCTTTTAATAAATTCTGACAACACCGTCAACTTCTTTTCTCAAGATGACCTCGGTTTTAGAGATGAAAACACAGGTAATTATACCGCAACAGATACTCAAGTAACTGTAGAAATCGCTTTTTTGGGTAGTTTATTGCTCAATTACACGGTAACAGACAACACCCTGGAACTTAGAGATAGCAGTGGTAATGCGAGTATCTACAACCGTGTTACAAATGCCCCATCTAGTGATACATGGATTACAAAAATAGATATCCTAACACAAGGAAATGCGCCTTGGAATGAAGATGCTGATATTGCCTTTGATGGATCACACATTTTACTAGGCAATGGATCTGAGGCTGAAAACATTGGACTCATTAATCCCGAAACATTCATGCTAGATGGTGAAATCACTACCTCTCAAACTGCATTTGCTGTAGAAGTGGAAAAACTTGAATTACCTGACAAATATATTTTTCAATCAAGTAATGGGTCTGCTCAATTTAAAGCCTATTTCGAAGATTCAAATACAGAGGCGTTCACTTCTTTGAGTCTTGGTGCTTGGATTTATGGATTAGCTTCCATTAACTCTGATCTCATATGGGCATCTAGCGGAAATGAGCAGTCGCTGTATTTACTAAACTATATGAATTCTGGTATTGATCAAACCATAGAACGAACCATAATATTGGATCGCACACCCTACGGAATGGACTATCAAAATGGCTTTTTATATATCTGTTCAGGTGGTAATATATACATCTGTGATGTCTCTTCTTCTTTTGAAGTTCTTGAAACACTAACGATAGAGGGGTACAGAGCTTATGGAATTGCCTTTGACGGCACCAACTTTTGGATTAATGCATCTTCCAACAATGGCGACCCAAACCAACTTATCAAAACCAGTTTAACGCTCTAAAACAACATTATGAGAACACTTATCATTATTATTATTTGTTTTGTACTTACCCCCACACTCGCACAAAGCAATTGCAGTAAATATTACGCATCTAAACCTGGAAGGAAGTTAATTCACAAAGTATATGACAAAAGAGAACGTCATAGCATGACGACGGAATATAACGTAGAAAGCGCCAACACTTCAGGCATACAAATGAATTTTAATCTTTGGGATAAACGAGGGGAACACATTACAGGAGGAAAGTTGGAGTTAGGTTGCGATAACAGAACAACCTACCTCGCACCAGAATCAATCATGACCGATTTATTGAGTCAATATGAAGATATGGAATACACGGTGACCACCACAGACAGGCTTGCGATTCCTAACAATTTAGAGATTGGACAAACCTTACCTGACGCAAGTGCTTCCATCAATTTAAATGCGCAGATTTTAGCCATCAACTTTGATATTGTGTTATCCAATAGAAAAGTAGTTAGAAGAGAGCAAATAGAAACCCCTGCAGGTACTTTTGACTGCTATGTCATTACCTATGACAATGAAATGAGAGGTCGCGTTGCCTCTAGAAATTACAAATGCACCGACTGGATTGCCGAAGGCATTGGCATGGTCAAACAAGAGACCTATAAAGAAAATGGCCGTCTGATGAGTCGGTCGCTATTAAACGAAGTCACCGATTTTTTATAGTAATGAATGAATAGCCTTAACCCAATATGACAAAACTATCTAGGTTTTAGTAAAATAAAATCTTCTCTCACTATCTCACGCATTGTCGTATTGGGTTTTTAAAAAATTACGCTTTCGCGAAAAACCATACGGAATAGGCACCTTCCGAAAGTTCAAAAACAACAAACATCATGAAAACACTTTTTAAATACCTATGCGCGTCTTTTTTTGTATGCTGCTTAATCGCTTGCGAAACAGACGTGCCCGAAACAGATACTATTGCGCCTAATTTTTCGCTTCAAATCACAGGAGATGGTTTTGACCGAACTTTTACAGAGGAAGATACTTTTGACAACTTACAACTCAATCTACGTGCTGGAGCTTCGTATGATTTTATACTCGCTGGCATTGATAATGGCGGAGTACGACAGGTACAATTTCAATATTCGCCTATTTCAACACCTATAAGCACAGCAATCCCTTCGCCTTGGACAGAAAGTACTAATGGATTTTCATCTACGATTCGATTTAATGGAGATCGTAACAACGCCCTTACGGCACAATTACTTTCTGGCACCTTTACCGCGACTCTAGGAAGTGAAGATATACTATTTGAAACCTTCTATATCCGTGTAGAAGATTTTGGAGGAGAGAGCGGTCCTCCTTTTAATATCACAGAAGCCCTTTTGGATATTGTGATTGCAAATCATCCTACATCAGTTACTAACATTTAATATCTCTATTGAACTTCTTGAAAAAGAACTTCAAGAAATTGGATCGATTTGTTTTTATAATAAATACCAAAGTTAAAATTTATATACGGTGTGTTAACCTTTCTGAAAGAATCCTCATAAAGGAGCAAACAAAACATTTTTAAACCGATATTATGAAAACTTTAAAACAATTATTTTACTACTCATTTGTTGTCCTCGCTATTTTTTGCACTTCTTGTGATGCAGAGGACGGAATGGATGGAATGGACGGCGTAAACGGCGAACAAGGAATTCCAGGGCAAGATGGAGAAGATGGAAACGCAAATGTAGTAGGAGTTACAGTAGATCCATTTCCAAGTTGGACAGAAGGTATTTACTTAGGGCAACAAGCGAATTTTGTAGAAATAGATGAACCTTTACTAACAGAAGAAATGGCAGATGATGCCCTAGTATTGGTCTATTTTCAGCTTCCTAGTGATGAAGTATGGTTTCCTATGACATATGCTTTTGTTTTTGACGATGGCGATAATGAAGTCATTACATATACATACGGACAAGATACCATCACTGTGTATGCTTATGACTCAGCTGGACCAATAAATGCTGCAATCCTAAAAGTAAGGTACTTTATAATTCCTACTAATGAAGCTGGTGGAAGAGCCCTTCTTTCATCAAAAGAAGATATTTTACAAGATTTACGTGACAATAAGGTCAACATTAACAATTATGAAGAAGT
Source organism: uncultured Flavobacteriaceae bacterium (assembly GCA_964351845.1). Taxonomy (GTDB): domain Bacteria; phylum Bacteroidota; class Bacteroidia; order Flavobacteriales; family Flavobacteriaceae; genus Dokdonia. The sequence goes on along the minus strand of CAYGQJ010000004.1, from coordinate 65,923 downwards.
AGCTAATTACTACAACTTACATTAAGAATCACTTTTTGTGTATTAAAAAAACCGAAGCTTAGGCTTCGGTTTTTTGTTGTATTTCTGCTTCAAACAGAATGGTAAAGTGTTTGAGTAATTTTTCTTTTACCTCAGCTTCATCTACGGTGGCTTTTCCTAGCTCAACATTCAGAGAGGTCACTGCTTTATCTTTAATCCCACAAGGAATCATTAAATCAAAATAGCCTAAGTCTGCATTGACATTAAATGCAAAACCGTGCATGGTTACCCAGCGACTGGCACGCACACCCATCGCACATATTTTTCGTGCAAACGGAGTTCCTACATCAAACCACACGCCTGTTTCTCCAGGAGAACGTTCGGCTTTCAAGCCATATTCTGCGAGGGTTAAAATCACCATTTCTTCTAGCAATCGTAAATATTTATGGATATCTGTAAAGAAATTTTCTAAATCTAGAATAGGATACCCTACGATTTGACCAGGGCCATGATAGGTAATATCACCCCCTCTATTGATTTTATAGAACGTAGCATTTTTTTCTGCGAGTTCTTTTTCGCTGACAAGCAAATTATCAAAATCACCACTTTTTCCTAATGTAAATACATGTGGATGCTCTACCATAAGGAAATAGTTTGGGGTCTCAAGTCCTGCGTCTTCACGTCTATTCTTGATTTTTATATCTAGAATTTCTTTAAAAAGCACCTCTTGGTAATCCCACGTTTCTTTATAATCTCGATTGCCTAAGTCCTGAAGTTGGATTGTTTTATTCACAGTACAAAGATACGGAGAAACAAAAATCCTTCTA
>CAYGQJ010000004.1:29648-65017 GCA_964351845.1 uncultured Flavobacteriaceae bacterium | reverse complement strand
TCTTCTAGAACGACTTCAAAGTTCTCAAGAACCTTTGTTTTTTCTTCCATTATTTCACTCCACGGCACCACAAAGGTCACTGTTTTTCCATCTTCAGAAATCACAGCTCCCTCAGGAGATACTGAAACTACTTTTCGTGGAAACACATATTCCAATTTCATAGTAGAGTTTTCAAGCTCTGTGGTAAACTGGCTCATCATTCCTTTAAGCATTGCTTCTTCTTGACTTTCTTCCTCATCAGATGCTAGGTTACTTTTTAAGGTTTCAAGATCTAACTTTGTCTCTTCCTTGAGGAGTCCTTCATCTTCCAGATGTTCGCTTAAGCTTTTGGGGTCTGTCCTTCTGAAGGTATTATTTTCAAACGTGTATATCACTTTATCTAAAGACATCATATCTTCTCCCGGAGTTGGCTGTTCTTTCTGGGCTTCGCTTTTTGCTTGATCAAATACTTCGTCTACTTCATAAGCCACGCGTTCTAATTCTGAAAAGGTTTTAAAATCCTTAGAAATATCCATTTTAAACTCTCCGTTGGCTTCGTCCATTTTCATGGCCATGGTAAAATCCTTAAGTTTCTCAATTTTGGCGCGATCTTCTGCGGGTAGTGCTGCAATACTATCTTTGTGGTCCCTAATGAGATCTGCAAAAACGATCACCGTATCTGTTTTTGTCTTTTTTTTATCAGGATCAGAAGCCCCGCCGCCCATTTCATTGGCCATGGTCATCATGGCAGACAGATCAAAAGAAGTCTCATAATGACCTCCCATATTTTCATTAAAAACAATGCGTTCTTGAACACTGCAACTCACTAGAATAAAAACTAACAAGCCACATAACACTCCTACTCTTTTTGTCATTTTAGTTGTTTTTTGGGTTATTTAGTATGACCAGGGCGGCAATAACGCCAGGCACCCAACCACACAGCCAAAGTAAGAAAACTATTAATACCGATCCACATCCTCTTCCAATAACAGAAAGCGGTGGAAAAAATATGGCTAAAAGTACACGCCAGAAACTCATAAGATTTGATTTTTGATTCCCTTTATTTTAACAGGGTTTTGATTGATTGATGTATACTATACGTCTACAAAAGAAAGATATTGTTACATCTTTCACGAAGGCAAACCTATCTTTTTTATATTAGCATTTTAAATCCGCATTGTGTATTAGAACTTTGTAATGAGTCTTGAAAGCACAATAAAATATGATGTTTTCTGAGTTTCAACATAGCATCGCTATGATTAAAATCAAAAATGTAGTGTAGCGGTATATTTTGAAGTGTCTTCAAGATATAATAGATTTTCTAATATATATAATACAGGTTAAACCACTATGAGAAAAAAGCTTTTTATATTAATGGTGCTTACCTGCGGCTTCTCATGGATGTGCTCCGGACAATATGAATTTTCTGGACAAATAGATATTAATAATTGGGAAGGTGACATATACCTATCTATTGTCAAAGACTACAGAAAATTATCGGGCATCTATCCAGAGCAAATTATTAATAAGACTACGCCAGATGCTTTTGGGCATTTTACCTTTTCGGGAAATAACTTATCGCCCGAAAACAATATGTATCGCATACATATAGACAGTTGTCCTGAAGAAGCAAAAGATGCGGCACATTTTACAGGACATTGTTTAAATAGTAAAGAAGTCCTCTTTGTCGCTAATAACACAGATAAGATCACACTTCCCTTTACCTTTGATCAAGAGATTTTTTGTAACGTCACCTCTACCAATGAAAAATCGAATACGTTTATTAAGATAGATTCGCTGAAAGAGTTGATGCGTTACGAATTCGGCTCCTACAGAAGTCAAGCCAATTGGGAGCTCAATGCAAAAAAATGGTTTAAAAAATTTCAAGACTACGGACAACAACTAGACGAACCCCTCGCCGAATTGTATGCATATGCATTCCTGTCAGATCGCTCTCAAGATCTCTACACGCATTACCTAAAAGACCTAGAACACACAGATTATTATCAAGAACTTGGCACCCGTTTAAACGCAAAATACCCAAATCAACCCTATACAGAACAATTTAAAAAAGAACTCTCTGCCGATTATTTCTTAGTTCGTAAACCTGAAGAAACACCAACATCCAACTGGATATATGTGCTAGGTTTTTTATTAATTGTATCGCTTCTTGCCAATGCCTATTTTCTATTCTTTAAAAGAAAAGCAACTGCTCAAGCAACCACCTCTTTAACAAAGCAAGAGCAAAAAGTATTAGACTTAATCCTACAAAATCGCACCAATAAAGAAATTGCTACAGAGATTTTTGTCAGTGTAAGTACCGTAAAAACTCACATTAATAGTATTTATAAAAAACTAAATGTGTCGAGTAGAGACGAAGTAAAATCGCTTTACAAAACGACCTGATTAAAATTTCCACCTAGGGTCTAGTCCCTCTTCCCATCCCCTGTTTCTTTAGGATTCATGCTATAAACCTCAATTTTAGCATTCCATTAAAAACAGAAACAATGAAGAAAAATATCCTCTTTACGATTGCTATGATCGTTTTTCAAACTATTGGATTTTCGCAATCCTTTAATCACGAAGAAACACAAAACAAATCTACTTTCCTCTTAGGAAAAATTAATAAAGAAGCACTCAGTGAAGCGCCCTATGCCGCCTGGTTTACTAAAGGATTTGACGAGTACACACCAGACGTCGCAACCATCAATTCTCTAAAAGAATCACTAGCAACCTACACCATCACCGCTTTTATGGGTACTTGGTGTGGGGATAGTAAACGGGAGACGCCTCGATTGTATAAAATTCTAGAAGCCTGTCAATTCCCACTAGATCGACTGACGCTCATTGCCGTGGCAAGAAGTGCAAAAAACTACAAACAAAGCCCCGGAGGAGAACATGAAGGCATGAATATTCACAGAGTCCCTACCATCATTTTTTACAAAGACGGTAAAGAAGTCAACCGCATTGTAGAATCACCTGTGGTAAGTTTAGAACAAGATATGCTAGCGATTCTTAAAAACAATTACACACCCAATCATCATATAGTGACCCTCACCGATGAACTCCTTGAGGATCTTGGCACTGAAAAGTTTATGAAGAAGTCACATAAAAACGTAAAAGAGCTTCAACAATATGCTCAAAAAACGAGTCAACTCAACACCTACGCTAGTGTTCTTTTTTACGCGGGACACATAGAAAAAGCCATGGCTGTGCTACAATTTAATACACAACTTTACCCGACAGAAAGCAGTACTTTTTTTAATCTTGGCAATAAATTGGCAAAACTAGAAAGATCTGAAGAAGCCATAGAAAGCTATAAAAAAGCGCTTGTATTGGAACCTGACAACAAAAAAATTCAAGAAGCTATAGACATAATGAAAGGGAATATCAAATAGATCGAATCCCTATGCAGAATAAGATTGAATTTTAATCATGTAACGAGTATCTTTGCACGCTTAAAACAATAGTGTATGGCACTCTCAGAACAAGAACAAGTACGTCGTGATAAATTATCACGCTTGCGCGAAATGGGTATCGACCCCTATCCCGCTCCTTTATATCCAGTAAATAATACATCTACCAAGATAAAACAGGAGTACAAGGAAGGGATGAAGGTCATCATCGCTGGGCGCTTAATGTCTAGACGTATCCAAGGGTCTGCTTCTTTTGCAGAGCTTCAAGATGCTGAGGGACGTGTTCAAGTATATTTTAACCGTGATGAGATTTGTACAGGAGATGATAAATCAAAATACAATGATGTTTACAAAAAATTACTAGACATCGGTGATTTTGTAGGGATTGAAGGTGAGTTATTCACCACCAAAGTAGGCGAAATTACCGTCATGGTGAAAGACTTTACGCTTTTAAGTAAATCACTACGCCCATTACCACAGCCTAGAGTAGATGAAGACGGAAAGGTATATGATGAGTTTAACGATCCCGAATTACGCTATCGCCAGCGCTATGTAGATCTTGTGGTAAATCCAAAAGTAAAAGATACCTTTGTCAAACGTACACAAATCACTACGGCAATTCGTGATTTTTACAATGAGATGGGATTCTTAGAAGTAGAAACTCCCATCTTACAGCCGATCCCAGGAGGTGCTTCTGCACGCCCGTTTATGACCCATCACAATGCGCTAGATATTCCTTTATACCTGCGTGTTGCTAATGAATTATATCTAAAACGATTAATCGTAGGAGGATTTGATGGCGTATATGAATTTGCAAAAGATTTCCGTAACGAAGGAATGGATCGTACCCACAACCCAGAGTTTACGGTCATGGAAATGTATGCCGCTTACAAGGATTACCACTGGATGATGGATACCACCGAGAAGTTACTTGAGAAAGTAGCCTTAACACTTCATGGTACGCCAGAGGTGCCTTTCGGCGAAAATATCATTAACTATAAAGCCCCATACAAACGTATCGGAATTCTAGATGCGATTAAAGAACATACGGGCTACGACTTATATCAAAAATCAGAAGAAGAAATTCGTGATGCTGCCAAAGCTTTAGGCCTTGAGGTAGATGAAACCATGGGCATCGGAAAATTAGTCGATGAGATTTTTGGAGAGAAGTGTGAGCATCTATACATCCAACCCACCTTCATTATCGATTATCCGGTAGAGATGAGTCCGCTAACGAAAAAACACCGAAGCAAAGAAGGATTGACAGAGCGTTTTGAATTGATGGTGAACGGGAAGGAATTGGCAAATGCCTATACCGAGTTAAATGATCCTATCGATCAACGTGAGCGTTTTGAAGACCAATTAAAGCTCTCTGAAAAAGGAGATGATGAAGCGATGTTTATCGATCAGGATTTCTTACGTGCTTTGGAATACGGAATGCCGCCTACCTCTGGAATTGGGATTGGCATTGACCGTCTTGCGATGTTTATGACCAACAATCAGTCGATACAAGAAGTATTATTCTTCCCTCAAATGAAACCAGAGAAGAAAGCACTAGAACTTAATGATAACGAAAAAGCCATCTATGAGGTTCTCAAAAAAGAGAAAACCATCGAGTTAGGTGCGCTGAAAACAGCCGCTGGATTAAGCAACAAAGGATGGGACAAAGGCCTCAAAGGGTTGACCAAACTTGGTGTTGCTAAAGTCACTAAAGATGATTCAGGGCTTACGGTTACGCTAGAAAGTTAAAAAAAGTATTATTTTCGCAATCTTTTTTAAAAACTAATAATCAATTTACATGTTAAAAAAAATATTCTTTATTGCCTCGTTGTTAACTCTAGTATTAAATTCTTGTTCTTCTGATTCTGGAGATAGTGATACTGAAGAAATGCAAAGTTGTCTTCCTCTTGAAAACTTGAGTGCCAATGTCACTCCAGATACAATATTTATTAGCTTTGCAAGTAGCACAACTGCTAACTCTTTTGAAATAGAGTACGGAATTATTGGATTTACATTAGGTACTGGTAATAGCTTTGTCACATCAGACAATTTTATTATAGAAAATCTAACACCTAATACAACATATGATATTTATATAACTAGTATTTGCAGTTCTGAAAATCGTAGTGAACCCGCAGAATTATTAGCGGTTACTACGAGTAATTAAAACACGTATATCCTAGCTTATATTTTTTATTAAACTTTAAAAGACCTGCTTTTATCAAGTGGGTCTTTTTTGTTGTACACGCTTTCGCGAAAGCGTAAAATACCCGTAAAAACCCCTGTTTTTAAAAAATAGATTCTAATTATTTTTGTAACTCACTAATAATCAAAACTAGTAAACCCCCATGAAGAAAATCTACACCTTCGTCACCGCTGGGCTTGTATTACTTTTATGTACCGCATGTCCTGGACCTACTAAAACAACAAGTTATAAAGTAAGCGTCACTCCCATTACCACATTAAATCCTCCTGCATTACAATCGTTTGCACATGCCACTTCTGGTGAAGATTGGCTTTTATTTGCAGGCCGCACCAATAAAGATGCTTTAATAGGTGGACTTCATAACCTAAGCGCCAATTATGCAGATTCCTCATTTATACCTAAATCATTTAACACAAAGATTTATACGTATAACCCTATAGCTAATACTACTTGGAGCATTGACTATACGGCATTTGTAGAAGGGCTTAAAACCCACCTATCCAAAGACACCACTTCTACGATGTACCAATCGTTTAAGAAGTTAGAAAAAGATAGCACGAACTTCACCTCTATTTTTGTCAATTCAAATCCGCTCGTAACGCAAGATGATGGGTATATCTATTTAATAGGTGGATATGGACCAAAGAATTTTGAGTATTTTGAAGACACCCCGAATTGGCATCAAGACACCACAGCTACAGATCAAAAGAAGCAAGAATATATTACCTATGATCAAGTTGTGAGATTACACATTGCCTCTTTAGTAAAACTCACAAAAAATGAAACCCTTACCGATGCAGAATGGTCAAACATATTTAGATACGATACGGCGGCTTCCCTTGTCAGTACAGGTGCCGAAGTATTAAAATTAGGAAGCACTTTTTATGTAGCAGGTGGTCACAATTTTACAAGCAATAGTCAGAAATACTTAGATGCTGTATATCCATTTTCTGTAACGCCTTCTGAGACAACCTTATCTTTAGGTGTAAGTGTATCGGCAGCTATTTCTGATGTCTCTGATCCTACAGATCCTGCATCTGACAATACTTCTATTTTCCGTCGTAGAGATGGGCCTGTAACCCCATCTATCTATTACAATGAAACAGAAAAAAGAATGGAACAAAGCCTTACGTTTTATGGCGGGGTTTTTAAACCTGGAGAAGACTTACAAGCATGGAATAATGCGATTTATGTGCACCCAGATTGGGCAACAGAAAATAAATTATACACCTACGACACGGCTTACAACCAAGACAATTTTAATGTATATGCCTGTGGAAATTTTGTAGGACTCGACAATGACAATAACTTGTTACATACTTTTTTATTAGGAGGTATTGGCGACGGTAAGCCTTCAAGTGCCTTGTCTGGTTTTACAAACACTGGATTACATATTACGATGGATGTTAAAAAACAACCTATGCAGAGTGCTATTAAAGACACACTTCATAATGTATTTGGCAATACAACTTCTTATTATGGAGCTGAATCTATTTTAATTAAAAGTGAGAGCAATGTATTATCACAAGCACCTCACCAAGTAAATGGTAAGACCGTTTTAGAAAATACAGAAATCATTGATTTAAAAGCAACCTTCGGCACTACCAATGAGGTAACTATTGGTCATATATATGGAGGTATAGAAGCCTTTGAATCCAATCCTGGCACCTATGGGAAAGGAAGGTCTGCTGCCTCTAGTAAAATATGGAAAGTAACCCTCACAAAGTTAGAAGAATAAATAAACGTGCTACTTAAAAGCATCAAAGCCTTCTATCATGTGATAGAAGGCTTTTTTAGTATTTCAAATACGATTATTATTCAATTATCACTTAGGGGCTACAAATTCATTTTCTGCCCAAACACCTTGCTGGACAATCTCTCCAGAGGAGTTAAATTGTTTTCCTTTTCCGTTTTTCTTATTATGCTTCCATTTGCCGCTCCATTTGGAGTTGTCTACTAAGATCATGGACCCTTTCCCGTGACGTTCATTATTTTTAAAAGATCCTTCATACCGAGTTCCGTCTGACCAGGTATAGGTTCCTCTTCCTGAAATTAGAGAACCTGCTAGGTTACCTGAATATTTTGTCCCATCAAACCAAATTATATTTCCTTTTACAAGATTACCAGATGCAACTTCGACATCAAAGCTGGCGCCTTGTAAGGTAAACTTATGCCATCCATCCGGTAATTGTGCGATGTCTGGACTAAAAGGAATGGCGTTTATGGTTTGAGCTTGTACGTTGAGAAACGTAACCGCAACAAGACTAACAACAAGGAATATCTTTTTCATAGGTTTTATTTTTTTAGTATGTACTATACGTATGTCGATACATACAATCAAGTACTTACAAAATGAAAAAAATACTTTTTGGTAATGAATCTATAACGACCTCGACACACTATCTGTAATTAATGCATGAAACAGTTATGAAAACGAATCACCAGAAAGACATTATCATATTTGATGGAGAATGTAATCTATGTAATGGCGTCATAGGTTGGCTTATGAAGTTTGCACCTACTTCCACGTTTCAGTTCTTACCTTTTCAATCTCCAAAAGGGCAACAACTCTTACGACAGTATCATCGACCAACAGACCGACTAGATACCGTTATTCTCATCAATCAAACAGGAGTACACACCCATTCTGATGGTTTTTTAAAAATAGTAGCTGAAATACCCAAATGGAAACGTGTTGCAGCATTGCTTGGTTTTATACCTAGAATGCTACGAGACTATATATACAAAACCGCCTCGCGCAACCGTCTAAAATGGTTTGGCGTCTCTAAAAGCTGCACCATAAATTTTGGATAATAACAAAAAAAACGGATGACAAAACCATCCGTTTTTTAAAGTATCACGTTCACACAATATGTCATTCTTTAGGAAAACAACCATATTGTTTGTACTACTACTATGAACGTGATACATGACTAAATATACGTGTGTTATACATGACAAATATCTATTGTAGACCTACTTTTTAACTTTATACTACAAAACTACCTACAGACACTTATATGTAAAACCACTATATACTTAGTGCTTAATCACTTTATTGACAGCAATGTACTATAGCTTTTTCATAAACCCGTAAAACCCGATAGTATATTACGTCCTACCGGGTTCTCGCACCACACAACAAAGCGCAATAACCTATTATTGCGCTTTGTTGTCTAGCTTTCTTTTTGCTTTAAAAAGGCAATATCTCTTGTGTTCTTTTGTACCGCAATAGCAGCAAAGAGACTCAAGAAAAAAGAAATGCCATAAAAGCCTTTTTCACTCAATGCTAAATTTGCATTCCATAAACCTATAACGAGTAATAATATAGAGACGATGGTGACAAACCAGCTCACTCCATAATAAATATCTGTTACAGGAATTCCCTCTAGCCTATCTCTTACTGTTTTCTGAACGGAAATCACTGAAAATAAGCCAAATAATAATATCGTAAAGTAATATCCTTTTTCGTTTAGATGCATTGTTGCATTCCAAAGTCCGACGCAAAAAGAGACCATCCCTATTAGTAAAGATGCCCAAGATGCTGATATAAAAGCAGCGGTTGGTTTCGCATCAAATACTTCTTTTACTTTTTCCTTTTTTTCTGTTTCAATTTTTACTTGATTTTCCATGGTTGTGTGTTTTACTATTTGTTTAATTTTCTTATGTTTTCATGAGTGTATCACCACAAGAATAACAATGTGGCAGGTGTGCATAATTCTTAGTATCACAGGTATTACAATTTTTAAAAAGTTGGAGTCCGCAGTGACGACAATAGGTGGTGACCTTTAGGTTTCCCGATCGGTTTTTACTTTTTCCGCTTTGAAAAATCTCATTGATCAAATAATCTTTACCGCAACTAGGACACATATGATTTTCTAATGCTTTCTCTGCAACTTCATTTTTGATTTGTTTAGAGCGTTCTAAAGAGGAGAGTTGCAACTCTTCTTTTTTTCTTTTGACAAAAGCTTTTAAATGCTTTATCGCATACATTCCAAGAAGTACAGACAGTAGAATCCCAATAGCATATCGCACATACCCTCCGTAGCTCGGTAAATAAGGAACCAATCCGATAAAGAAGGCATAAAACGCAAAGAATACAACGCCCCTAAACAATGGCCAATAACTGTGTTTTCGTTTTTTGAGCAATAGCCAGATTCCTAAAAGTAAAATAGGAATCACAAATAATAACCGACTTATAAAAATGCGTAAGTCATAGGCACGCTCGGCGTTAACATACAGTTTTCTAGCCTTGGACATTTCTTTATCTATAGCATCTTCATACGTTCGCCCTTCAGCACGAAAATCTTCTATACGTGCCTGCAACAAAAGTCTTGCTGCTTTTTCTGTTTTAAGCGAAGTACGTAAAGAATCCAGCAAGCGATTTCGGCGCTGTATCTCTGCATTTACCCGAGATGATTGTGTGGCCGTCCGTGTTGATATCCACGTTTTAAAAGATGCTTGTTGCTCTTCTAGTGCATTTTGAACAAGATCAACCGACAACTGCACATTCTCTTTTGCGTCTTGTTTCGTTTGAATCGAATCTTGAATACTTTGTCTTAATACTCTATATTTTTTGACATCTGTGTGTATTTCAAAATCGGTAACATAAGGACGTTGTTCTACCCCATCAATGTCCCAAATAATTCGATTCGCCATACCTATTAAAAAGATGGCTAAAAGAAAACTGATCACATAGTGAATGAATGTGGTCGTGCGTGTAAGTTTTTTATTATTAAAATCCATGATTGTGTGGTTAAATGACAGGGCAAATATGCAATGGTATTGAGAGTTAAAAAATCAAAGTTTTACATAAAACTTATGATATATTTTTATAAATTTTAATTAAATACTATATATTACAAACATTATATGAATTAATACTTATGATATATTATGGTACTTTTTGATATCATTCAATCACTTTCTGCAGAAGATTATGAAAAGTTCAAGTCATACCTGCGTCAAAAAAACAAACGCGCTGACACAAAAAACACCATCTTACTGAAGCTATTAAGACAACCTCAACTTCCTACCAATATTGATGTCAAACTTTATGGAAAAGCCTCTAGAAATGCCTACCATGCGCTTTGCAAACGACTCCACGATAGCCTACTTGATTTCATCGCAAGTCGTAGCTTAGAGTCTGAAACTACTGAAGAGTTTGAAGTGCTAAAACGCATTCTTACCGCCCGTATTCTCTACGAACAAGAAGTACACAAAGCAGCTCAAAAAACACTTCAAAAAGCAGTCGCTATTGCAAAAGCCCATGACTTACACAGCATGCTTGGGGAGATCTATCACACCCAAATACAATACGCACACCTCCATCCCGAGACAGATCTTACGGGTTTAATCCTAGGATTTCAAATCAACCAAAAACACCACCAACACCAAGAAAATCTCAACGTAGCTTACGCGTACATTAAAGACCGCATTTCAAAAACCAACAATACCGTTACAGAGGATGTGAATCAACTTCTTACAGATGCCTTTCAAAAATTCAATATTAGTATTGATGAATCGCTTACATTCAAATCCCTATACCAATTACTAGAAATCATCAATACCGTGGCGCGATTAGAGAATAATTATTTTGATGCCTTGCCTTTTTTTGAACGTATCTACACAAAGATTGCGCTCAAAAAAACCATAACAAACAAGCACCTCTTCTACCATATCCACTTGCTTTATTTTATGGCAAATGCCTATTTTAGGAATAGGCAATTTGAGTTAGCCACCACCTATCTCGACCTTATGAAAGAGCGTATGCTTGCTGAAAGGGGTGCTTATGAATTCCGCTTTCGCGAAAGCGAACTCTTGCTTCGTTCCCTCCTTCTCAATTATACCGGAAATGCGATCGAAGCCATCACTCTCTTAGAAACTCATTTTGAAAAAACAACGAGAAAAAATAAAACCCAAGATCCCGATCTTATTCTTGTACTTTGTATTTGTCGCACACAACAAGGCCTTCATAAACAAGCATTGAGTGTACTGAATATGTTGAAACATAGCACAGCCTGGTATGTAACCAAGATGGGCGAAGACTGGATGATCAAACACGATCTGTTGCAGCTTATCATCCACATAGAATTAGAAAACATGGATCTTGTAGAATCACTGCTAAAGCGTTTTAAGCGTAGTTATAGACATGTCATTTCTCAGGAAAACAGGCTTAAGGGTTTTCTCAAAATAGTAGAAATTATATACAAGTACCCAGAAGAAGTGAAAAGAGACCGCTTTCGCGAAAGCGTAAAAAGCCTCTTTACCACAGAAAACAAAGCAAAAGAAGATATTTTTATGTTAAGTTATTTTGCTTGGATCCTCTCAAAAACGACACATAAGCCGCTGTATCAAACCACATTGAATGTGCTATAAACAACAATATAACAATTATTAATTTTTCATAATAACCTCACAAATGCATTCATAAAATCAAGTACTTGTAGTCTTTTATCCATTTTTATGACAAAACATCAAGACATCCCAAGGATTTAACAATACATTCACAAAACCCCTTTCTAACAATACTTACCTTTTGTGTCTTAAAAAAAACTCGTTATGCGTATAAAATTACCCTATTTAATTTTAGCTTTTCTAGCGCTATCCATCACAAGCTGTGGAGCTTTTCAAACCAAAAAATCAAAAGCTACAACCGCTGCAAAACCCAAGTCTAAGGCTAAAAAAGGAGACATACAACCCTACAACAAGGTCATTACCAAAGAAGCAAAAACTGACGAAGGTCTCTTTAGTGTTCATAAAATAGACAATTCCTATTTTTATGAGATTCCTGATTCTCTTTTTGGAAGAGAAATGCTCATGGTGACTCGTATCGCCAAAACAGCTGCTGGATTAGGATTTGGGGGAGGTAAGCAAAACACCTCTGTATTACGTTGGGAAGTAAAAGATAAGAAGGTACTACTCCGTGTAGTATCGCATCAGATTTATGCCGCAGATTCATTACCTATCTCTGAGGCTGTTAAGAATAGCAGCTTTGAGCCTATCCTATATGCTTTTGATATCAAAGCATACCATAAAGACACTGTAAACGACACTAGAAATACAGTCATAGATGCATCAGAACTTTTTACAAAAGATGTCAAACCACTTGGGCTTCCAAATTCTAGAAGAAAAGGATATAAAGTAACCCGTCTTGATGAAAAGCGTTCTTATATAGATACGATACGTAGTTACCCTAGAAATATCGAAACGAGACATGTAAAAACGTATGCTGCATCAGCAGCTCCTAGTAATAGTGCGACCGGCTCACTTTCTTTGATGATGAGCAACTCTATGATTTTACTTCCAAAAACACCTATGAAACGCCGTTATTTTGATCAACGTGTAGGCTGGTTTGCTCGTGGCCAAACTGATTATGGGCAAGAAGCACAAAAGAGTAAAACCGTTAGATACTTAGATAGATGGAGATTAGAAGTAAAAGAGGAGGATATTGAAAAATACAACCGTGGCGAACTCGTGGAGCCCAAAAAACAAATCGTGTATTATATAGATAGAGCGACTCCAAAAAAATGGATTCCATACATCAAACAAGGGATTGTAGATTGGCAAGTCGCTTTTGAAGCGGCTGGCTTTAAAAATGCTATCATCGCAAAAGACCCTCCTACCCCAGAGGAAGATCCTGATTGGAGCCCAGAAGATGTACGCTATAGCGTGGTACGTTATCTAGCTTCTCCAATTCCCAATGCAAATGGACCTCACGTAAGTGACCCTCGAAGTGGAGAAATCTTAGAAAGTGATATTAACTGGTATCATAACGTTATGACCTTAATACGTAATTGGTATTTTATACAAACAGCAGCAATCAACCCAGATGCACAAGGAGTTGAGTTTAGAGATGAAGTAATGGGAAGTTTGATTCGTTTTGTGTCCTCGCACGAAGTTGGACATACATTAGGTTTACCGCATAATATGGGAAGCAGCGCTGCCTATCCTGTTGACAAACTACGTGACCCTGTATTTACCAAAGAATTTGGAACAGCACCTTCTATCATGGATTATGCGCGTTTTAACTATATAGCACAACCCGAAGATAAAGATGTTTATCTTATGCCTAAAATAGGTGTTTATGACAAGTACGCTATCAAATGGGGATACAAGCCTATTTTAGATACAGCTGCAGAAGATGAAAAGAAAACCTTAGACAATTGGATTTTAGAACACGCAGGAGATCCTATGTACCGTTTTGGAAGACAACAACGTGGTGTTATTGACCCTAGTTCGCAAACAGAAGATCTAGGTGATGACGCTGTCAAAGCAAGTACCTATGGAATAGCGAACTTAAAGCGTATTGTACCTAACCTTACAAAGTGGACAGCAGAAGACGGGAAAAATTATGATGATCTTGAAACTATGTATAGACAAGTATTATCACAATACAATAGATACATGGGGCATGTAACCGCCAATATTGGAGGAGTGTATGAATATTACAAAACCTATGATCAAGAAGGGGCTGTCTATACACATGTCGATGCAGACAAACAAAAAGAGGCGTTGGCATTTCTTCAGAAAGAGCTCTTTGAAACACCACAATGGTTAATAGACGAGAGCATCTTTGACAAAGTAGAAGCTGCAGGAAGTCTTGAACGTATTCGTCGTTTTCAAACGCGTACATTAAACAACCTCCTTGACTTTGGAAGAGTAGCACGTATGCTAGAAAATGAAGCGCTTAATGGCGATGAAGCATACACCACCATGGATATGATGACAGATCTACGCAATGGACTCTTCAGTGAATTGAAAAGTAGCAGAAAAATTGATATGTATCGTCGTAATTTACAGAGAGCGTATGTAGAGCGTTTGGAAACTTTAATGACCAAAGAACAAAGAGCCTTATCTGGACGTTTTGCACGTTTTTCTACACGTACAAATATAGATGTAAGTCAAAGTGATATTCGTGCGATTGTACGTCAAGAGCTCAAAGATCTAAAACGAACTTTACAAAGCAACACGGGACGTATGAGCGACAAAATAAGCAGAATACATTTGATTGATTTAATAGAGCGCATTGACCTTATATTAGATCCAAAATAACATATAATATCTTTCATATTTTGTAGCAAAAGCCCTCCAATCGGAGGGCTTTCTTCATAATACTATGTTAATTACAACCACACTATTAAACTTTAGAATAAACACAAAGTCATAGAAGCATAACAAAATAAAATAAGAAAGATGAAATACCTATTAACAACAATGCTTCTGTGCCTAACAATGACAGTTGCCGCACAGAGAGGAAACGACCACCAGAGAAGAGCACAATTAAACCCTGAACAACAAGCCACATTAACGACAAAAAAAATGACGCTTGCTTTAGACTTAACGACACAACAAGAAGACAAAGTTTATAAAGTACAATTAGCGCAAGCACAAAAGAGAAAAGCCTTTATGGCTGAACGTAAAAAAGAAGATCGCTCAGCATTAACTAAAGAACAACGTTTTGAACTCGAAACAAAGAAACTTGATCATAGAATTGCTGTTCAAAGAGAAATGAAATCCATTCTCACTGCCGATCAGTTTGAACTATGGCGCAAAATGAGTCACAAAAACAAACAAAAGAGAAGAGGAAAACACCACGCCCGAAGAAAGTAGGCAGATGTAGGTTGAAAAAAGGAGCGTTTTAATAAAAACGCTCCTTTTGCTGTATAGAAATCTATAACGTACTAGCCACCTTATCTACAGCGCGTATCGTTGTGTCTAAATCTTCATACGTTAGTGCGTCTGTAATGAACCATGTTTCATAAGCACTAGGGGCTATATAAATTCCCTCTGCTAATAATCCATGAAAAAACTTTTTAAAGGTTTCATTATCACCTGCAGCAGCTGTTTTAAAATCTACAACTTCCTCTTCTGCAAAATGCACAGAAATCATAGAACCAATACGATTAATCGTATGTGTTACTTGATGAGTATCAAGAGCCCTAGCGATTCCTTTATGTAGATAGGCTGTTTTTTCTTCTAGACGTGTAAAAAGAGCCTTATCAGCATCAATCGCTGTAAGCATGGCAAGACCTGCTGCCATAGCCAGTGGATTTCCACTCAATGTCCCTGCTTGATAGACGGGTCCTAATGGCGCTAGATAATTCATAATCTCGTCACGGGCCGCAAACGCTCCAACGGGTAGTCCACCTCCTATTACCTTTCCAAAAGTAACAATATCTGCTTGTACGTTTTTGAGTTCTTGTACGCCGCCTTTAGCAAGCCTAAAACCTGTCATCACTTCATCAAAAATAAGCAATGCATTATATTGATCACAGAGACTTCGTAGTCCTTCCAAAAATCCTTTTTTAGGAGGGATACATCCCATATTTCCCGCTACAGGCTCTACGATAATAGCCGCAATCTCTCCTGGATTTACTTTAAAAAGTGCTTCTATTTCGTCTAGATTATTATAAGCTGCAAGCAGGGTATCTTTTGCGGTCCCTTTGGTAACTCCTGGGCTGTTCGGAGAGCCAAAAGTAACGGCTCCACTTCCTGCTTGTATTAAAAAAGAATCCGAGTGCCCATGA
Organism: uncultured Flavobacteriaceae bacterium; assembly: GCA_964351845.1. GTDB lineage: Bacteria > Bacteroidota > Bacteroidia > Flavobacteriales > Flavobacteriaceae > Dokdonia. Next base: position 48,887 of record CAYGQJ010000004.1, on the reverse strand, counting down.
TAACATCCCGCAAATTTTATAATTTTCTCTCTATCAGTAAATCCTCTTGCCAAACGTATAGCACTCATACAAGCCTCAGTCCCACTGTTTACAAAACGTATTTTATCAATACCGGGTACCATGGCAATCGCTAGTTTTGCGATCTCGGTCTCAATTTCTGTCGGCATCCCAAAAGAGGTTCCTTTTTGAGCTTTGGCAACCACAGCATCTACTACGGGCTGATAGGCATGACCTAATATCATAGGGCCCCAAGAATTGATATAGTCTATCAATGTCCTCCCATCCTCATCATAGAGGTAAGCCCCTTTTGCTTCTTTTACAAAAATGGGATCACCTCCCACAGATTTAAAAGCTCTCACTGGACTATTTACACCTCCCGGAATGACACGTTGTGCCTCTACAAACAGAGCACTACTTCTTTTATATATCATGAATTAATATCCTCTTTCAAATGGTTCTACATACAGCACTTGACCTACAAAAATTTCGTTGCTTTCAAGTCCGTTTATTTTTTTAAGATCCTCCACACTGATCTTATATTTTTTAGAAATACGATACAAGGTCTCTCCCTTTTCTACCGTATGTTGGTTCTTTTTATCTTTTACTTTTTTATAATCTTTTTCTTCCTTACCCAGTACCTCCCCGTCATAACGATATAATTCATATCGCTCTATTAACGAAATAAGCTTGGCTGGATATTTTTTATCCGTAGCATATCCTGCGGCGCGAAGCCCTTTTGCCCAACCTTTATAATCGTCTTTAGGAAGTTTAAAAAGAGACGAATACCGACCTCGATTTGTCAGAAACAAAGAATGATCTCTGTATGAGAACTTTGCTAAACTATATTTTCTAAAACACTCCCCTTCTTCATCGTCATCATGGTATACTTTAGCCCCTTTCCAATTATGGCATTTAATCCCAAAGTGATTGTTTGCTTTCTGTACCAACTCACCATTTCCAGCTCCAGACTCTAGAATTCCTTGTGCTAGAGTAATACTAGCAGGGATTCCGTATTGACGCATCTCTTCCTGAGCAATGTCAGCATAGGTTTCTATATAGCCTTCCACACCTGTTTTGGGCACTGGATTGACTACTTTTTCTTCTTCTTTAGACGTTTCGGCGGTAGGACGTGGCGTCACTCGCTCTTCTTTTGGAGTTGTTTTACGTGTTGTCGTTCTTTTTGAAGAACCACAACTGCCCAAAATAAATCCAATTAAAAGTAAAAATACAATACGTCTTATCATCTCTAAATAGCTATCGTTTGAAGTCCTTTCTTCATGAGCTTCTGATTGATCCCTGCAACTCCCTGAAGGCCTCCTGTATGAATTGCTAAAATACGAGAATTTTGTGGGAAATATCCTTTTGAAATAAGGTCAAAAATACCGAACATCATTTTTCCTGTGTATATAGGATCAAGTAAAATACCGTGTGTTTTCTTAAAATCGTTGATAAAACTCACAAGCTCTTCCGTCACTTTTGCATAGCCCCCAAAATGATATGCTTGTTGTAATCCCCAATTGGGTTTAGTCGTTAATTTCTCTAACTCCGCATTTAAAAAATTTCCTTTTAACGCAGGAAATCCTAGTATTTTTTGAGAAGGACTGGAGCTATTTATAATCCCAGAAATGGTACCTCCTGTCCCTACAGCACAACAGATATAGTCATACGAAAGATCTGCCTCGGCAAGTATTTCTTCACATCCCTTAATCGCAAGCTCATTCGTTCCCCCTTCTGGGAGCATATAGGCATCTGGATACTCCTTTTTAAGCAATCTCAAAACCGACGCTTCCTCCTTTTGCTTATACATTTCTCTAGACACAAACTTCAACTGCATCCCGCAAGAAACTGCTTGCGCTAGCGTTGTGTTTTCTTTTAGTGTTTTTTCGAGATCAACCCCAAGCTCTTCTCCTCGTATAACACCTACGGTTTGAAATCCGTAGTGCATGCCTGCCAATGCAGTAGCTGCTATATGGTTTGAATAGGCGCCTCCAAAAGTCAATAGAGTTTTATAGGTATTTGCTTTCGCGAAAGCGATATTATACTTAAGCTTCCTGTATTTATTACCCGAAATATGAGGATGAATAAGATCCTCTCTTTTTACGGTCAATGACACGTTATATGGGAGGTGCAGCTCTTGATTTTGGGTGGTTTCTATCACACTATCAAAATTAGGAAAACCAACGGTAAAAAAAGGGCATTACCCAAAATTCCTAGAGATACTTAACAAAAGACCAAAAAGATCTCTTTTTTAAATAATCAAGGTCATTTTCATTTTGGTAGGCTTCACGCTCAAAAGATATATTGCGGTATGCCGCATATCCATTTTTATAGTATATCAACTTTATAAGGTATTCTATGGCGTACCAAACAAAAAAAGGGAGCACTAGCATTTCCAGTTGCTGGCGTAAATGAATGCGCTCATGATTGATAAAAACAATATCGTTTTTTAACTCGGCACGTTTCATAATGATAAAGGGCCAAAGGGTGATGCCCACAAAACGTTTTCTCAATATGTATTTATTCACAACCAAAAGCATGCGTCAAAAGTACTTTAAATTAATAGTAATCAAAACAATGCGCCCTTATAGTTATCTAACAATCTATTAACAACTTCAGACTAGTAATCGTCCTACAGTCTTAGTATATTTGTAAGGAATATAAGAACCCTATGTCATTCGCAAAAAAACACATTCCTATTGAAGAAGGAGATTACTACCTCACTCCTGAAGGATACCGATGTTTTACAGAGCAATACCATCGTAAACGCGGGTATTGTTGTGAGAGCGGTTGCAGGCATTGCCCGTATGGGTTTGACAAAAAAACAAATACTCAGTCTTCCTAATGGATACTACTGTATTATCATATCGCAAATGTATATTCACGTCCTTCCATAGGGCCAACATGCGATATCCCTGATTTTTAATGTCACTTCGTTTTTAAAAAATGTGTACCATTAAAAAATCAATACATGACTTTTCAAGATCAACTTTTACAAGGAATTCCAGACATACTTCCCAACCTGAAGCCTTATGATGCTTCAGCAAATCATGCGCCAAAGCGCAAAGACATCCTTTCTGCAACAGAAAAAGAATTAGCACTTCGCAATGCGTTACGCTATTTTGAACCCAAACATCATGCAACACTCCTCCCTGAATTCAAAGAAGAGCTAGACGTGTATGGTCGTATCTATATGTATCGGTTTAGACCCGATTATGAGATGTATGCTAGACCTATAGAAGCCTATCCGACGCAATCCAAACAAGCCGCTGCCATCATGCTGATGATTCAGAACAACTTGGATCCTGCGGTAGCACAACATCCCCACGAGTTAATTACATACGGTGGTAACGGAGGAGTTTTCTCAAATTGGGCGCAGTACTTGCTTACGATGCAGTACTTATCAGAAATGAATGACAATCAAACGCTAGTGATGTATTCTGGACATCCTATGGGTTTATTTCCTTCTCATAAAGATGCGCCACGCGTTGTGGTTACGAATGGGATGATGATTCCTAATTATTCACAGCCAGATGACTGGGAAAAATTCAATGCTTTAGGCGTTACCCAATACGGACAGATGACGGCAGGAAGCTATATGTATATTGGCCCACAAGGAATCGTGCACGGGACAACCATTACCGTTCTCAATGCCTTTAGGAAGATAAAGAAATCGCCCAAAGGAGGTTTATTTGTTACCTCAGGCCTAGGAGGTATGAGCGGTGCTCAACCCAAAGCGGGTAATATCTCTGGATGTATAACGGTCTGTGCTGAGGTGAATCCAAAAGCGGTACACACAAGACATTCACAGGGTTGGGTGGACGAAGTTATTACGGATACAAACACGCTTGTTGAAAGAGTCAAGAAAGCACAAGCTTCAAAGGAAGTCGTATCCATTGCGTATCAAGGTAATATTGTAGAAGTATGGGAAGCGTTTGACAAACACAACATCCACATTGATATAGGCAGTGATCAAACATCACTTCACAATCCGTGGGCGGGAGGCTATTATCCTATGGGAATGACTTTTAAAGAAGCAAATACCTGTATGGCAGAAGATCCGGTACGCTTTCGCGAAAGCATAAAAAGCACCCTTATCCGTCATGCAGTGGCTATTAATAAACATACCGAGAAAGGCACTTATTTCTTTGATTATGGAAATGCCTTTTTATTAGAAAGCTCAAGAGCTGGCGCCGATATTCTTGCTGAAAATGGGATTGACTTTAAATATCCTAGCTATGTCCAAGACATTATGGGACCTATGTGTTTTGACTATGGTTTTGGGCCATTTAGATGGGTATGTGCTTCTGGAAAGAAGGAAGACCTCGCAAAAACTGATGAGATTGCTTGCAATGTGCTCGAAGAACTCGCACAAGGAGCTCCTCCTGAAATCCAACAACAAATGCAGGATAACATCCAATGGATTAAAGGCGCTCAAGAAAACAAACTTGTGGTAGGCTCACAAGCTAGAATTTTGTACGCAGATGCCGAAGGACGCATGAAAATTGCGCAGGCTTTTAATGATGCCATCGCGCAAGGCAAAATAGGATATATTATCTTAGGACGTGACCATCACGATGTATCTGGAACAGACTCTCCATATCGAGAGACTAGTAATATTTATGACGGAAGTCGTTTTACAGCAGATATGGCGATCCATAATGTGATAGGCGATAGTTTCAGAGGTGCGACCTGGGTGAGTATTCACAATGGCGGTGGTGTTGGATGGGGAGAGGTGATAAATGGTGGTTTTGGTATGGTTCTTGATGGTAGTAAAGACGCTGAAAGACGCTTGCAATCCATGCTTTTCTGGGATGTAAATAATGGTATTGCACGTCGAAGTTGGGCTCGTAATGAGGGCGCTGTTTTTGCCATTAAAAGAGCGATGGAATCACAACCTGACTTGAAAGTAACTTTGCCAAATAACGTTGAAGATAGTTTATTTAGACAATAACACTTTAAAAAAAAGAATCTATGAAAGCATTACGATTACTCCCTTTAGTAGCCATTATGGTATTGGTCTCTTCATGTAGCGTGGTTCGCGTGACATCTGACTACGATCAATCGATCAATTTTAATGAATATAAAACTTACGCCTTTTACAAACCTGGCATAGACAAAGCAGAGATCTCTGATCTTGACAAAAGACGTGTTCTTAAAGCCATTGAAAATGAAATGGCAGCCAAAGGGTTTACAAAATCAGAAAACCCTACCGTGCTTATCAGCATTTTTGCAAAAGCAAATAAGCGTGTTGACGTATACCGAAACAACTTTGGCTTCGGAGGAGGCTGGGGCGGCGGCTTCGGGAATACCGTTTCTGAACGCACAGAAGGCATCCTCTATATTGACTTACTCGATGTAGACAAAAAGCAACTGGTATGGCAAGGTAAAGGAACGGCTACTTTAAGAGAAAATGATGTTAATAAACGCGAAGCGCGTATACAAGAAATTGTAAAAGAAATCATGGAAGTATATCCTCCTGCTATTGCAAGCTCCGATAGCGAATTCACCCGCGAAAAAATATAGTCTTCCTCTGAAAAGAAAAGACACATACATGATATAATTTACTAATTGTATCCCGAAAAGCACCGAATGAGTATTCGGTGCTTTTTTGTTTTCAGAATTCTGAAGAATAGTCATTTAAGAATAAGGGAATGGGTGCGCTTTCACGTAAGTGAAGTTTATGCTGAATTAGCCGAAGTACAAAAGCATTTACTAGACCATCAAAAAGCTTGAAAATTTACAAGTAGTAGATTTCCAGTAACCCTACGTAAGAATTACTGGAAATAAAACTACACTACCAATCATGGAAAATCCATTGAATTGATATATTTCAAGAGTAAACGTAATTGGGGGATTACGATGTTTTAACCACTTGAAATGATAGCATATGTATAAATAAAAACAATTATTAATTTGGGGTATATGCTATTATATCTCTAAGATACTTTAAGCATCAGAGAAAAGCAAATTTATTTTAACTTAAAATATTGATTATCAGTATGTTATTACCGTATTTATACTGTGGATTTCACACACTAGCTAACTGTGATTTTTTGAAAATTAACAAAGAAATATATTGATTCAAAGCCTATTACAGAAAGAGAAAGCAAAAAGACAAAAGACATAAAAACGCGTTATAAAATAGTAAAGCCTATTAAAAAAATAGTTTAATAGGCCTTTTAATTGTAGAATAAATAGAAATCAATAGCCCAAAAGTTGCTCTATCTTAGCTTTCACCTTCTCCGTATTCGGAATCATGGTTTGTTCTAACGTGCTATTTAACGGAATCGCTGGCATATTTTCAGATCCTATGAGCATCACTGGTGCATCTAGCTCTCTAAAACACTCCTCTTGAATTCTGCCCTGAAGACCGCGGCTAAATCCATTATCTGATGGCTCTTCTGTCACCACAAGGCATTTGCCACATTTCTTCACAGACTTAAAAACGGTATCATAGTCCAATGGATGTAATGTCCTTAAATCTACCACTTCGATACGATCTTTCATTCCGAGTTCAGCACTGGCATTCATAGCCCAATGCACGCCCATTCCGTAGGTAATAATCGTGAGGGTCTCCACATCTTCTTGTTTCCAAATTTCCTGAAGCACCCATGCTTTTCCAAACGGAAGGATATAATCTTCAGAAGGCTCTATCGAGGTGGCTCCTTTGGTACCAGGCACTTTGGACCAGTATAATCCTTTGTGTTCAAAAATCACTACAGGATTCGGATCATAGTACGCTGCCTTTAAAAGCCCTTTTAAATCGGCTCCATTAGAAGGATATGCAATTTTGAGTCCGCGTATATTCGTCACCACGCTTTCTACCGAAGAGGAGTGGTAGGGTCCTCCAGATCCATAGGCGCCAATAGGCACTCGCAAGATCATAGATACTGGCCATTTTCCATTACTTAAATAGCAAGAACGTGATACTTCTGTAAATAACTGATTCAATCCTGGCCAGATATAATCTGCAAATTGTACTTCGACAATAGGTTTTAAACCTACGGCACTCATGCCAACAGTGGAACCGACAATAAACGCTTCTTGAATAGGTGTATTAAACACGCGATTATCTCCAAACTTTTGAGCCAATGTAGCGGCTTCTCTAAAAACACCGCCTAGTCGACCTCCTACATCTTGCCCGTACATTAAACATTCAGGATGTTTGCGCATTAACTCTTCTACGGCAAATAAGGCACAGTCGACCATAACCACTTTTTCGCCATCTTTTGGAGATCGTTCTCCCACTTCTTCGGTGATGGGGGTAGGCGCAAAATCGTGGGTAAATAAATCTGCTGGTTTCGGGTCTTCGGCTTGTTGCGCTTTTATGAACGCTTCTTGTGTTTCCGCTTTCGCGAAAGCGATCACTTCATCAATCTCTTTCTGAGTAACTCCGTTATCTAAAAGCAACGCTATCATCTTTGGATACGGATCACGACTACGGGCTTCTTCCAGATCGTCACGATACCACTCCATACGCACTCCAGAGGTGTGGTGATTTAACAACGGCACTTTAGCATGCACCAAGAATGGGCGACGCTCTGTACGGATTTTATGAATCACCTCTTTTAAGGTATTGTAACTCTCTTCAAAATCGGTTCCATCTATAGTGACAGCTTCCAATCCATTAAAACCACGTGCGTACTCAAAAGCATCTTGTGCTCTGGTTTCGGCAGCATTTGCACTGATATCCCATCCATTATCCTGAACCAAATATAAGATAGGAAGTTGCTTGAGCGCTGCCATTTGGAAGGCTTCAGCAATTTCTCCTTCGGTTACTGATGCATCTCCTAGGGAGCAAACAACAAGCCCCCTATCCCCCAAAGGGGGAACATCAAACCCTGAATCTTTTCCATACCCTTCTTTATAATGAAACCCAAGGGCTACACCTGTCGCAGGTATCGTTTGCATACCCGTAGCACTACTTTGATGTGGTATTTTAGGCTTATCATCATCCTTTAAACTAGGATGTGAATAATACGTACGACCTGCTGAAAAAGGGTCGTCTTTTTTGGCAAGCACCTGCAACATCAGATCATAAGGAGTCATCCCTACAGCAAGAAGCATCGAGTCATCTCGATAATAGGGAAAGGCATAGTCTTGAGGAAGTAATTGCATCCCTATGGCAGTTTGAATCACTTCATGACCACGACTTGTCGCGTGTACATATTTTGAAACGACTTTAAAATTATCTTCATACAACTCTGTCATTGCCTTGGCTGTACATAGATTTTTAAACCCTTTTTTAAGTATCTCTTTATCCATAACTATATTTCATACCCGCGAACCTGCCTGACGGTAAGCAGGGGCGGGTATCTGTTCTGTTTTAGCACGCCCTTTGTTGACAGGCGGGTATCTGTTCTGTTTCATTTTATGCCTGCAAAGGCGGGTATCCCATCAACTTTACTCCACGCCCTTTCAAGCTGGCATTTTATCCATCACATTCACCATCCATCCAAACACATCTGCCTCTTTGCCTGTTTTGATGGCATTTAAGGTATCATTAATGTCTTTTCCTACAGGGTGTGTATCAGATACTTTAATCGTATCATCTCCCCATCCTATCTCTTCAATATAGGCAATCCCTACGGCTGTACCCGTACCAAAAGCTTCTTCTAATGTTCCATTTTGAGAAGCTTCAAAAATCTCATCAATGGTAATAGGTCGCTCCGTAACCGTAAATCCTTTATGTTTTAAAAGATCGATCACACTTTTACGAGTAATCCCATGCAATACCGCCCCATCAAGATTGGGTGTAATAAACTGCCCATCAATCTTAAAAAAGATATTCATGGTTCCCACTTCCTGAATGTATTTGTGTTCTTGTGCATCTAACCAAAGTACCTGGTCATATCCTTTGGCTTTGGCGATTTCGGTAGGTCTGATGGCTGCTGCATAATTTCCTGCTGCTTTTGCTTCTCCAGTACCTCCGGCTGCGGCACGGATGTAATTCTTCTCTGCCCACAACTTTACAGGCTTACTGAAGAAAGGTCCTGCTGGCGAGGCTATAATAATAAACTTAAAACTAGTAGCAGCTCTCATCCCTATAAAAGGCTCATCAGCATACATAAAAGGGCGTAAGTACAAAGCGCTTCCGTCTACTGGAGGAATCCATGCTTTTTCGACATCGACAAGGGCTTTGAGTCCTTCTACAAAAAGAGTTTCTGGGAATTCTGGCATGCCCATACGTCGCGCACTGGCATTAAGGCGTGATGCATTTTCTTCTGGACGGAAAAGCAGTGGTTCGCGCTTTACCGCTTCGCTCTCCCTTTGGTCGTGAATCTCGCTGGCTCGATTTCGCGAACCTGCCTCGTCGGCAGACAGGAGCGTACTCTTCATCCCCTCAAAAATAGCTTGCCCATAATGCAACGCCATCGCAGCTGGATGCGTTGGAATTAATTGTAGCGGTTCTACTCTAGGATGTTGCCACTGTCCATCTGTATACTCACAAATAAACATATGATCTGTAAAAGTGCGTCCTAACGGGATGTTATCAAAATCGATGTTTTCTAGTTTTGACTGGGTCGTCTTTGTGATTTCTATTTCCATAACAAGTATAATCTTTAGCCCTCTCTGTCCTTCGGACATCCCTTCTAAATGAAGGTGAAATGGGGTTTTATTTGTTTTAATTTGCCTTTTCAGGCATATCTTGTTGTTTCGTGCGCCTTATTTCTAAAACATTCTATTTGTATCAAACTGCTCTAGGTAGTCTGCGATGCGTCTTAAAAAACTACCTCCTAAATATCCATCTACAATACGGTGATCAAAGCTTAAGGATAAGTACATCATCTGTCTAATTTCAATGGTATCACCTTCTGGACGCTCCATGACTTCAGCTCTTTTCTTTATAATTCCCGTTGCAAGGATAGCCGCCTCTGGCTGATTGATGATGGGGGTTCCCATCACACTCCCAAAAGTACCTACATTACTGATCGTAAAGGTGCTTCCTTTGATGTCATCACCACTTAATTTATTTTCTCTTGCAAGTGCTGATAGTCTATTGACTTCGGATGCGATTTCTACGAGTGTTTTTTGATCAGCATCTTTAACCACAGGAACAATCAAATTACCCGAAGGTAATGCGGTTGCCATTCCTATATTGATATGCTCTTTTACGATGATATTTTTACCATCTACAGACACATTGATCATCGGAAAATCCTTCACCGCTTTTGCGACTGCTTCTACAAAAAGTGGTGTAAACGTCAGTCTCTGGTGATGCTTTTCTAAAAAAGGTGTTTTGTTTGCATTACGCCATGCAACAAGCTCAGTAAGATCTGCCTCTACATAAGCCGTCACATGCGGACTTGTATGCTTGCTATACACCATGTGATCTGCAATCATTTGACGCATACGATCCATCTCAACAATTTTTCCCGTTCCTTTATCTAAATTTAATTGTGGGATTCTATACGCCGTAGGATCTGGCTGCGCTGCAGGTTGCGCAAATTTATAAGGTCTACCCTCTTCTATGTACTGCATGATGTCACTCTTACGAAGACGACCGTCTTTCCCAGTACCCGGTATGCGACCCAATTCTTCATAAGAAATATGTTGTTGTTGCGCAATGCTCTTTATCAACGGACTTATAAATAGGTTTTCGTTAGGAACCGTAAAAGCAGTGTTCTGAACAGCAGTGGATTTTGCTATTGGAGCTATCTTTTTCGGAGCTTTTTGAGACGTAGATGCTGGTTTTTTGTTTGTTACTTCTTGTTGGGTATTTTTCTCTACAACTACTCCTTCTTTAGCCTCATACGTTGCGATGGCTGTTCCAACAGCAACAACACTATTAGGTTCAAAAAGATGTTTTTTCATCACTCCAGAAGATGGAGCGGGCACTTCATTATCAACTTTGTCTGTGGCAACCTCTACAAGAATATCTCCTTCTTCAAAAGAAGCTCCCTCATCGACAAGCCAGTTTAATATGGTTCCCTCGGTAATACTTTCGCCCATTTTAGGCATCAAAAGCTGATCTTCTGTCATTTACACTATAATTTACAACTAATTAAAAATACTAATAAACTATATTAAAAAGGCATTAAATACTGCTTTATAACTTAAATATAGAATATCATTCTTTATTTTAACAAATAACAGTTTTTTATTCTATATTTGATACTGTTTCCTTCTAAAATCAGTAAACTATTAGCCATGAAGCTAGATATCACAGATCAAAAATTATTAGATTTATTACAAAAAGATTCAAATCAAACCGTAAAATTACTAGCTCAGAAATTAGGAAAATCTACAACGCCAATTTTTGAAAGGATCAAAAAACTTGAGAAGGAAGGTTTGATCAAAGGGTATTCTGCGCGATTAAATGCTAAGAAAATTGGTCTTAAGCAAACCGTTTTTATCGCGATCTCTTTGCAAGGTCATACACGCAGTTATCTTGAGAAGTTTGTAAAAGAAATTAATAATTTTCCAGAAGTGGTAGAATGTCATCGGGTAAGCGGAGGCTTTGATTACTTACTCAAACTCGTCGTAGAAGATATCGAAGCGTATGAAAAGTTTATTATCTCCAAATTAACATTACTTCCCTATCTAGGAAATGTACAAAGTCACATTGTACTCTCTACCGGAAAGGAAACCAACGAGGTAGATCTTTCTTTTTTAGCATAAAAAAAGTGATAACAACGTTTAGTCATTACCACTTTTATACAGCTACTTTCATAATTATACTTTAGTTTCGTTTAATTCCATTTCATAAAGTATGTTATCTATGAATAGCATAACTAGCTCCATTTGCTAAATCCTGTAAATAAATGGATAATTCTTTCACTTTTTCTCGAAAAATTTTCAATAACTTTTTCATAATTTCTGTCTTTAAGAGTTAATAATTACTTTATACTCTTTAGACGCAATTTTTTGAAAAGGTTGAGTGAATTAACATGCAATTACCAATAAATTAACGCAAAATCCTGCAGGTGTTAAAATAACCGTCAATTAGATAAAGCGTTTAACTTATGCATTTTTAAACTCCTGAAGTGTTTTATAAAAATCTTCTTGTTCAGGACGATTTTCTGGGATTTCTCTTAAGGGCGCAACTTCTCTTAATGACTCATGACAGTCAGTGGGGAGTTGTTGGTACAATTTTGTTCCTGCGGTTTTCCAAGCAATCATTTCATCACTCACTTCTTTTATAATTTTTGCTGGATTTCCTACAACAAGGCTTCGGTTGGGAATAACCGTTGCTGCTTTTACAAAAGCCATAGCGCCTATAATACATTCATCACCTATGTGTGCATCATCCATAATAACACTGTTCATTCCGATGAGACAGTTTCGACCTAAGTTAGCACCGTGAATCACAGCGCCGTGGCCTATGTGTGCGCTTTCGCGAAAGCGTATAGATTTCCCTGGAAACATATGAACAGTACAGTTTTCTTGAACGTTGACTCCATCTTCTAGTATAATCTCTCCCCAATCGCCTCGTATCGCAGCACCTGGACCAATGTAGCAGTTTTTACCAATGATTACATTCCCTGTCACAGCAGCTAATGGGTGGACAAAACTAGATGGGTGTACGACGGGAATATGCCCCTTAAAACTATAAATCATGCTTAATAAGTATTGTATTTACAATCCAAATGTACATAGAATACCGGATAACACGTATCGCAGTTTATTAACATTTTTGTTAATAAAAACGTTAAATATTAGCAAAGTAAATCATATTCATGCAAAGATTATCGTTATTATTACAACCCAACTTAAAACGATTCCCCCACATGGAGATTAAAGAAAAAATCCATCTAACAAAAAAAGAGTTTTTATATGCTCTTAAATTTACGAAAGAAGACGTTATCAAAACGCGTCCAGAACAAGAACTGCGAATGCTCACTATACATAGAGCTATGCATTTAGGCAATGTTTTGAAGAACAAAGTTCGCATCTATTTTAGAGATTCTTTAGACAGAATTATATATCTAGACACCACCATATGGGGTGTAACAAGAAAGGATATCATTCTTAAAAAAGGAGTGACACTACCTATTAAAAGTGTGCTAGAAATAGATTTATCTATTTAAATCGCTTCAGTGTTTCTTTTGTAAAGTCGCTTAAGACAAGACGTCCAGAAATGGCCGCTCTCTCTGCGAGGAGTGTATCCCAATCTTCGGTTCCTTTCCAAAGAATGGTTTTCATTTCTCGCATGGCTTCTGGGTTATACGTACAAAGGTTTTCTGCAAAAGCCTGCACCGCTTCGTCCAAAGCTTCTGTGCTATCATATACTTGTGCGTACAATCCTTTTTGTCTTGCCCACTCGGCATCATAAAACGTATTGGCGTCAATAGCGATTTGTGACATTCCTGTGAGCCCTAATTTACGTTCTACGGCTGGACCGACAACAAAAGGCCCGATGCCTACATTGAGTTCGCTTAATTTAATGCTCGCAAATTTGCTTGCCATACAATAATCGGTTGCACTGGCAACACCAACACCTCCGCCTACGGTCTTTCCTTGCACACGCCCAATAATGAATTTTGGGCATTTACGCATCGCATTGATCACATTAGCAAAGCCTGAGAAGAAGATTCTTCCCGTCTCTGCATCATTAATGTTAATCAATTCCTTAAAGCTTGCTCCTGCACAAAACGTACGATCACCACCAGATTTAAGGATGATCACTTTGACAGCATCATTTTCTCCGGCTTCGGTGATGGTTGCCGCTAATTTTGCCAAAATATCTCCCGGCAAACTATTATGCGCTGGATGAAAGAATTCTATCGTTGAAATTCCGTTTTCTATGTGTTGTTTTACGTGTGGGTCACTCATATTCTTGATTCAAGAATCAGGAATCAAGAATCACGACAGATTAGTCCTGATTCTTGACTCCTGATTCGATTAGTCTATTAAATTAAATTGCTCAAAATGATGATTCAAATGCTTTCTAAACAATAAATTCCATTCGTATTTATCCAAATATCCAAATGTTGGATTTTTTGTACTTGCCTTTGGGTTTTTCTTAAAATAATCTTCCACCAGTGCCTTGGCTTCCCAAAACTTCTTTTTGGCAGTGTCCAGATCAGGACGACGTAAATCTTCTACTTCTCCTTTTTTGAGCAATGGCATATCAAAATTCTGTGGCATTTTTTCATAGTTCCACAGCGTAGCTGCTACTTTTTCAAGATGCTTCTCTGGAGTATCTATGTCAAAGTTTTGAAACTGACCTGCTGCAACGCGGTAGCTTCCTTCTAAATGCTCTACCATATGCTGAGGCGTCATTATCCCCCATTGAGCGGTGTTTTCTTCCGTAAGTTTTGACAAACACGCTGCTATTTTTTCATCGGTCATTTCAACAAAGGTGGTTTGCTTTTTCTCTACCATTGTCAAAATAGTAGCTACCGCTACGAGTGCCGTTGCTTCTTCATCAGTCTTTCCATTTTCATAATCTACTGGCTCCGCATCAAAAACTTCCACGTACCATTTAACAATACCACTTGGATGTTCGCGACCACTTACGTCACGCTCACGTTTTTCTTTACAGGTTAAGCGCACATAAATAGTATCATTGTGATATAAGGGTCTGAGGAAGCGTATATCTTCCAATCCGTAATTAGCACTTACAGGGCCTTTATTTGGATAGACAAACAATCCTGCCGCCGCCGAAATAATGAAATATCCGTGCGCCGTACGTTTCTTAAAAATACTTCCGTCAAGACTCGTAATATCGGTATGCGCGTAAAAATGATCCCATGTAAGATTTGCAAAATTCTGAATATCGGTATCAGTAAGGGTACGTTTGTGTGTTTGGAGACTCATTCCCGGCTTGATATCCTCATAGTGATACGCAAACGGATGTTTTTCTGCTTCTTTATAGGCACCATTGGGTTGATAAATACCTGTAATTTCAGTCAAACTTGTGGGACTTCCTTGCACCGCACAGCGTTGCATATAATGTTTGATTCCGCGTAATCCTCCCATTTCTTCACCGCCTCCGGCACGCCCAGGACCTCCGTGAACTAACAAGGGTAATGGCGAACCATGACCGGTACTTTGAGGAGCGCTATCTCGGTTTAGGGTTAGAATACGACCGTGGTGTGATGCAGCTTCTATGGTATACGCTTTCGCGAAAGCATTATCTGCCGTCACCACAGAACTTACTAGGGATCCTTTTCCCATTTGAGCCAACTGAATTGCCTCCTCAACACCATCATAGGGCATAAGCGTACTCACAGGACCAAAGGCTTCTATCTCGTGTACTTGTGTATTTTTAAAAGGGTGATCTTCACGCAGCAAAATTGGACTGATAAAAGCGCCTTTTTCACCATCAGCTCCCATCGCATCAATCGTGTCTAATGACCCGTAAACCATCTGAGCAGTTGTTGCTATTTTTTCAATTTGTGTTTTTATCGCCTCACGCTGATCGTTGTTAATAAGCGCACCCATGCGTACTTCCCTAAGTTTAGGATCACCTATCACGGTACGTGCGAGTTGTTTTCCTAAGGCAATTTGTACATCTTCCATCAATTTAGAAGGTACCATCACACGACGAATAGCAGTACATTTTTGACCACACTTAGAAGTCATTTCTTTGCGAACTTCCTTAATAAAAAGTTCAAATTCGGGTGTTCCTGGTACCGCATCGGGTCCGAGAATACTAGCGTTTAAACTATCTGCTTCCATCGTAAATGGAACACTCTCTTCGGTCAACCTTGGGTGTACTTTCAACTGTCTTCCCGTGTGTGCACTTCCTGTAAAGGTGACCACATCTTGGCTGCCTACAGTATCCAAAATAGACGTAGTAAGCCCAGATAATAATTGTAACGCACCTGGTGGAAGAATCCCACTGTTGATGATCTCTCTCACTACTGCCTCGGTTAAAAAGGCGGTTTGTGGTGCTGGTAATACCACTGCTGGCATTCCAGCCATCCAGTTGACAGCACATTTTTCTAGCATTCCCCAAACTGGGAAATTAAACGCATTAATGTGTACGGCAACTCCTTTTTTAGGTACTAAAATATGGTGCGCCATAAAACGACCTCCACGCGATAAATCGATAGGATCACCTTCTACAGCATAACTCTGATCTGGGAAAAGTTTACGTAAACTCGCATTGGCAAATAGGTTTCCAAATCCTCCTTCTATATCCACCCAACTATCTGCACGGGTCGCTCCTGTTTTGTAACTTAATTCATAAAAAGCCTCTTTGCGTTTGTTGAGATACAACGCCAGCTTTTTAATCATATTCCCGCGTTGCTGAAAAGTCATATCCCGCAAGGCTTTACCATGGTCTCGTCCAAATTGCAATGCGCTCGCAATGTCAAGGCCTTCGGTACTTGTAAGCCCGATCACCTCGCCTGTGATTGCATCATACATATTGCGCGTATTGTTGTTATCACCTGCGGTCCAATGTCCGTTTATATAAGATTCTAAAATCATAAAAACTATTATTTTTTAAATCGAAACCGAAATCGAAACTGAAAACGGAATCTTTTATTGTCTTTACGCTTTCGCGAACCTGCCTACAGCAGGCAGGAGCGTACTATCCTCGTATTCTAATAATGTGTCCATTTATTTTCCCCATCACACTCTTTACATATCCGTCCACTACCTTGTTCATCGGAACAGGTGTATTGCCTGGGAAGTAATTTTTGTATTTATCATATGCATCTTCTACAAGATCTGCAGAGACTACATTGACACGAATGCCTCGTTCTAACTCTAAGGCAACCGCCATGGTAAAACTTTGAATGGCTCCGTTAACCATTGCAGCGCTTGTTGTCATATCTACAGGTTCATCGGCAAGAATTCCAGTTGTTAGGGTAAAAGAACCTCTGTCGTTTAAAAAATCTTTTCCAATCCGCACAAGATTCACCTGTCCCATCATTTTACTTTTGATACCAATGTAAAAATCGTCTTCCGTAAGGTTATCAAACTTGTCCCATTTTGCATCACCAGCAATATTGACGACGGCATCTATTTTTCCAACGGTCTCAAACATTTTCTGGATGGAGTCTGAAGATGCAATATCTACAGTTACATCACCCGAGGTTCTGCCTGCGATTATGACTTCGTTTGCTTCTTTAAAACGGGTCGCCACTGTTTTTCCAATGGTTCCGTTTCCTCCTATGATGAGTATTTTCATATTAATTTATGTTGGGTACGCTTTCGCGAAAGCTTACCTAGTTACATTCTCAATAATCGCAGCATATCCTTGACCCACACCAATACACATGGTAATTAGTGCATAGCGTTTCCCGGTTTCTTTCAATTCTAAGGCCGCCGAGTAGGCAATACGTGCTCCCGTTACACCTAGCGGATGCCCAATCGCAATCGAACCTCCATTTGGATTGATACGCGGATCATTATCCTCCAATCCCCATTCACGAATACATGCCAAGGCTTGTGAAGCAAACGCTTCATTCAACTCGATCACATCCATATCTTCCATCGTTAAGCCTGCTTTTTCAAGGGCCTTATTCGATGCTTGTACAGGGCCAATTCCCATAATACGAGGCTCCACACCTACCACTGCCGAAGAAACAATTCTCGCCAACGGTTGTAATCCGTATTTCTTTACCGCTGCTTCACTGGCAATAATCGTTGCTGCAGCGCCATCATTGAGCCCTGAACTATTTCCTGCGGTAACACTCCCCCCTTCCTTTTTAAAGGCTGGACGTAATTTTGCAAGAATTTCTTTGGAGCTATTAGGTTTTATGAACTCGTCATCTTTAAAAATGATTGGATCTTTTTTACGCTGCGGAATCTCAACAGGAACAATTTCCTTGGCAAGTCTTCCGCTCGATTGTGCTGCTGCTGCTTTCATCTGACTATGATACGCAAAGGCGTCTTGATCTTCTCTGGAGATATTGTATTTCTCCACCAAATTTTCGGCAGTATTTCCCATGCCATCGGTACCGTACAATTCTTGCATTTTTGGATTGATAAAACGCCATCCAAATG
The DNA here is from genome assembly GCA_964351845.1 of uncultured Flavobacteriaceae bacterium. Classification (GTDB taxonomy): domain Bacteria; phylum Bacteroidota; class Bacteroidia; order Flavobacteriales; family Flavobacteriaceae; genus Dokdonia. Next base: position 30,980 of record CAYGQJ010000004.1, on the reverse strand, counting down.
TAGAATCATACATCTTACTATCGCCACCAAACGCCGAAGAGGGTTTTGCCATTACGTAGGGCCCGCGGGTCATATTTTCTACACCTCCAGAAATAAAGAGATCTCCATCACCAGCTTTTATAGCACGATTTGCATGAATCATGGCTGAAAGTCCGCTACTGCATAATCTATTAACGGTTTCCCCAGGCACTGTATATGGCAACCCTGCTAGTAATAAACTCATGCGAGCTACATTACGATTGTCTTCACCTGCCTGATTAGCGCACCCCATGATGACATCATCATATGCCTCTTTTGGGATGTTAGGGTTTCGTCTTACGATTTCTCGTATCACATGTGCTCCTAAATCATCTGTACGAACCGCACTCAGCGTCCCTTTATAATTTCCTATAGGAGTACGTACTCCATCTATAATATATGCTTCTTCCATCGTATTTTAACCCTTTATTCTTGCAGAAATAACGGCTTTACTGATAGATGCCGCATATGTTTTCTCTTTACTTTCTTCACAAAAAGTTGAAATGAGAATGGTACTCTCATCGGTATTTCTCTCACAAAAAATCATACTAATATAAGGAACGCCCTCTCGATCAATTCTTTGTTTCAAAAACAATAGCTCCCTGCCTTCAACCTCTCTTACACCTCGATCTAAAATAGCCACCCCTTGTTTTGATTCTTGTTTTTCAAGATCTTCTTTCATCTTCTCAAAAGAAGCAGGAACAACCATAGGTACAATACCTGCTTTTTCATCTTGTGAGAAATAAGACATCCCTTCTGATTTAGGATACAGGTTTGTATCAACATCCATGACAACCTCGGCTCCATTTAACATTTGCAGCGTTGATTTCAGTTTTTCAGCATCTTCATTTTGAGGTGCTGTAGCAACTTGTGCGTAGGATACTATGGATATCAATAGGATTCCTATAAGCAGTATTTGTTTTTTCATTATATCTTTTATGTTATTTATTATTCACTCCAATCTTTGGTTGTTCTATACACAACACCTTTAAACAAAGCTACGAGTTCTTTACCTCTTTTCACCTCTACGATATTAAAACCTACTTTTGTTTTTTGGTGATCTACTGTTGCTTCAGCAGTAATATAGTCCCCTTCTTCCAATGCTTCTATGTGATTAATGCTCGTTTCTATAGATACGGCATACTTCCCATGGGTATTGGCCGTAAACCCAAAAGCGGTATCTGCCAGCGAATAGGTAATCCCTCCGTGTGCTTTTTGCATGCTATTCAGCATTTCTTTTCGGATGGTCATCCCTACTTTCACATAACCTATTTTTGACTCAATAATCTCAATCCCAAGCCATGTGCTGTATGG
>CAYGQJ010000004.1:27024-29548 GCA_964351845.1 uncultured Flavobacteriaceae bacterium | reverse complement strand
CGGTATCTATCTTCTCGGTATTCGTCATACAATGCATCCATCTTTTCAACACACCAAGATATTCCTTTTTCATCTGCCCATTGTAGTAACCCTTTGGGGTAGTTTACGCCTTTGGTCATGGCATTATCGATATCTGCTGCACTCGCAATATTCCAAAATAAAGCATCGGCAGCTTCATTAATGAGCATGACAAGTACACGATCAAAAATTTGATTTCCTACTGCTTTATCTGTATTAGGGTTCGCTTTACCGCTTCGCTCTCCCTCTGGTCGTGAATCTCCTTTTCTCGATTTCGCGAAAGCATTATCGGCCTGCTCATTTACATAGTCATAATACCCTCGTCCTGATTTCCGGCCTAAATACCCCGCCTGACTGTAGCGTTGCTGCGTAAATGAGGGTTTGTATCTTGGATCTTGATAGAAGGCATTAAACACGGTTTCTGTTACGGTATAATTCACATCGTTTCCTATAAAATCCATGAGTTCAAAAGGCCCCATTCTGAAACCCCCTATGGTTTTCATAGCCCAATCGATGGTGGCAAAATCAGCGATTCCTTCTTCATACATTCGTAAAGCCTCTCCATAAAAAGGACGAGCTACACGATTTACAATAAAACCAGGGGTGTCTTTTGCAACGGCTACTACTTTTTTCCAACGTGTAATTTCTGCAACACACGTATTCAAAACAGCTTGTGAAGTTTGTACGGCAGGTATCACTTCCACCAACTTCATTAAAGGGGCTGGATTAAAAAAATGAATCCCAATACAACGTTCTGGCCGTTGTAATGATGCGGCAATAGAAGCTATAGAAAGACTAGAGGTATTGGAAGCAATAATAGCTGTATCCGACACATAGCCTTCTAACTCTTGAAATACTTTCTTTTTAATATCAAGGTTTTCAATAATGGCCTCAATCGTCAGGTCTGCATCTGCCAATTCTTTTAGGGCATTTACATACTGGATATTTCCTTGAATTCTAGTTTTCTCATCAGTAGCTATTCTCCCTTTCTCAATCAAACGGTTCAATACTTTCTCTAGTGCGCCTTTTGCTTTATCTAACGCTGCTTGGTTGGTATCAAATAGCTTTACCAAGCATCCAGCGGTTGCGGCTACTTGTGCAATTCCGGAACCCATGGTTCCTGCACCGATGATTCCTACGGTTTTGATTGTGGATTGTGGATTTGATTCACTCATGGGTGATGTTTATTTATTTTCTAGTATCGAATAGCGAACAAGGAATATCGAATATTGAAGTTTTTCTTACTCTTGCTCGTACTATTTTAATTTATTTTTGTTCTGAGAAGTTCTTATACTTGCTACGAAAATTGAAATTAATTCATTGTTTTCCTGAATTAATATGTCAATCTTCTGAATGTCTTTTATCAACTCCGCTCCTTTTTGAATTTTTAAATTTACTAAAGACTCTCTTAACTCTTTCAAGCATAATTTCATTTTATGAAGAAAATCCTTCGCAGATTCAGCGCTTTGTGCTTCACCATAATTTAATGCCGCCGAGGTCGTCGAACGGATTAATTGTTTTGACAAATGCTGTGATGCGTAACTTCCATCTAGTTTATTGCATGCGCCAATAATAGCTACCGCAAATTGAATCAAACGTTCTTCTATATCGTATTTCTTATGACTCATAGTATTTTCACTTCGCTATTCAATATTCCTTGTTCGATATTCAATATTCTTTTTAAATCAAAAATCTCCAATCCATAATCAACAATCGTTAATCACTATCTTCCCTTAAAATTAGGTTTCCTTTTTTCAACAAAAGCAGTAACGCCTTCTGCATAATCTTCGCTACTAGCTGCTTCTATTTGTAATTTTGATTCTACATCTAGTTGTTGCTCTAAGGTATTACTCATGGACTCATTAAGCAATCTTTTGGTCATTCCCAAAGCTTTGGTTGGCATTTGCGCCAAGGTCATGGCCGCTGTTTCTATTTCTGTTTGAAAATCCTCTAGAGTTGTGACTTTATAGATCATTCCAAGTTTTTCTGCTTCTGTTGCAGACACTTTATCGCCTAACATCATCAAAGCACTTGCTTTCCCAAAACCAATTAATCTTGGTAAGAAAAAGGTGCCTGCACTATCCGGCACCAATCCTATTTTACTAAATGCCTGAATAAAACTTACTTTTTCATGCGCAATTACGATGTCACAAGCGAGCGCAATATTTGCTCCTGCTCCTGCTGCTACTCCATTGACGGCTGCAATAATTGGTTTTTCAATCGCGCGAATTCTGGTAATAATAGGATTGTAGTGTTCTTCCAATATTTTTTTAAATCCAGGATTAAGCGCAGGGTCTGTTACCTCTTTTAAATCTTGGCCTGCACAAAAAGCTTTTCCGCTTCCAGTAATTACCATCGCTCTTACATCGGGATCGTTTGCACATGCATCAAGCTCGCTTTGAAGCAATAATGCCATCTCACGGTTGAAACTATTAAAAACCTCAGGGCGATTAAAGGTAAGCGTTGCGACTCCGTTTTCTATTTCTTTGCGTATTGATTGGCTCAT
>CAYGQJ010000004.1:18608-26924 GCA_964351845.1 uncultured Flavobacteriaceae bacterium | reverse complement strand
TTACCATTCCATATTAGGATAAGTGCGTTGCATGTATTGCATATCTGCAAGAATGTATCCCATGTGTTCTGAGTGAATTCCTTGCTTTCCTCCTTTATGGAAATATTTCCCTTCTGGAACCGCTAGGGTTGCTTCTGTAAGTACATCAGAGATCATTTTATAATAGGTATCCTTCAACGTTGACGTATCTACTCCAACACCTGTGGCAATCATTGCCTGATCTGCTTCTGTTTGATGAAAAAGCTCGTCGGTATACATCCATAAATCAGTCACCGCTTCCTGTACACGCTCATGGCTTTCTGGAGTTCCGTCACCCAATCTTCTGATCCAATCTGAAGAAAAACGCCAGTGATAACTCACTTCTTTTATTGACTTTTTGGCGATAGCCGCAAGCGTATCATCTGTACTTTTTTCTAGTTCTTTCAGGAATAATAAATGGTAGGCATCAAAAAGAAACTGACGTACTATGGTATATCCAAAATCAGTATTGGGTTGCTCAACAAGCAATACATTTTTATACGCTCTTTCGATGCGCATAAAAGCCAACGTATCTTCTGTTGCATTTTCATCATCAGAAACTTGTGCTGCATATTGAAAATAACTTCGCACCTGCCCAAATAGGTCTAGTGATATATTAGTTCCTGCAATGTCTGTCTCTAAACTGGGCCCGTGACCACAGAGTTCCCCTAGACGTTGTCCTAAAATAAGACTGTTGTCTGCGATACCGAGGATATAATCATATAAGTTTTTGTTGTTCATAATATTCTGAAATCGAAACTGAAATCGAAAACCAAATCGAATTCAATTATTCTTGTTCATATTTTTTGAGGAGAGTCACTACTATTCTAATTAATTCGTCATTTTCTTGCTTGATGTTTTTAATTTCTTCGGCCTCTAAAAGCTTGCTTTTGATCTGTATATTTAAATTTCTGAGTGATTCTCGTAATTCTTTTAAAGTAATTCTTAATTTATTAGCCTTATCTCTGTCTGATTTTGCACCTTCAAACTCACCAAAATTCAAAGCTGAAGAACAAGCGGAGCGTATCAGTTGTTTCGCTAAATAATCCGCTGCAAATGAAGTAGGATGGGATTTAAAGAGTAACACAACTGATGCTACGAAATCTTCAAAACGACTATCCAAATTATATTTGTTCATTAGTTTTTCAACTTCGATTTCAATTTCAGCTTCGATTTCCTTCCACTACATATGCTTCACCTCATCTGGTAAATCATAAAATGTAGGGTGACGGTATACTTTATCTGCTGCAGGTTCAAAGAGCTCTCCATTATTCTCTGGATTGCTTGCTGTAATGTTACTACTTTCTACCACCCAAATACTCACACCTTCACTTCTGCGTGTGTATACATCACGTGCATTTTCCAGTGCCATTTCTGCATCTGATGCATGAAGGCTTCCAAAATGTCTATGCTCTAATCCGTTTTTACTTCTCACGAAGATTTCCCAAAGGGGCCAGTTTTTTTTTGACATAACTCATGCCCGCGAAGGCGGGTATCTTTTAAATTTTGAAGAGAATTTATATTCATAAGCCCTCTCTGCCCTTCGGGCATCTCTCCCAAAGGGAGAGAATAATCATTTATAAATAAGCTTTCTACTTAGACTGCTTTTTTGATAGCATTCTTACGCGCCTCTTTCTTCTCAGCATACGCCATCGCCGCGTCACGCACCCATGTTCCTTCTTCCCATGCACCTACTCGTGCCTTCATGCGTTCTTTATTACAAGGACCGTGTCCTTTGACCACTTGCCAAAACTCATCCCAATCAATTTCTCCAAAGTCATAATGACCTGTTTCTTCATTCCACTTTAAATCTGGATCTGGAATTGTCAGTCCTAACAAATCGGCTTGTGGTACGGTTTGATCTATGAATTGCTGACGTAACTCATCATTAGTTTTACGCTTGAGTTTCCACTTCATAGATTGTTCGGTGTGTACGGATTCTGCATCGGTAGGACCTAGCATCATCAGTGATGGCCACCACCATCTATTCAACGCATCTTGCGCCATGTCTTTTTGTTCTGGAGTTCCATTAGCTAATTTGAGCATAATCTCAAACCCTTGTCGTTGGTGGAAGCTTTCTTCTTTACATACTCTAATCATCGCGCGTGCATATGGCCCGTAAGAGGTACTACAGAGCGGTACTTGATTGATAATTGCTGCACCATCTACCAGCCATCCAATTGCACCCATATCTGCCCAAGTAATGGTTGGATAATTGAAAATTGAAGAATACTTTGCTTTCCCAGAATGCAATTGCTCGTACAATTCATTACGAGAAATCCCTAAGGTTTCACAAGCGGAATAGAGGTACAATCCGTGACCTGCCTCGTCTTGCACTTTTGCCAATAAGGCTACTTTACGACGCAAAGAAGGCGCTCTGGAAATCCAGTTCCCTTCTGGCAACATCCCTACAATTTCAGAATGTGCATGCTGACTGATCTGACGGATGTGTGTCTTGCGATACTTTTCTGGCATCCAGTCTTTCGGTTCAATTTTTTCATCACGAGCAATACGTGCTTCAAAAATTTCTTCTAGGTTTTTTACTTCTTTTTCACTCATAGTATCTTCATTTTCATACCCACGAAGGTGGGTATCGCATTAAACTATACTCTTTTTTCCTTTCAAGAGATTCCCACCTTCGTGGGAATGCTCGCCCAAAGGGCTCACACATCAAAATTCACTTTTACATTCTCAGATGTTGGGACTGCTTGACAACTTAATACTAAGTTTTGAGCTACCTCATTTTCTTCTAATGCATAGTTGACTTTCATTTCAACCGTTCCTTCTTCTACTTTGCACTTGCACGTACTACACACACCACCTTTACAGGCAAAAGGTAAATCAGCACCTGCACCTAAGGCTGCATCTAGAATATTATCATATTCATCTGTCATGGTAAAGTGGAAGTCTTTTCCTCCATCTACAATCGTGACTTCTACACCTTCTACTTTTTGTTCGGCGAGTCTCGCCGTACGTTGTTTATCTTCTTCAGAAAGCCCTGTCACAAATAATTCATAATGGACTTTCTCTTTTTCTAATCCTGCAGCGACTAACTCGTCACGGATTAAAAATATCATTTCTTCGGGTCCGCAGATAAAAACTTCGTCTGTGGTATCTACGGGGATTAATGTTTTGGTAAGCGTTTGTAATTTTTCGCTGGTAAAGCGTCCATTAAACAACTCAATATCACGTTGTTCTTTGGTTAAGAAATAAAAAATCTCTAATCTTCCAAAGTACTGATTCCGTAACTGCTCTATCGCTTCCTTAAAGATAATGGATTTTACGGTTCTATTTAAATAGAATAATTTAAACGTCGCATTGGGCTCTAATGCCAAATGGGTTTTAATCATTGACAGTATGGGCGTGATCCCACTTCCTGCGGCAAAAACCACATAATTCTTTGTTGCCTCTTTTGATACAGGCACGCCAAATTTTCCACTAGGCTCCATGATTTCGATCATATCGCCTGTTTGTAGTTGCTCATTTACATAGGTAGAAAACAACCCTCCAGGTATTTGCTTTACGGCGACTTTCCACTCTTTATCGACAGGACTAGAACACAAACTATAGGATCTGCGGACATCCTGACCATCAATGAGTGCTTTCAAAGTAAGGTGTTGTCCTTGCTGAAAATCAAATTCATGTTGCAGGTTTTCGGGAATATCAAAAGTCACTACAGAACAATCTGATGTTTCTTTGTAAATATCCTTTACTCGTATTGTATGAAATTGCGCCATTATACTAATTAGATAGTACAAAACTAACGATTGTTAGTTAGATTTCCAAAAAACTCACAATTCTTTAACGTTCAACACCTTGAAGCAATGTAACACACAGTCCTTCAATTAATTCGTCTTTTTTGAGTTCTCCTTTCTTAGGAATCCACAGATAGAGATTACGCAAGGTGGTGAGAATAGAATACACTAAGATTTCTGTGTTCACATCTTTTAGTTCTCCTGATTTTTTCCCTTCTAAAATGATGTCTCTAAATGTCTTTTCGTAGCGGTTCCGAAGGTCTAGATAGTGATCTAGTTTTCCTTCTAGATGCATCCAATCATTATTAAGCGCTGCCATGCCGTAGGGATTGTTTGCGGTAAGCGTAATGTGTTGTGCGATGACTGCTTTTAGTTTTGTCAGGGTGTTGGTTTCTTGTCCTGTAATGGTATCAATACCTTCTGTAAACTGTGTCGCAATATCTAGTATGATTTCAGAAAGGATTTGTTGTTTTGACGCAATATGGTTGTATAAACTCGCCGCTTTGATTCCCATGGCTGATGCAAGATCTCGCATGGTCACAGCGCTATACCCCTTTTCTTTAAAGAGTCGTGCAGCGGTTTTATATATTTCTTGCTTTCGCGAAAGCGTACTCAGTTTCATACCCTGCAATATACACTTTATGAGGGAATCTTATAAACATTTGAAACTCCAGAATCAGGATCTCTTTGAGTCAATAGTATAAGATAAATACTATGGAAGATAGGAAATAGAGGTGTAAAACACCCTTTCCGTCAATGGTATCGCTACCGCTTTACCATTGCCACCTTTCCCTAAAAGGGAAAGGTGCATTTTATCGATTTTCGATAGATTAACATCTAATTCGAAATAGATACTGGAAAATCTTGTCCAAATCCAAAACTAGATGGGTACTGCGGACTTCCTTTGTACTTCTCTGAAATTTCGGGTACGCGAGATTCAATGTAGGCTTTGATTTCGTTTACAGTGATGCGTTTATCTCCACTATCGGCTTTTCCAGAAAGGGCTTCTAAAAGCGCATAGGTAAATACGCCGTGTCCTAGCTCTGCAAATTCGGTAGCGAATTGTTCACTTCCTGAAGCGGTGAGCCAATGCGTTCCTGTGCTTCGTGCGAGTTGTGCAATGGCCTTTTCTTCGGCGGCTCCTCTGGAGGCTACGGTACTCAATGCGCCGGCACTTTGACAGGCATCTAGAATATACAATTGTTTTTGCGCAGGGATATTGGCTGCTATCTGTTTCAGTCGCGTGGCAGAGATTCCTTTGTTTTTAAGGGATTCATCAGCGCCATAGAGCTGTGTCACATTATGAGGAACGATATAAAATTCTTTATCGGCATCTTGGGTAACAACGCCGTGACCAGCATAATAGAAGATAAAAATATCTTGTGGGTTTGCCTTTTCTGTAATTTCGCGAAAGCGGTCTTCTATCGTTCCCTTTACCGCCTCATCATTATAAATCACATAGGTATTGACGCTTGTGGTGATCTGTCCAATCCCTTTATCAATGGCTTCCTTAAAACTACTCGCATCCGCTACAGCATAATTCAGGTTGTACTTTGGGTTTTTGTAGGCATCTATCCCCACAATCATCAAGTGCAACTGCATCCCTTTTTTGACAGGTAGCTTATTTTGTTCAGGCGTATAATTGACAAGTAATTGCTCGGTGGCACTTTCAGTTTGTTGTGAATTAACGGCAATGGCTGTAAAGGTATTATCACCAGGCAACAAGCTAATAGAAAACGCTTTGCTTGCGCCTACGGGCACATTGTCTTCTACGGTTAGATTTCGATTTCCAACGGACACCCGTTTTCCGTTATGAAAGAGTCTGAATTCTGTGATCCGATCGCCTTTAGGATCTCCAGCAAGTGTAATCACAGCCGATCCGTTTTTGGTGGTAATCGCCACATCATCCTCTACCGTCAGGCCTCTTGTTCCTTCTTTATAGCTTATTTGTACACTAGGCGCTGGTTTTAAATCATCAATATCATCTCTTCTTTCAATATCTTCTTGACGTACTAGTTTGTGCAATAGTCTAGGTGTATAAAAATTCTGAAATACATTTTCCAGCGGAATAATCGTATTCTGGTTTGAAAACACGACGCGTTTCCACGCGTTTTGAGATCCGTCAAAATAGCCTTCAGGGGTATGAATCAGCCATTCCTTATCTTCAAAAATATAGATTCGAAAGGCTTCTTTCCCAGTGTTAATATCATATACGCGGATGGCGCCATCTGAGGCAATCGCAAACTGCGTATTGGTTAAAAACTGCATCTCAGCAAACTCAGCAGATGTCTGTATAGCACCAAGCAATTTTCCATTTTGGGTGTCAAACACATTCGTTGGTTTTTGATAACCAGCTACGACAAGTGAACGTTCATCTGGGCTTAGCGCAAAAGAACTCCCAAACTCGGCGTCTTGTATAGTAAAGCTACGACTGACTGCCCCCGATGTAGCGTCCAAAATATCAACGCGATCGGCTTGTGTTTGGATAGCAAACAACTGATTGCCTTGATTGATGTGTTTTATATAAGAATACCGCTCTTTCTTCTCCCAAAGGGTCTGTTTGGTCTCATAATCGATGTATTCTACTCTGAAGTCTGAAAGTTCGTCACCCACTTGCTCTTGTAAAAGCATCGCTACCTGTGCCTCTTTAGGACTTATACTTATCACTTGTTCGCCAAGTACTGTTTGTGAAATCGCTTTGATGTAAATGTCTTGACTAGTCGCCATATCGATCACTCTAAAGGTGCCGCCGCCTGCAATGGCAAGTACCTCTTTTGATTCGTTATAGGAAACACCTGACACGTTATTTGAACTTCGTGTACCTGCTTTAAAAGAATTGGGTTTCCCTCTTTCAAACGTATATATTTTTGACGTTGACCCAGGAATACTAAGCACTTTTTTAGACTGCTGTGCTGCTACATAGCGAGTTCCCGAAAAATACCCATTATCCGCTGGTTTGTTGTATTTAGTGAGAAAAGTCGTCGCGTTACTTCCTAAAAGGCTATACGTATCACCATCAAAATTGGCAACGACAATTTCTGCATTTTCTGCATTGATGGCAGTTGTCATTACGCTAGGATCAAAAATAGTTGAACCGAACTCTACTACAGGCACTTTATCATAAGCTTTGAATTTTGCATACGGCTTGTCTGTACCGCTTTGCGCATAAAGATAGGTTCCGTCTGTAATCATGGCTCGTTTGGACTCATCTCTATAAATTTTCCCTAGCACAAAACCTGCGTTGCTATCTAATTCTAAAAACGTTGATTTTGAGGGTGCGATCCAAAAGGTACTTTGATCTGGATTCATAGCGACTTGTCCTAAATATGGTGTATAATTATCTCCATAATCTTCTACGACTTGGTTATAGGTCCACTTTGCGGCACCTGTGCGCACATCCCATCGAATGATATCAATATGGGTATTATCCACTTTAGTGACAAATAACAGATCGCCATTTTCAAAGAGGGCAAGCGGCGTTCCTTTAAAAGAGTAAGATTCGCCTGTTTCTAAATTATACAGGTAATGTTCTTGATAATTATCACCTACCCAGAAGTACTTATTATTTTTGGTAAAAGACATATGATTGACTTCGCCTTCTCCCGGATAAGGACCCGAACCAATGCCTTGAAACTCCCCTGTTTCTTCATTAAGCCCATATATTTCTGCTTTTCCGTCTTGATTTTGAGCATACAAAAGCAACATTCCCTGTCTTTGTATCTCGTGAAACGTCATGGTATAAATTCGCCCTAAAGCATATCTTTTGATCTCCTCAAAAGTGGTATTGTCATACAACACAATGGTATTTGACATCAGGACATAGGTAATACCTTTCTGAGTGTTTACTTCCAAATCACTCACATAGGAAGGCATATCAATGGTTTTGTATAAAAATCCTGTATTCTGATTCCAGAATTTTAAGGTTTTATCCATGTATCCGTAGGTGACTAGTAGTTGTCGCTCATTATCGATGACGGCATAGGTGGCGCCTTCTACGTGATTGCTTTGCACGGCAATATTGGTGTTTTGAGCCCATCCTGAGAACGTACTACATACTAGTATGAGTACCACTATTATTTTGAGGATATACGCTCCTGCCTGCCGGCGAGGCAGGTTCGCGAAATGGTATGCTGAGCCTGTCGAAGTAGCGTACCCAACCTCACTATTTGTTTGCTTAGAATCTCTCATCTTACAAGTGTGTTAATTCTACCATTAACGGAACCACGTAGCCCGAAGCTCCTTCTTTTACTTTAAATCCTGGGGATACAGCACTGTACAGAATCTGATTCTTATCAATCAGTTTATCGCCTAAAGCGGCTTTGATTTTAGCGGTCAATCCGCCAGTGGTGTTTTGCATGGCACTGAGGAGTTGTGCTTCGTCTAATTGCTGCTGACTAAAAAGAATCAACAAATAATCAGAGCCGGGTGTATTATCCATTCGAATGACTTTCTTTTCGCTTGGGAATGCAATAGTCGAATTGGCTCCAATAAGTGGAGACATCCCGTCACTGTAGGGTAAAATTTTATTGATTTTTTGTGTTTT
>CAYGQJ010000004.1:7780-18508 GCA_964351845.1 uncultured Flavobacteriaceae bacterium | reverse complement strand
GGGTCTTCTTTTTTCTTGTGATAGCTATAGGGTTGTAAAGCGCCTAGACACCACTCGTCGTATTCTTTATAGGGCACCCAGATATAACCGCCATCTCCCCATTGGGTGCTCCAGCTATTGAGAACTCTGATGGCGCCTCCTTCAAAATTGTCGTCATACCCTACAGCAACCATGGCATGATATCCGTGTTTTTTGGCAAGGGTTCCTTTATCTGAAGGAACTGATCGCCATACTTTTTGAGCGCTAAAGAAGCTTTCTGGAAGTTTCATTCCGATGAGTACAGGATAGCCTTCGCTTAATGCTTTTTTGGTAGCATTGACGCGTACGCCGGGATCTTGTTCGTCATAAAAAAATAGGGTTTGGTAATCTCTGATGCGATAGTCGATAGCTTCCAGTTGGGCGTCTGTGGTAATGGTAGCGCCGCATTGGTAGGGAAAGTTTTTTAGCAATGGCGCACCCACTATTTTAAGAGCTTCCATACCTAATTTAGGGTTGGCTCCTTTTTGGCAGTTAGGGTCATCTTCGTTTTTTATTTGCTCATAAATAAAGGACGGAGATAAGGCATAGCTGGTAATTTGTTGCTTATCTGTGATGTTAAAATCTTTAGCGAGCATGGTGGTACGTAATCCGTAGGCGGCCGCGTACGCTACACAAGTTCCATATTGCCCTTGATTTCCAGGTGTGGGTGTAAATTCCTCTAGCGAGTAAGAGGATGGTAAGTTATCATAGGTACTGGCAGTAAATTGTACTTTATACGGGATACTTCGGTAGGACTGCTCGTCCCAGTTCATTCCCATCGGATAGTCTTGTGCAAATACGTGCATACTCACAAAGAGTAGTAGTAAAATAAGCGTTCTCATAATGTATTGGTTTTTACATGATAAAAATGCAATACTTGGAGGGTTTCTGAAATACGGCAGTTGACGTATAATGTAGCTAGTAGCTGGTGGTCGTTAGCTATTAGTCTTTGGTTGGTAGCGCTTAGCTTGTCTGTAAATTATAAAAATCTAAGTATAGGTTGAAACAAAACTCCCTTCCGTCTGTATCTCGTGACCTCGACACAGCCACCTTCCCTCGTTGAGGGAAGGAGCTTTTTTAAATATTAGAAAATAAGTGTGATATACTAAAAATAGAGTGCTACGCTATTTTTAGCACTTCCATCTAGTGTATTATGAGTATGGCAAACTGCAAGAGTTAGCGCTCCCCCTTCGGGGGCTAGGGGCCTTGCCTTCTAAATAAGGTTATGCTTTTTGGCTTTTTGGACGGCCTCAATTTTGGAGTGTACTTGTAGTTTTTTATAGATATTTTCAATGTGCTTGCGTACGGTACTAGGTGAAAGAAAGAGATGATCGGCGATGATTTTATAGCTTAATCCCTTGGAGAGTTGTTCTAGTACTTCGACTTCTCTTTTTGAAAGGCTGATTTCTTCTCTGTCGGTATCATTTTCTATGGTCAATGGATTCCGAAGGAGTTTCAACGTTTTCATCGCAATCGACGGATTCATGGCTGCGCCTCCGTCTAAGGTTTCTTTGATACCGCTATACAACACATCTGGGGTCACTTCTTTGAGTAAATATCCATCAGCGCCTGCTTGGATGGATTTAAAAATGTTTTCATCATTGTCAAATACGGTGAGCATGATGATCTTAATGTGTGGATATTTTTGCTTGACCATCTGCGTAGTTTCAATGCCGTTAAGCACAGGCATCTCTATATCCATGAGGATCACTTGCAGGTTGTGATTGTCTTCTAGTTTACTGAGTGCTTGACTTCCGTCCATAGCCATCCACTTGATATCAATGTCTTCAAAAAACGAGAGTTTTTCTTTGACTGCTTTGGCTAGAAAGCTATTATCGTCTACGATGGCTACTTTTATTTTCATTTCTTTAAAGATACTTATACTAATTAAATTAGCTTTCTTTTATTGCAAAGTGAATTGTCTGAAGAATCCTATTCCTTCTGAAGGTTCAATATTTACTTTATTAAAGGTACTCGAAAACTAACTGTAACCTATACGGCAATTGGCGTATTTACACATTCATAGTAAGAGCAACACTTACCTCAGTTCCTTCATTTTCTTTAGAATGAAGGGTATATGTGGCTGCGATGTCTTTGGCTCTTTTTTTCATATTTAACAAGCCATTTCCTATGTCAGGATTGTTTGTATCAAATCCTTTTCCGTCATCTTTTACACGTGCTACTAACTGATTTTCATTTTTAGATAAAGACACTTCAATATGGGTTGCTTTTGCGTATTTAATTGCATTATTGAGGGCTTCTTGAATGATTCTATAAATAGAAACACCTTCTACTGACGTAAGCGTTTTTGTTTTGTCAATATGTTTTTGAACTTCTAGCCCAAAAATAACCTCAGGACAAGCGGTTCTTGCTTGTTCTAATAAATTGGCAATACGAGCTTCTATGTCTTCTAAAGAGATACTTTCTTTATTCATTGCCCAAATGGTATCTCGCAATTCATTAATGGTGTTTTTTGTAAAATCGCCTACTTCTCCAAGCTTGGTTTTCACCTTACTATCAGCATCTTTTAATCCATATTTTAAAGTATCTAAAGACGAAATAATAAACGTAAGCTGACTCCCAATATTATCGTGTAAATCTCTGGATATCCGGAGGCGTTGTTCTTGCAAATGGTTTTGAGTTTCAATCTTTGAAAGTGCTTCTTTTAGGTCACTTTCCTTTTGGAGTTGCTCATTTTTTAAACGCTGCTGTTTATACAGTAAATATCCCAAAAGTCCTAACAAAAATGCCACTCCAATGACCCCATAAATAATCGTATTACGCTGTCTCACCTCAAGTTCCCGCTCTGCCAATGATGCGCGTGTTTTAGCAAGAGCTACTTCTTTTTCTGCTGTTTGAAAACGGGTTTCAGATTGGGCGATCGCACGTGCATTTTCTTGAGAAAATCTTCTTTTAAGCACTGATTGTAAAGAATCTATAAAACGAATTCCTTGGTCTTTATTTCCTGCTGCCAAATAAATAGAACTTGCTGTTTTATAAAAAGAGCCTGCAGAGTCTGTAAAAGAAGGATACTCCTTTAGCAACTCAAACCCTTCTTCAAGGTTCTCTCTAGCTTTCTGGTCATTATTCGTTAAGAAATAGGCATAACTAAGACCGCTGATAGCCTCAAAATAGGTTCTAACATCTGTATTATTATCTGGCGGTCCTTTTTTGGCATTTTCATAAGATATAATGGCTTCTGAATAATTACCCATACTTAGTTGAGTATCAGCTTTACTAATAAATAATCGCTGATATTCTGTATAAAACTGAATCTCCTCGACGATCTGAAGTCCACGATCAAAGGCTTCTACTGCTTTTACATACTTCCCATCTAATCTGTGGGTAATCCCAATATTATTATACGAGATAATTTGCTCTGTTTTTAAATTACGTTTGATGCGTTCTTCAAGGGCTTGCGTATGATACGTTAATGCTTTTTCGGTTTGTTCTAATTCTTGGTAAATCAATCCTATATTACTTAAATATGTATCCGTTCGTTTTTCAGGAAAGTACTCTTTGGTTTTTGTTAATGCTTCAAAAAAGAATTCTTGCGCTTCATTCAACTTATCTTGCCCCCAAGCATTCATCCCTAAATTATTGAGAGAACGAGTCTCCAACACTTTAAAATCATATAACTTAGAGAGTGTACGTGCTTTTTCAAAATAATAGAAAGCAGAGTCATACTCTCTATTTACGTCAAAACTAATCCCGTATGTATTCGTCAGTAAAACAGTACCGTATGTATAATCTATAGCCTTTGAGTTTTTGATAGCGCTTTTGAGGATAGAGTCTGCCCGTTTTCGATCATTAAAAATATAATAAAATCCCATTCGGTTGTAAATATCATACTTCAGAGAATCTGGTGCATTCTGAGCAACACGACTCAAACTATCTATTTGTCTTTCTGTATTTTGAGCTTCTGCTTGAAAGAACAAGCAGTTGAAAATAATAAATGAAATAAGTAACCACCTAAAGGTTTTCATAAACAGCTTATTTATCAATGAAATATAGCAAAAGCGCCCAATTCTTATCTATGGAACATGCCAATAATTTACAATTTTATTTGATCTTGTACCAAAAGCACTTCCGAGAGATTATATCTCAACAAATCATACTGATGTAAATATGTGCTTCGTTTTTGAATCTGCTTCTTATGCAACTGGAATTTTTCTTTATACAGCGTAAGATGCTCCTGATGTTTTCTAAAGTCTTTCTGACAGTGGCTTTGATAGATTAAAAAGAGTAGGCTACCTGTGAATAGTGTTCCTATTAAAATAAGTGTGAGTATCATGATTTCTTATATTTCTATTTTACGGTGCTTTTGTATACATTTTTAATAGATTCAATACTAAGACAACCGATCATTCTTTACACGCTTTCGCGAAAGCGTATACCTGCAAAAAATCATTCGGTGAGTTGTTGTAATTGCTGCCTCACTTCCGCTACATCTTGCCCTTCTTTTTTGATCAAATGAGCCACTACGTCTGTCAATCTTGCATCTTCTCTAAAAGCTACTATGATAAGATCTATGAAAGTTCTAAATAGGATTAATAGCAACGCAGCGATAATACCCGCTTTAAAAATAATGACAAAAAATGCCGCGATGATCACTACAAATTGTTGTACAAATATGCGTACATACGGCTTTATCATTAGGTTCTCGGTCTTATATTGATGGTATTTTCCTTTGATGATAAAATTAGCCATAAAGTATCCTATATTCTGGGCGATGATAGACATCATGACCCACTCCATCCCGTCAAAATCAAGTACTTTAAAGTAGTTCCCTATAAGGTCTAAGCTGTCGGTGATGACACTTGTGTCATCCATTTCAAATAGCGAAAATGCCAAAACACTTTGTATCGCTACAAATGCTCCATAATGAATAGCAAAAAACACCGTCTGAAAATGTGCCGTTCCTGAATTACCAACTTCTTTTTGTGTACGACCAAACAGCGTAGTAATGGTCATTTTTACCATATTGAGGAGTCCAACAATGATGCTTTCTAAAAAGTAGGCAAATACAACGGTAATAGGAGGAACTACGCCAATACTCATCAATAAGATAAGGTATCCTGCATTGATCCATATCAACAGATTCTCTTTGGTAGGATACAAAATATCTTTTATCATTTCTTATCTATTTTAAGCTATAAAAGGCTGCTTTGACACAGCCTTTTACTCATACATAGGTCCCCCAACCTATATATGTATTCCCATAGGGAAATACATGTTCATTTTTTTAAAAAAAGCCGAGAATGACTTTTACTGTATCCTCGGCTCGCGTAAAAACCTCAACACATTGAGACTTTTATTTGGTCAAGTCATATGCAAATATCGAATTTGCATCTGCTTTGTAATATAAAATTCCAGCCCATTCATCTACTTGATATTCTGGTTTTTTATCCTTCAATAAAATTTGTTTTTCTACAGCACCCGAATCTTTATTAACTTTTACTAAGCCTGCTCCACTATCTAAGTTGGTCAATATAAATTGTGAATTTTGAGTGGCGGCGGTTGCTTTAAAGCGCTTTGATAACTCTGCAAAAGATGCCGAAGAAATACTAGCAAACATTGTTGCTGCGCGATCTGCATCTCTCCCTCGTTGATTGTATTGCCCTAAATGATTTTTGTTCATGCCTGCTTCATAACTCATAGAGACCATTGCTGCTGTAGAGGCTACGGCTGATACTCCTGCCACAATTTTCCCTGCAAGACTCTTTCCTGGTGCTTTATGATAGGCATGCCATTGCTCTCCCCCATTCCATTCTAATAAAGACAGGTTTTGATCACTCGTCAATAAAATACCTCCATCACGCATCTCCAGATGGTTAGGATCTTCTTTTCCATCAAATTTTGATTTGGCTAGTGTCGTTACATCGTTTGTCGTGGCATCTATGGCTAGCAACTCGTCATCTGCACTAATAAGATATCTATTGTTTTTACTATCATAGGTAGAGCTTACGGCAGCTGCTTTTTTATACTTTAACGGTTTTTTCCAAACCTGATCTCCCGTTTCTAAATTCACAATGTTAGCATCTTCAGAAGTGATATAAATCAAGCCATTATCTGTCTGAGCCATTGTAAGAATGTTTTCTCCTGTTTTTAACGGCTTTTTGAATAGCGGCTTTCCGTCAAAAGACACCTTATTGATGCCTCCACTGTAGACCCCAAATAAGATGCCATCATCCATGACATAAAAGTGCTGTACAAATCCTTTTGTTTTAGGTGCTTTATCCCATAGATCCTCTCCGCTTGTCGCACTTAACAACGCGATTTTAGACTCAGAACGTCCTGCTAACACACTTTTTCCTGCAGTATCTTTATCACTCACCACCGCAAGTCCTTGTGGTAAGATTTGGAAATTTGAAACCACTCCTTGCACTTTTGCATTATCTGCCCATAATTCAGATCCGTCGCTACCTATTTTAAAAATCTTGGTGCTACTTTTTGCATCATTTGTAATAAACCCATACATATCTTTTTCATTATCACTTGCCGTCATCCATTGAATATTTTTGGTTTTATTCTCCCAAAGTGTTTCTCCGCTTTTGGATTTGCAAATCATTCCTTGTGAGGTAGGCACAATGAGTTTATCACCCAACAATAATGTTTGTCCAGACACTGCAAATGATTTCATGGTCACTTTACCAGGCTCTACAAGAAAGAATGAATAGTCTTCTTTTCCTGTTGCTAAATCATACACTGCAACACGAGCTGTCACGCTTTCGGCTTTGCCTCCTCCTTTACGGAGACCATTCACTACTAATTTATTTTGAGGCATTTTTACCTCTGCACCCCAAACTGTTTTCCATCCGTTCTTTTCTGTACTAAAAATAACCTCTCCTGTTACATGATCAATCACCGCTTTTTTACTGGTGATTCCTGCAAGTCCCTGCTGGTCTACAATAAGGTATGGAGATGCTGGCACGTAGGTAACCTCTTCGGGTTTTACACGTCCATAGTCTGTAAAATTAAAAAGGAGTTCGTTACTTCCTGGTTTGATTCCTACCAAACCATCATTGGTTGCTACGATCATATTACCAGAAATGGCAATAGTCATATCATTTATTTTTGCCCCTACATCATACCGATAATCTGGTGTTTCGGCTTTTTGAGCTATCCCCGAAATAGGAAGCCACAAAAGCATTATAAATAGAAGTTGATTTATACGTGTTTTCATAGTAAGAAATGGTTTTTGATTTTTACACTTCAAAACTCTAAAAAACAAGCAGGGCATTCAATACGGCAATTGACGTATAATCTACGCATCATATATCTAAAATTCTAGATCTGATGTATACGCTACTTTGGCTGTGCTTTATACGCTACTTCGACTACGCTCAGCACAGGTTTCGCGAAAGCATATAACAAACCCATAGATTCTGCAAGGATCTTTTTAATGAAATTATAAAACTCCCTGAAAGTCATAACAGAAATTACTATGAAAGTCTTTAATTTTGTGATCTATGAAAATTCCTGTTGCATCTAATCCATTACTGGATCGTTTGCCTCCACATTTAAGGCAATACATTAAACCTCAAAACTATGAGGACTACACTCCTATTAATCAGGCGGTATGGCGATATGTGATGCGTAAGAATGTAGATTATCTAGGAAAAGTAGCGCACGAAAGTTATCTAGACGGACTCCAGAAAACAGGAATCTCCATAGACAATATCCCTTCTATGTATGGGATGAATCGTATTCTCCAAGAAATAGGGTGGGCCGCTGTGGCTGTAGACGGATTTATTCCTCCCAATGCGTTTATGGAGTTTCAGGCATATAAAGTGCTGGTTATTGCGAGTGATATTCGGCAATTGGAAAACATAGAGTACACGCCTGCTCCCGATATTATTCATGAAGGTGCCGGACATGCGCCTATTATTGCAAGTCCGGATTATGCTGAGTATTTGAGGCGTTTTGGAGAAATAGGCGCCAAAGCGATTTCGAG
Source organism: uncultured Flavobacteriaceae bacterium (assembly GCA_964351845.1). Classification (GTDB taxonomy): domain Bacteria; phylum Bacteroidota; class Bacteroidia; order Flavobacteriales; family Flavobacteriaceae; genus Dokdonia. The sequence continues at coordinate 10,533 of CAYGQJ010000004.1, read as the reverse complement.
TGCGCACGATATGGAGATGTATGAGGCTGTTCGTGAATTGTCTATTTTAAAAGAAAGCCCTCCCCCTAGCCCCCTCCCAAAAGGAGAGGGAACGCTTACTCTTGAGCAGGAAACGTATCTTGACACCATACAAAAAGCAGAAGAACACATAGAAGCATTACAAAACAAAACAGTAATTCCTTCTGAAATCGCATTGATCCGCAATTTGCATTGGTGGACGGTTGAGTACGGACTGATTGGCACGGTAGAAGATCCAAAAATATACGGAGCAGGATTGCTTTCTTCCATAGGTGAAAGTGCGTGGTGTATGACCGATCAGGTTGAAAAACTTCCGTATTCCATAGAAGCAATTTATCAAGAATTTGACATCACAAAACCGCAACCACAGTTATTTGTAACGCCCGATTTTGCGTATCTGATGAAGGTACTCGAAGAATTTGCGAATACCATGGCGGTGCGTAAAGGAGGATGGCGCGGACTCCAAAAATTAATCAATTCTAAGCAAATAGGTACGATTGAATTAAGTACAGGGCTTCAAATAAGTGGCGTTTTTACCCGTATGATTCAAAATGAAGATAATGAAGTGATCTATTTTGAAACCAAAGGTGAAACGGCACTCGCTTATCGCGAAAAAGAACTCATTGGCCACGGCACCATGAGACATTCTAAAGGGTTTAGATCACCTCTAGGGAAGTTAAAAGGCATCAACCTTTCTATCGAAAACATGGGGCCTCGCGATTTGCAGGCGTATAATTTTTATGACGGCAAACCTATTTCTTTTGAATTTGAAAGTGGTATTACTGTAGAGGGTCTTAACGTGACTGGAATGCGTAATCTCAACGGAAAACTGATGCTTATTCAGTTTACAGAATGTACAGTTACGTATAAAGACGACGTATTATTTTCGCCCGATATGGGGGATTTTGATATGGCATTAGGGCAAGAGATTTTATCTGCCTTTGCAGGTGCTGCCGATTACTTATCCTTCAAACTAGAAGAGCATGTGGTAAGTTCGACAACAATAAAACCAACTCTTTCTGACGATGAAAAAAAGCTTCTGGAACACTATCAACAGGTGCGTGATATGCGAGAACAGAAAGTTGTTTCTGTAGCACTTTTGTCTGTTATTTTTGAAGATCTTCAGCGTAATCACCCGAATGACTGGTTGCTTTCGTTAGAGATCTATGAACTCATGATTGAGGGTGATGCTACTACTTCAACTACGCTCGGCATAGGTTTCGCGAAAGCGGTATTAGATCATCTTACAGCCTTAAAAGAAACACGTCCTGAAGTAGCGCATCTTATAGAGAATGGAATCATGTTGTTGAAAAATTAATCCAGCAACGTTTCTATATCTGTGATACTTGTAATGGGTTTTGTGTCATATTGTAATGTCCACCCTAGTGAATTGGTCAGGATATAGATTTTTTGTAGTTCTGAGATCAGTCTGTTTTCTGCGTTTGTATATAAACTTGAGACTTCTATTTTCTCTTTGAGCGTCTTCATCACCTTGGACTTGATTTTATTATAATCTTCAGCACCAAAAGGATTTAACAAATCTTGCTGTATGTCGTAATATTCTAAGTTAGGATTAATAGTCAATTCAGGTTCTGGAATATGTACAATATAGACTGTTTTTATTCCTGAATCTATTCGTGTTTCTATTTTACTGAGGTCATACGAAATCGTTGCTTTGGCATTGGCAACAACCAATGCTTTTTTGGTAGCCGTCAGAATATCTACATAAAACTTTTTAGAATCTTCATAGGTAAATACCTCTGCATATTCGCCTTCGGTTACGACTAACTTCCCTACATTTTTGAGGGTTTTTTCAATGAGCGCAGAATGTTCCTCTATCACTGCGCCTTCATTGTCCTTGAATTCACAGTATCGGAAGCTTAATAGAATAAGAAAGAGTATACTAACTCCATATATAACGTTACGCATATCTAGGTTTTACTTGAGACTACGAAGCTACTATATTTATTACAATAAAAAAGTGACTCCTATCGAAGTCACTTTTTAAATCATTATAATACTTTTAGTTTAATACTCTAAATTGAAAGATCCGTTAGAGATTGTTCTTGTAGACTGATCTTCATTTCTCCCTGTGAAGCTGAAAGTCCCTTCTATAGTGGTATCTGTAAAAGAAGTGATATTGATTTCTCCTTGTTGGCTTTCATCAAACGGAGCTGCCCAAATTTGAGTAGCAGTAGGATTGCTAGCATTTGCCTCAATGTATTGTCCAATAACAAAAACACTATTATCACCACCGATAGGATACGTTCCTTCCCCATCAAATCCGCTAGAAATACTCAACGTAATATTGCGACTCGAAGAAAATTCATTAGACGTTATTAATAAGGTCATTCCGCCTCCTGCGTTAACAATCGTAGCAGAAGTTCCTAACGCATCCGACTGATAGCTTTCTCCATCTACATTCGCTGTTACGGTTCCTGAACCTGCATTTCCACTATCTCCACCATCATCATCGCTCTTACATGATTGTACTGTAATCATACTGATCGCTATCAAAGCCATCATCATTGTTTTCATTGTTTTCATTATTGAATTTTTAGTATTGATTTCTAGTCAAAGATCTAGAAACAAAGGTTTTCAACCTATAAGGCAATTGCCGTATTCTTTAAAATTATAGTCCTATCCGACTATGACATAAGACCGCTTCGCTATTAGACACAAGACGTAAGACCTAATTGTCAATCACTTGACAACTGTCTTTAAATAAATAGTAA
>CAYGQJ010000004.1:0-7680 GCA_964351845.1 uncultured Flavobacteriaceae bacterium | reverse complement strand
TAACACACTACTAAAAATTCCTAAAAAGTAATATGAGGATATTCTTTTTGTAATGTTGCGATACGCGTTCTGAGTTTGCGCAGAAATTCTTGATGCTGATCACTACTTGCATTAAAAGGACGGTGAGACAATCCTTGTTGGATGGCTTGGACTTCTTTAAGGGTAGCTTTTGCTTTTTTACTTTGACTAGGCGCTTCGATAGGCTCAGTGTGACCATCAGTATACACTCCAGCGTATACCTCCAGGAATTTTCCCCAAATATAATCTACCGCTTGTTGGCTAGGATGCAGCATATCTGTAGCATAAAATCGATAGTCACGTAACTCATCCATCATGAGTTCATAGGCAGGGAAGTAATGCGTTCCTTGGGTGTCACATACTTCATGCACAGCAGCAATCAGGTGTGCTTTACTTCTGGTATTTTCCACAAACCCATCTTTAAGATGTCTTACAGGAGACACGGTAAAGGTAATGTGTGCTTTGGGATTGAGATGTTTGATTACAGTACATTGTCGTGTTAGACTTGCTACAATCTCTTGGATAGGCAACAATCCTTTGACAAACTGTTTTTGAGCTACTTTATGGCAGTTTGCTACCGCAATACCTGTTTCTTTATGTTGATATACCCATGCAGTTCCTAACGTAATGCATATATGAGAGGCTTCTTGCAAGGCTTTTTTGAGTTGGCGCTGCGCCTTATTCATTTTATCGATCATAGCGCCTTTGGAATGGCTATTTAACCGACTGTGTGCAATAAATGATTTCCAAACGCCTTCTAGTTCAAAAATAGTTTCCTCACCATGACTCTCTTCATTATACGCATCTTGCAACACCCGCTCAATAGCCAAGGGATGAAAAAGAATTCCGTATGGATTGACAGTCGTCTGAAATTTATGATACGCTAATTTTTCTCCTATATTTTCAGCAAAACAAGACCCTAACAATAACATCTTGTTCTCATAGCCAAATGAAGTTTCTATGGGGCGTAAAGGGATGTTGGTTTGTAGTTTCATAAGAATGAATTAAAAGAATATTTATTGTCACGACCCCTTCCGTCTTTTCATTTGCCTTCATAAGCAAATGAAAATCTACCTTCCCCAAAAAAGGGGAAGGAGCACTTTATTTTATAACATCTATCATTCAGATGAACTGTCTATATTCTAAAAGAGAGCGCAAGCGAACGGTCTATGCTCTATTCTCTTTTTTTTAAACTTTTACGTCTTCGCGCCTTTGCGAGAAAACCACGTTCTTAACTAACAAAACTCTTAGCAGCTTCCAAAGCAGCACCAATCCCTGCTGTGTTCTTTCCTCCTGCCGTAGCAAAGAAAGGCTGTCCGCCGCCACCGCCTTGGATGTGCTTTCCTAGTTCGCGTACGACTTGCCCTGCATTTAGATTTTTACTAGCGACAAGTTCTTTTGAGATGTAACAGCTTAATAAGGCTTTTCCATTTTGTTCTGTACCGAAAATGATGAATACATCTTCTTTATTTTGGCCTAATTTAAATGCCAAATCTTTAATTGCTCCTGCATCCAGATCTACTTTTTTAGCCAGAAACTGAACTCCATTGATCGCTGTAAACTCTTTTTCAAGATCACCACTTAAGTTTTGTGCTTTCTCTTTAATGAGTGCCTCTACTTGCTTTTTGAGCGCTGTGTTTTCATCCATTAAGTTGGTAATGGCTTTCACAGGATCTTGCGCATTTTTAAGCGTAGCTTTTACGTTCTTATACGCTTCGGTTTCTGAAGTGAAGTATTCTTTAGCCGCATCATTGGTGATCGCTTCTATACGTCGTATCCCTGAAGCAACGGCTCCTTCAGAAGTGATTTTAAAATGCCAAATATCTCCTGTACTTTGGACGTGTGTCCCTCCACAAAGTTCCATAGATTTTCCAAAACGAATCGCACGCACGGCATCGCCATATTTCTCTCCAAATAATGCGATCGCACCTTCGTTGATGGCTTGGTCATAGCTAATCCCTCGTTGTTCTTCTAAGGGTAAGCTTTCGCGAATGCGGGCATTGACAAAATTCTCAACCGCTTTTAACTCTTCTGAAGTCACTTTTGAAAAGTGCGAAAAGTCAAAACGAAGATTCCCACTATGTACCATACTTCCTTTTTGCTCTACATGCGTACCAAGCACTTTACGCAACCCTTGGTGCAGTAAGTGAGTCGCGGTATGATTTGCAGATGTACGGAAACGTTGTTTCTCATCGACGATGGCTGTAAAAGTCCCATCAGTAGATCGAGGAAGGTTTTTTGCTAAGTGAATAATGAGGTTATTCTCTTTTTTAGTATCTACAATATACACCACTTCGCCGTTAGGCACCTCTAGATATCCTTTATCGCCCACTTGTCCTCCGCCTTCTGGATAGAAAGGGGTCAGGTTAAATACAAGCTGGTACAACTCTCCGTCTTTTTCGCTCTCTATCTTGCGATAGCGTGTAATTTTTACAGGCGTTTGTAAGGTATCATACCCTATAAATTCTTCTTCAGTATCATCTATCAACACCGTCCAGTCTCCTTTCTCTACTTTAGCCGCATTTCTAGAACGTTCTTTTTGTTGATCTAATAGATCATCAAACCTTTCCTTATCATATTTTAATCCTTGTTCACTTAGAATAAGTCCCGTTAGATCATCAGGAAAACCAAACGTATCATACAATTCAAAAACTTTATCTCCAGAAACCGTATCCCCTTTTGTATGAGTAATTACCGTGTCTAATAAAACAAGTCCCTGATCTAGCGTACGTAAAAAAGAATGCTCCTCTTCTCTAATGACATTGACTATTAAGTTTTTCTCACGTTTCAATTCTGGAAACGCATCGCCCATTTGTTTGACAAGCGTATTGACTAACTTATAAATAAAAGGTTCTTTCGTATTTAAAAAGGTATACCCATACCTAATAGCCCTACGCAAAATACGACGTATTACATATCCTGCAGTGTTACTACTAGGCAACTGCCCATCAGCGATCGAAAAAGCAACCGCTCTCAAGTGGTCTGCAATAACACGCACTGCAATATCAATCTCTTCTTGATGTCCACATTTGGAAGACGTAATCGTTTCTATCTCTCGCATGATGGGCGTAAAGACATCGGTATCGTAATTCGATTGAACGCCTTGTAACACCATACACAAACGCTCAAATCCCATTCCTGTATCTACGTGCTGTGCGGGTAATTTTTCTAAAGATCCATCAGCCAATCGGTTAAACTGCATAAACACCAAATTCCATATTTCGATAACCAGTGGATGATCTTCATTTACTAATGTACGACCATCTACCGCTTTTTTCTCTTCTTCAGATCGGATGTCTACGTGAATCTCACTACAGGGACCACAAGGGCCTTGGGCTCCCATCTCCCAGAAGTTGTCTTTTTTATTTCCGTTCAGGATACGATCCTCAGAAATATGATTTTTCCATAAGTCGTATGCTTCTTGATCACGATCTAGACCATCTTCTTTGTCTCCTTCAAAAACGGTCACATACAGACTGTTTTTATCAATCTTGAACTCCTTCGTTAGTAATTCCCATGCCCAATCAATCGCATCTTTCTTAAAATAATCGCCAAAACTCCAATTACCCAGCATCTCAAACATGGTGTGATGGTAAGTATCTTTTCCTACTTCTTCCAAGTCATTATGCTTTCCAGAAACACGCAAGCACTTTTGAGTATCGGTCAGGCGTGTATTTTTGGGCACTCCATTTCCGAGGAAGTATTCTTTAAAAGGCACCATCCCGGCATTGGTAAACATCAAGGTAGGGTCGTCTTTTAACACCATAGGCGCAGACGGCACAATGCTGTGTTTTTTTGATTCAAAGAATGCTAGAAATTTGGCACGTATTTCTTGAGATTTCATAGAAGTAATCGTTCGAATAATTATTTTTATCTTTGGTCATATTGTTGTGAGTGGTACGCTTTCGCGAAAGCGCATAAAACAACTTCAATATCTGGCAAAAATACACATTTTAACTTATGTCTAAGGTAAAATATTACTATGATAGCGATACGCTTTCTTACCGAAAAGTAGAGCGTAAAAAAGGGCGCACACTAGGGTTTGTTCTTCTGTTTATTACAGGATCTGCTCTGATGGGTCTTATTTTATTGATTACGGTTTTCAATTCTGGAATAGACACGCCTAAAGAACGTCGATTAGAACGTGAAAATGAAAACCTAGCATTACAACTCTCTATTTTAGAGTCAAAAATGGACCTTGCCAGTCAGGTTCTTGAAAATATACAAGACCGCGATAATGAAATTTATAGAATTTTACTAGATGCCAACCCGATACCTGACGAGGTGCGTAAAGCAGGTTTTGGAGGGGTCAACCGATATGAAAATTTAAAAGGGTACGATAACTCGACCATGATTATTGAGAGTCACAAGCGCATGGATCAGATTACAAAACAGCTAGATATTCAATCTAAATCGTTGGATGAAATTGCGAGACTCTCTGCTGACAAAGAAAAATTACTCGCAGCCATCCCGGCCATACAACCGGTGAGTAATGAAGACTTAACCCGTATGGCTTCTGGTTTTGGATATCGTACAGATCCTTTTACCAAGGCGCGCAAAAAGCATTGGGGCATGGATTTTACAGCTCCAAGAGGTACGCCCGTATATGCTACAGGTGATGGCACCGTATCTCGTGCTGATGCTACGGCTTCTGGATATGGAAAACACATCCGAATTACACACGGTTACGGGTATGAAAGTTTGTATGCACACTTAAATGGGTACAATGTTCGCAAAGGACAAAAAGTAAAACGTGGCGATCTTATCGGATTTGTAGGAAGTACAGGACGCTCGGAAGCACCTCATTTACATTATGAAATCTTTAAAGACAACGAACGTATCAATCCGATTCACTTCTATTACGGAAAACTTTCTCCTACAGAATTTGATGAGTTATTAAAGCAATCACAACAAGAAAATCAATCTTTAGATTAACACCTATGCACGTAGATCTTCCAGAAAAACTATACTACAGTATTGGAGAAGTCTCTAAGGCTTTTGGGGTGAATACTTCTTTGATTCGATTTTGGGAAAAAGAGTTTGATGTTTTGCAACCTAAAAAAAATGCGAAAGGCAATCGTAAATTCACACCGCAAGACATCAAGAACCTGGAGCTGATTTACCATCTTGTGAAGGAGCGCGGCTTTACGCTGGAAGGAGCAAAAACGCACCTGAAGGAAGACAAAAAAGAAACACTCACCAATTTTGATATCATCAGAAAACTAGAAAATGTAAAAGCCCAATTGCTGGAGCTAAAGAAAAATCTTTAGTCAACTAACTATTCAGCGCATTTCTTTTCCGATGTCGAAACCACCTTATATAACGCCAAATACACTAGAGAAGCGCTTGCTATAAAAGAGGAGATATTTAGTATCATTTCAGTATCAACAATGATATTATAGATAGAGGCCAATACGCCCAAGATACCGATAACGAGTAGTATGTATTTTGTACTTTTCATGTCATTCATATGGATACTTATGTACAATAGGTAGTTTAAAATATTATTTTGTTACATGAATCCACTTAGAAGATTTTCTTACATTGCAGTATCGCTGTATATAATTTCACCGTGATCGTGTAACAAAAAAGAACAAACACAAACTAACCAGATATGAAGAAAGGAGTCATCGTTATTATTATCGTTGCAGTTTTAGCCATTATTGGGTTTATGGTAGTACCAGGATTCTACAATACTTCCATAGATCTAAAAGAAAATGCAACCGCCCAATGGGGAAATGTAGAAAGTAGCTATCAACGTCGTGCAGACCTGATCCCAAATATTGTAAATACGGCAAAAGGCTATGCGCAATTTGAACAAGAAACCTTAATAAAGGTAACAGAAGCACGTTCAAAAGCGACCTCTATCCAAATAGATCCCTCTAATATTACGCCAGAGCAGCTACAGCAATTTCAACAAGCACAGCAAGGACTTACCTCTGCCTTATCAAGATTATTAGCGACGTTTGAAAGATATCCAGATCTAAAAGCAAACGAGAACTTTGCAGAATTGATCAATGAGCTCAGTCGGACAGAAAATCGCATTAATGTAGAGCGGAATCGTTTTAATGAAACTGCTAGACCTTTTAATAAACACATCAAAAAATTCCCAAATAACCTTATCAACATGTTTATTGGGAATTTTTCTGAATTAGACTATTTCAAAGCAGAAGAAGGGACTGATAAAGCGCCTAAAGTAGAATTTGATTTCAATAACTAATGGCCTCTACCGTAGAAGATTTTCTAACACAAACGGAAGAACAAGAGATTGTTGAAGCGATTCGCATGGCTGAAAGCAATACCTCTGGGGAAATCCGAGTGCATCTAGAACGGCATACAGATCTAGATCCTTTTACCCGTGCTAAAGAAATCTTCCATCTTCTTAAAATGGATAATACCAAAGAAGAAAATGGCGTCCTTATTTACATTGCGGTAGACGATCATACATTTGCGATCTGTGGAGATCGAGGGATCGATAAAAAAGTGCCCGCCAACTTCTGGCAAACCACGAGAGACACCATGAGTGCTTCTTTCAAAAAGGGGCATTTTAAACAGGGAATTATTGAAGGCATCCAACATGCCGGAGAACGACTAAGTGCTTATTTTCCTTGGGAACATGGCGACAGTAACGAACTTCCTAACGAGATCACGACAAGCTAATGGCAGCGGCACCTTTTATATCTAAACGTATTTGTGTACATTTCCCCTGGGCGGCTAGGCAGGTTCGTAAGAGTGCATATCTCCTATGTATCCTTTTATTTTTAGGAACGCCCCTTACCGTTCAGGCGCAGTATGATATTCCGCCAAAACCTTCCAAAAAAACTGAGCAAACAGCAGTATATGATTATATTGGATTGCTTAATACGTATCAGCAAAAATCGTTAGAACAAAAATTAATTCGCTACAGTGATACCACCTCAACGCAGATTGTAATCGCTATTATAGATTCTTCAAATGGCGAGGACATTGCCTTGCTCGGAGCGCAATGGGGGCAAAAATGGGGAATTGGTCAAGCTAAGGAGGACAATGGAATCCTTATCATCGTAGCTAAAGATGATCGCAAAGTAGATATCAATACTGGCTATGGTATAGAATCTATTATCTCTGACCGTGATGCGGAACGTATTATTAATAGGGTGATTGTTCCTGCGTTTAAAAAAGGAGATTTTTATGGGGGTCTTGATGCTGCTACTTCTGAAATGATTGCGCGTCTTGAAGGCAAATTTACGGGTACTCGTGAGAGTAACGACTCCCTTCCCATTCGTCCTATACTGATGTTTATATTTTTTATTGTCATTCTGATTATCCTCAGCAGAAATAATCATCGTGGTGGTGGTCGTGATGGCGGAAGGCGTCGCAAAGCAGGTTCTCTACTTGATGTGATCATCCTCAGTAATATGGGGCGTGGTGGTTTTGGCGGTGGCGGAAGCGGCGGCGGAAGTTTTGGCGGCGGCGGAGGTTTCGGTGGTGGCTTCGGCGGCGGCGGCTTCGGCGGAGGAGGAGCTTCAGGAGGATGGTAGTTGGGAGGTACGAAGTTGGAAGTACGAAGCTGGAAGTACGAAGCTAGATGCTAGATGCTAGATGATAGATGCTATATTCTAGAAGCTAGATGCTAGATGATATAAGATATAAAATAAATTATAAATAATAAAAATAATAAAA
>CAYGQJ010000003.1:11017-103967 GCA_964351845.1 uncultured Flavobacteriaceae bacterium | reverse complement strand
TCACTTTTCTGCTTGGTCGGGATGACAGGATTTGAACCTGCGACCACACGGCCCCCAGCCGTGTACGCTAACCGGACTGCGCCACATCCCGAGTACATTTTTGCGAAAGCAAATATACTAATTAAGTTGTATGAATAATACCCCAATAAGATACACTGATATACATTTATTTTGAAAGAAAAATAAGGATTTGAGATCGCTTTTAAAAAGAAAAAAGCACAATTAATATGAAAAGAAAGATAAATGGGTTGCTTTTTAAATCCTACTAAAAAAATATAACCTACATGTTAACGCAAAGTTGTTGAGTTAACTAATAACTATGAAAACTACAAACACAGTTAAAAAAAGACATCTTTCTAAGACAATATCATTGTGCTTAAATACAAGACTAATATATATAAATTCCTACATAATTGCTAGGAATTTATTTTTTATGTTAAAATATCTTCAAGAGTCTTATTTTCAAGCACATACAAAGTACTATCACGTACTTCTTTCATAAGACTATGGACACTACACTTTCCTTCATCAGGGCAATCATCGCATTTTTCATAAAAATTTAGACTCACACATGGTAGCATGGCAATAGGTCCTTCTAAAACACGTATGACAGCCGCCATTTTAATTTCTTTAGGTTCCTTACTAAGATAATAACCACCTCCTTTACCTTTCTTACTTTCTAAAAACCCAGCTTTTCTCAATGAGAGTAATATACTTTCTAGAAATTTTCTTGAGATATCTTCAGCTTTGGCTATATCTTGAATAAGCACCATTGCATTTTTATCCTGACGTGCTATGAACGTAAGCGCTTTAAGCCCGTATTTTGTTTTTCGCGAAAGCATAACCCAAAGTACACTATTTTTTTGGAAGAAAGACTTCTGCCATCATACAGCGAGCACTCCCGCCTCCACATTCCTCAATAATATCTAGAGAACTAGATAGGATCGTTGCATGCTTTTCTATTTGATTTATTTGCTGCTTTGTAAGACTTAGATGTGCCGCTTTACTCATCACTAAATAAGATGTGTTATTTGAACCTCTAAGCTGCAACATATTTCCTGCAAAATGCGTGACTTGCTTTTCTGTAATCGCAATAACCTCTTTGCCATCTTGCTTGAGATGTTTCAGTACATTTTTACGTTCTTTCTTATCGTCTATCGAGTCTAGACATATCACAGAAAATGCTTCTCCTATACACATCATGACATTGGTGTGATAGATAGGGAGACGCTCGCCATGTAAGGTTTGATTTGCCGTAAAAATCACGGGGGTATATTCAAAATCTTCACAAAATTCTATAAGCAATTCTTCATCCGCTCGAGGCGAAAGCGCACAATACGCCTTACGATGCACACGATCTAAAATGAGACTTCCCGTCCCTTCTAAGAAAAGGTTTTCATCTTCGGCAGAGGAGTAATCAATCACATCAGTGATGGTAAATCCTTTAGATTCTAGTACATCCAGAATGTCTTCACGACGCTCTGTCCTTCTGTTTTCTGCAAACATAGGATACATAGCAACTTTCCCGTTATTATGAAAACTTATCCAATTATTTGGGAAATGCGCATCTGGAGTATCTGTTTCCTTGCTGTCTTCTACAACAACAACATGTATACCCACAGCTTCTAACTTGCTCACAAAAGCATCAAACTCTTGTTGGGCACTTTTTAAAAGCTTTTCTTGAGATACACCATCTATCTCTTTTTGGTAATAATTATTAACGGCCGTTTGCTCATTCATCCTGAAATGTACAGGACGAATCATTAAAATAGTATCTGTAATTTGACTCATAAGTAAGATGAACTAATAAAGTTGTAAAGCTACAATTTACTATCGATATCTTGCAAAATTATAGTCGCATGTTCGCGTGTATTTTCAATAAATAATTTACTAGTCTGTAACCCTGCATTTATCACACCCGCAACATACACATTTTTAAGAGGCGTTTCTAATGTTTGCGCGTTGTGAAGAGGCGTTTTAACCGCATCATCAGAAATAGGTAACCCTAAAGATTCAAAGAGAGAATAATTTGGCATATAGCCTATCATCGCTAGCACAAAGTCATTTGCTATTTCGATGACTCCTTCAGGAGTTGTAAGCACTACCGAATTCTCCTTTATTTGAGTCACTGTACTATTAAAATAGGCTTTGATCGCGCCTTCTTTGATTCTATTTTCTATATTGGGTTTGATCCAATATTTTGTTTTAGGATAAATCTCTGATGCTCTAATCACCATCGTCACATCGGCGCCTTTATAATAGGTTTCTAAAGCAACATCGCACGCAGAATTTGCAGCACCTATTACGACTAGTTTTTGTCCAATATACGGATGCGGACTATCATAAAAATGAGTTACTTTAGGAAGGTTTTCTCCTGGAATACCTAACGATCTGGGGGTGTCGTAAAATCCTGTACATACAATCACAGATTTTGCAAAGGTATCTCCCTTGTTGGTGGTGATATGATACCCATGATCTTTAGGAGTCATAGAAGCGACTTCTGTATACAATTTTATATTTAAATTCCAACTTTCCTGAACTCTTCTATAATACTCTAGCGCCTCTTTACGAGTAGGCTTATCGGTATGAGAGATAAAGGGCACCGCTCCTATTTCAAGTAAATTAGACGTACTAAAAAAGGTCATTTGCTCAGGGAAATTATACAGAGAGTTGACCAACACGCCTTTTTCTAAAATTATATAAGAATGGCCTCTTTTTTGAGCTTCTATACCGCAGGTGAGCCCGATAGGGCCACCTCCTATAATCACAATATCATATGTGTCTTGTAAATGCATTATCTTATCTATTACGCCAAAAGAAAGGGGTGAGTAAAATTAATACAGTAAATAACTCCAAACGCCCTATAAGCATTAAGAAAGCTAACCACCATTTACCAGCATCACCCAAACTATTGTAACTATCTACTGGGCTCAAGTCCCCAAAAGCGGGTCCTACATTACCCAATGCAGATGCAGATCCTCCTAAGGCAGTCATAAAGTCTAAGCCCATAGCGCCTAAGACACTCGCTCCTATAATCCACGAAAGCATATAAAGAATAAAAAACGCGAGTATATTAAATATAATCGTCCGATCTACAGAACGGGTGTTATATCGTACTGGAAGAATTGCGTTAGGATGTAGTGTTCGTTTAAACTCTACAATAGCATTACGTATCGTTAATAAATGTCTCACGACCTTAATTCCTCCTGAGGTTGATCCTGAAGAGCCTCCTATGAACATAAGTCCAAAAAAGATAACGGTAAGAAAAGGTGTCCACATCGTAAAATCAGCAGTAACAAACCCTGTGGTTGTAATCACCGCCAATACCTGAAAAAGTCCGTGTCTAATCGCACTTTCTCCCGCTCCCAACACCATAGGATGGTCAATGGAAGAGGCACTAACATCTGCTTTAAAATAAACAACAAGCGCTGTAATAATGGCAAATCCAAAGACAAACGTCATGTATAATCTAAACTCTTCATCTTTAATAATCTTCTGTACTTTCCCTTTAAAAGCAAAGTAACTTAGGACAAAGTTCATCCCTGCCAACATCATAAAAAAGATGATAATGTATTGTATGAGCGGTTTATCATTCCAATAGGCAACACTTGCATTTTTTGTAGAAAAACCACCTGTAGATAAGGTACTCATCGCATGATTAATAGCATCAAAAAAGGACATCCCAGCAAGTTTAAGCGCAATGGTCTCAGCTGCTGTAAAACCAAAATAAATCAACCATAATCGCTTGGCTGTGTCAGTAATTCTTGGATGTAGCTTATCAGCACTAGGTCCAGGCGCTTCGGCTGCAAAAAGCTGCATCCCACCTATACCTAACAAAGGAAGTATGGCTATTGCCAAAACAATAATCCCCATCCCTCCTATCCAATGCGTGGTACTTCGCCAAAAAAGAATTCCTTTTGGTAAAGACTCTATATCCGTAAGTATGGTAGCTCCTGTGGTGGTATATCCGCTTATCGTTTCAAAAAAAGCATTGGTCACCGATGGAATCGAACCCGTCACTAGATACGGTAACATCCCACTAAAAGACATAAATAGCCAACCAAATGTAACCACAATATACCCTTCGCGCTTCTTGATTTCTTTTTTATGATCCCGTGTCATAAACATTAAAAGCATTCCTGCAAATAACACTAATAATCCAGAGGCCGTAATGGGGAGGGCAGCACCGTCTTCTGTTATAAAACTTACAAGCGCAGAAATCATCATAAAGCCACCATTACAAAGTAATAGTAACCCCATTAAATGAAAAATAATCTTGTAATTAAGTTTTGGCATCTAGATCGCTATTTAAACAAACATTTTTTCTACTTGTTTGATAGATCGCGGTAAACAACATACCACTACGCGATCTCCTGCAGTGATTTTAAAATCACCAAGCGCAATGACTCCTACGCCATTACGAACAACACCTGCTATGGTAGCCGACCTTGGGAAGTCGATATCTTTTATTTTTTTTCCTTCTGCTTCAGAAGTCGGTTTTACAATAAACTCTAATAACTCTGCATTCATGTTATTGAGCTTGGTCATGGCAACCACTTCTCCTCTACGTATGTATCTAAAGATATTATTTGCTGCCAGTAATTTTTTATTGATCAGTGTATCAATTCCTATGCTCTGTGATAACTGGAAATAATCCATGTTTTCTACGAGCGCAATTGTTTTTTTAACACCTCTTGATTTTGCCACGAGGCAGGACATGATATTCGTTTCACTATCCCCTGTTACTGATATAAAAGCATCCATATCTTGGATGTTTTCTTCTTCAAGCAACTCTACATTACGGCCGTCTCCATTAATTACTAATGCTTTAGGAAGGATATCAGCAAGATCAATGGCTTTTTCTTTATCTCGCTCTACGAGTTTTACATTAAACTTATGAGAGCATAAATCTCTACACGTTTTAAAACCGATATTACTTCCGCCTAAAATCATGACATTTTTAATCTCTTGACGTACTTTCCCCGTAAGTTTATAAAGCTCTTCTACCCCACCTTGTATGGTCATAAAATACACATGGTCGCCTTCTTTAAAAACCGTATCTCCACGAGGGATGAGTGTATATTGTGTCCCAATGCGTTGAATAGCTATCGGCATAAAGTGTAAGCCTGGAAAAATAGTAGCGGCTTCTTTTACATTCTTACCCACAAAAGAGGCAGTACTTGACAAGGTCGTCCCTACCATGGTTAAAGCACCTTCTTCAAACTCGTAGGTATCGCTAAAACCACTTTGATTAAGGAGCAACTCAATTTCTGATGCTGCTAGACTTTCTGGTGATATCAACTCATCAATACCTAATTTAGAAAATCCAGCGAGCTCTTTATGCTCTATAAACTCTGTATTAGAAATTCTAGCAATCGTGCGCGCAGCACCTAGTTGCTTTGCGAGTACGCATACGGTAATATTGGTCGTTTCACTCGCGGTAACCGCTATCAAAAGGTCAACATTTTCGACTCTAGAATCTTGTAAAATAGAAATAGAGGTCGCATCACCCTTGATCGTCCGAATATCCAAATGCGTATCTGCATACGCTAGGCTTTCTTTGTTGGTGTCTATAAGGGTAATATCCTGAGACTCGTATGATAACAGTTTGGCTAGATGGAAGCCCACCTCACCTGCTCCTGCAATAATAATCTTCATATACTATTAGTGAACTGAAAAGTGATACAAAGATACAGCATTGATAAGATATACACTCTAATCCTGTAAATAATTATGATTTATACGCTTTCGCGAAAGCGGAAACCTCCTTCTTCCCATTAAGATAGAAAAAACTAAATAAATAGCATTCCCTTTTTGAGCAAGTCGGTATTATCTTCTTTTATGATGCCGTATATTTGCCAAAAAATATGCCATGACCAAAAAGGTAACGCCATACACTTCTTCTGACCAATCTAAGAAAGAACAAGTCGAGCAAATGTTTGACACGATTTCTGGGAAATACGATGGGCTTAACAGAGTTATTTCTTTTGGAATTGATGTTAAATGGCGTAAAAAAGTGATCCAACTTGTCACCGATACAAAACCTGACAGTATTCTTGATATCGCCACAGGAACGGGAGATTTGATTATCAATTTTGCTAACAGTGGTGCGTCCCGACTTGTAGGACTTGACATCTCTGAAGGGATGCTCTCTGTAGGGCGTGAAAAAATCAAAGCAAAAGGATTAGGTGATCACATACAAATGATCCAAGCAGATAGTGAAGCAATGCCTTTTGAAGACAGTAGCTTTGACGCGATTACTGTTGCTTTTGGAGTACGTAATTTTGAAACCCTAGAAAAAGGACTAGGCGAGATTTATAGAGTCTTGAAACCAGGAGGAATATTTGTGATTTTAGAAACCTCTGTTCCTACAAAAACACCTTTTAAACAAGGATATAAATTTCACTCTAATGTGATCCTTCCCACGGTTGGGCGTCTCTTTTCTAAAGATAAAGAAGCGTATTCATACCTCAGTAAAAGTGCGTCTGTTTTTCCTTTTGGCGAGGAGTTAAACAATATTTTGCGTAAAATTGGGTTTACCAACGTGAAAGATCAACCACAAACATTTGGTGTGGCCACCATTTATACAGCTTCAAAATAAATTCATGAGAGTATTTATTGCCTTCGTCTTCTTCATAAGTTTTATACAGATATCCCAAGCACAATGGCTTACGAGACCTCGTGTGCAAAATCAGCAGAATTTTGATAAAAGACCCATTCGTTTTGGATATTACTTAGGTTTTAACAGTCTTGATTATAACTTTGATTATATAGAAGAGCAAGAAGATATTCAAGTAACTAAATCTGTTGGTTTTAATGTAGGGCTTGTGGCTAGTTTGAGATTATCTGAATATGTAGACTTACGTTTTGAGCCAGGATTAAGCTTTACCAGACGAGACTTAACCTATGCACCAGATCCAAGATTTGATAGTGAAAATGATTTGATACGAGAGGTCCCCTCTACCTACATCTATTTACCATTACTTTTAAAAATCAACACCAAGCGTCTTAATAATGTTCGCCCTTTTGTAACGTTTGGCATCTCTACTGCTACGAACTTATCTAGTAATGAAAAAAATCCTGATGATAACTTTTCGGGACAGTTTAGAACCACTACCAATCCTTTCTTTTATGAAGCAGGTTTTGGCATTGAATTATATTTATATTTCTTTAAATTCACACCAAGTATACGCGGTGTTTTTGCTACCTCAGACGAGTTAGTACGCGATAATATTGGAAATAGCCCGTGGACAGGTAATATCAGTAAAATGTCAACAAGAGGTGTCTTTTTAAACTTTACGTTCCAATAACGGTACTTCTTTTAAACTCGCTCAGGCATATAGCAGTGGCTGTAGCGACATTTAAACTTTCTGTTTTTTGTAATGATCCAAAACGAGGGATGGCTATTTTTTGTGTGACAAACTGCGCAACTATATCAGATATCCCATTGGCTTCATTTCCCATCACAATTACGGCTTCTTTTGGTAGTGTAGCGGTGTAGATTGTATCACCTTCCATAAAAGTACCATAAATAAGCCGCTGTTCATTTTGAAGGTAGGATGTGATATCTACATAAGAAATCGCTATTCTAGATAAAGATCCCATCGTGGCTTGTACTACCTTAGGGTTATAACAATCTACCGTTTGTGGAGAGCACACCAAACTTGTGACCCCAAACCAATCACAAAGACGTATAATCGTCCCGAGGTTCCCTGGGTCTCTTACATCATCCAAAAGCACTGTGATCCCCGTGTGTTGATCTTCTTTCTGATGAGGAATTTTAAATAGCGCAAGTGCTGTTTGTGGTGTTTTAAGAAAACTTATTTTTTTTAAATCGGTGGCTGTGATTTGTTGAAACGCATTTTTATATGCTGTGGGAATACGCAACGACGTATTTTCTACACCATAGATCGCTTCTAGTTCACAGGAAGATTCTAACAACTCTTGAATCACTTTAATGCCTTCAGCAACAAAGAGACCTTCTTGCTTACGGTACTTTTTTTGATACAATCCCGTTATTCGTTTGATATTACTTTTGCTTAACACTATATAAAATGTACTTTTGAATTATTTTCACCACCCACTTGAAACATACGTTTACAAAAATATCATTATTTATTCTTCTAGCAGTCCTACTTGCTGGTTGTAATGCCATAAAACGAGTTCCTGAAGACGATTTTTTGCTTGAGGACAACGAAATCATTGTAGATGGCGAAAAAATTACCGACCAGCGTTTGTATAATTTTTTATACCAACAACCTAACACCAAGCTTGCTGGAGCTCCTTTTAGAGTTTATATTTACAATTGGGCACGTCCTGATATTGATTCGATTCTCAATGCACAACGCGCAAAAAATGATGGTCGACGTAATTTCTGGACGCGTTTGCTTTCGCGAAAGCAAGTAGAGGCTTTTCGAAAATTTAAAAAAGATTTTAACTCTGGAATCAAAAACACTGGAGAAGCACCTACGATTGTCAATGAAATTATCACCAAAAAATCAGCCAATAGACTTGCTGGATTTTATATCAATAACGGTTATTTTAATACCGTAGTAGATTACACCATCAAAAAAGATAGCAATCAAAGGGCGACTGTGAGCTACAATGTAAAGCGTTACAAACCTTATTTACTAGACTCTATGGTGACGATGATCGCTTCTCCTGTAGCAGATTCTATATATAACGCACATAAAAACGAATCCTTTCTTAGAAAAGGAGAACCCTATCAAAAAAACAAGTTTGAAGCAGAACGATTACGCATTGAAAAACTATTTAGAAACAATGGGTTATATCATTTTGAATCTGATCGCATCCGGGCTATTGGTGATACTGTAGACACCGGAAATAAAACCAATCTTGAAATTATTATAGACAACCGAAAAGAAACTATAGAGGATAGTATTGTAGACTTTCCATTTAAGGTTCACAAGGTGAGTAAAATCAATATCATTACAGATTATAGTTTTGCTAATCAAAATAAACCCTTTGCCGATTCTATTCGTGCAGATGGATATAATTTTTATGTCTATGATAAATTAAATTATAGAACCAATGCCATTACGGATATTATTCCGCTTAAACCGGGAGCGGTCTATAGGGATATCGATAAAACTCAAACGCTCACACGTTTAAGCAGGCTGAACACCTTTAAGTATCCTAGTATTGTATACCAAGAAGACCCCGCAGATAGTACACGCACCAATCTGATTGCCAACATACGCCTCACGCCTTTGGACAAGTACAAATTTAGAGCAGATTTTGATGCGTCTACCTCGAATATTCAAGATTTTGGTCTCGCAGGATTTGGTTCTTTATTAATTCGGAATATTTTTAAAGGCGCAGAAACATTAGAAATTTCTGCCCGAGGAAACATTGGTGCTTCTGATGATGCTGCCAATGATAATGACAACTTTTTTAATATCTCAGAGATCGGTGTTAATGCGAGTTTGGTCTTCCCGCGAATATTTTTCCCTGTGAATACCACAAAATTGATTCCTGCAGAATGGCAACCTAATACTCGATTTAATCTAGGAGTGAGCGTGCAACAAAACATAGGGCTTGATAAACAGAGCTTTGCTGGTAAATTATCCTATAACTGGACCCCTTCTGCCACCAATACATTTACGTTTGATTTGATAGATGCACAGTATGTACGAAATCTGAATGCACCTAATTATTTTAATATATATAGAAATAGTTTTGAAGATCTCAATACACTCGCTACCGATAATATTGCCAATGTCAATCCTGATTACTTTGAGCCAGATAGCAATACGCCGACACTAACTATACCTAATGGAACCGATAATTTTATTAATGATGTAGAAAACGGTATCATACCTGGTTTTGATACGGCACAAGTATCTGAAATAAATGCGATCCGAGAGCGTCAAAATAGACTTACCGAAGACAACTTGATCTTTGCCCTTAATTTTACGTACACCTATAATAATAGAGAGAACTTATATGATGATGCGTATTCTAGGCTACGAACACGTATCGAGCTTGCAGGAAATGCATTGTCACTTGCCGCAAACTTGGTAGATGCTCCAAAAAATGAAGATAATAATTCTCGTATTCTAGGAGTGGTTTTTTCACAGTATGCAAAAACAGAAATTGACTATACCAAACACTGGAGTTTAGGAAATGATAATATTTTAGCCATACGCGCTTTTGGAGGAATTGCCATTCCGTATGGAAATTCGAACAACATTCCTTTTACACGAAGTTTTTTTGCGGGAGGATCTAACGATAATCGTGCTTGGCGAGCGTATGAACTTGGGCCAGGTAGTAGTGGTGCTGTGAATGAATTTAATGAAGCCAACATGAAACTTTCTTTTAATGTAGAGCATCGTTTTAAATTATTAGGTCCTTTTGAAGGGGCTCTTTTTGTAGATGCTGGTAACATCTGGAATATATTTGACAACGTAGATGACCCGAATTCTATATTTAGTGACTTTTCAAGTTTGCAGGATCTTGCTATTGGATCAGGTTTTGGTTTGCGCTTTGATTTTGATTTTTTCTTAGCACGATTTGATATTGGTTTTAAGACCTATGATCCCGCTTTAGAAATCGGAAATCGATGGTTTACACAATACAATTTCTCTAATGCTGTATATAACATTGGTATTAATTACCCTTTCTAAAAGGCATTACAGCACTTTCAATCGTTATCGTAATTACACTTTGTTTCCCTTTATTTTAGTAGATAATTTCTTATTTTTACGAACTTAAACATAAATCAAAAATATGGCTCATTCTATCAAGCCGGGAGTTGCTACCGGTTACCAAGTGCAAAAGATTTTCAATTATGCAAAAGAAAAAGGATTTGCACTTCCTGCTGTAAACGTTATTGGATCTAATAGTATCAACACGGTATTAGAAACCGCTGCAGCATTGAATGCTCCAGTGATTATACAATTTAGTAATGGAGGAGCTCAGTTTAACGCTGGAAAAGGCTTAAACAACGACAACCAACGTGCTGCTGTTGCAGGTGCTGTTGCAGGTGCAAAACACGTACATGAACTCGCTAAAGCTTATGGGGCAACTGTCATACTTCACACCGATCACTGTGCAAAAAAATTATTGCCTTGGATAGACGGAATGCTAGATGCTAGCGAAGCCTATTATGCCGCTCATGGTCATTCATTATTTAGTTCACACATGATCGATCTAAGTGAAGAACCGATTGAAGAAAATATCGAAATATGCAAAAAGTATCTTGAGCGTATGGAGAAAATGGATATGACCTTAGAAATCGAATTAGGAATCACAGGAGGTGAAGAAGACGGTGTCGACAATTCTGATGTAGATGATTCTAAATTATACACACAACCAGAAGAAGTAGCATATGCGTATGAAGAGCTTTCTAAAGTAAGTGACCAGTTTACCATTGCCGCTGCTTTTGGAAATGTACACGGGGTATATAAGCCTGGAAATGTAAAACTAACTCCAAAAATTCTTAAGAACTCACAAGAGCACATTACAAAAAAATACGGTGTTGAGCATAATCATATTGATTTTGTTTTTCACGGAGGAAGTGGATCTACCGTTGAAGAAATCCGAGAAGGGATTAGTTACGGGGTGATTAAAATGAACATAGACACCGATCTTCAATACGCGACTGCTGAGGGAATACGTGATTATTTTGGTGAAAATGCGGAGTTCTTGAAGTCTCAAATAGGAAACCCAACAGGAGATGATTCACCTAATAAGAAATATTACGATCCACGTGTTTGGTTACGCAAGGCAGAAAACACCATGGGTGCTCGATTAAAAAAGGCATTTGAAGATTTAAACAATGTAGATACGCTTTAATACGCTCCTGCCTAACGGCAAGCAGATTCGCGAAAGCGAACCCTTATAAACACTCACTCATACATATAGCGATATGGCTTGGTTTAAGAGAAAAGACAAAGGAATACAAACTCCTACAGAAGAAAAAAAAGACACTCCAAGAGGTCTTTGGTATAAATCTCCAACAGGTAAAATTGTAGACACAGAAGAATTAGAAAAAAACTTCTACATCAGCCCTGAAGATGGATATCATGTACGCATAGGCAGTAAGGAATATTTTGAAATCCTTTTTGATGACAATACATTCAAAGAATTAGACAAAGGTCTAACCTCTAAAGATCCTTTAAAATTTGAAGATAAAAAGAAATACACCGATCGACTTAAAGATGCACAAGATAAAACGGGTCTTAAAGATGCTGTGCGAACAGCCGTTGGAAAATCTAAGGGAGAAGATCTTGTGATTGCCTGTATGGATTTTAGTTTTATTGGAGGATCTATGGGAAGTGTGGTAGGAGAAAAAATAGCACGTGCTGCTGATTACGCCCTTAAAAACAAGATCCCGTTTATGATTATTTCAAAATCGGGAGGTGCACGTATGATGGAGGCTGCACTATCACTTATGCAACTTGCAAAGACATCAGTAAAATTAGCACAGCTAGCAGATGCTAACATTCCTTATATTTCTTTATGTACAGATCCTACTACGGGAGGTACTACGGCTTCTTTTGCGATGCTAGGCGATATCAATATCTCTGAGCCAGGTGCCTTAATTGGATTTGCAGGACCACGTGTGGTACGAGATACGACAGGTAAAGAATTACCTGAAGGCTTTCAAACATCAGAATTCCTTCAAGAGCACGGTTTTCTTGACTTTATAACGCCAAGACAAGAACTAAAAAATAAGATAAATCTGTATTTAGATTTGATATTAAATCGTCCAGTGCGCGCTTAATTATCTTCTAAATACCATCAAAAAAAGGAGCTATTCTCAATGAATAGCTCCTTTTTTTGTAGTGATCATTAAATGAAAGCGTTATACCTGCTTTTGTTTAATAATAATATAAAAATAACCTATATAACGAATCTAACTGTTAAACAATCTTTGAAATTGAAATATAATCCTTACTTTTATTCCTTAAATTTCAAACTACATACATTATGAAAAAAATTACTTTACTCGTTGCATTAATTGCAACATTTACTATGAACGCTCAACTCTTCACTGAAGATTTTGAGGCCGAAACCGCAGATGCAGTTACTTTTGCTAACTGGGCTTCTGTTGATGTTGATGCAGACGGTGAATTTTTCGAGGTTGCTGATATTTCAGCTTCAGATGTTGAACCTTCACCTTTAGTAGGACTCGTTGCCGATTCTGATTCTTGGGAAGGAACTCCTTTCAACCCAGACAATTTCTTAATTTTAAATGACCCTATAGATTTAGCTGGTATCAATGATGCTTCTCTTGTATTTACAATGGGAACGTATCAAACTAACGGAAATTTCATCGGTGATAGATTACAAGTATATGTATCTACTTCAAATGATCCTGCTGTTTTAGTAACAGAAACTCCAGTATTTGATCAAACAGTTGGTGACATTACACCTGCTGATGATGGAGGTGCTAACTCTGCTGCTAACATTACACCAATAGATTTATCTGCTTTTGCTGGACAAGAAGTTTATATTGCGTTCAGACATTTTGATACATTTGATGAAAACTCTGTACTTATTGATAACATCATTTTAGATGGAACTCTTTCTACTGATGAGTTTTCTACTACAAACTTTACGCAGTATTTCAATGTAAACACTAGCGAATTAAGATTAAACACTACTGTACCAATGCAAAACGTAACTGTTTTCAATACATTAGGACAAGAGGTAGTAAACAAAACACTTTCTAATACTGAAGAAACAATCAATCTTTCTTCTATTTCTACAGGTATGTACATTGCTAAAGTAGCTATTGGAAACACTACAGAAACATTTAAATTTATCAAGAGATAATTTTTAAATATATCTTATTTTAAAAGCGACCTTAGGGTCGCTTTTTTTGTTTTACGTATTGGTTAATACCTTTTTAACCATAAAATATTCCATATAGACTTGCTCTTTTTCATTCTAAATTCTTTGCTCATACATTCCGCAACTATGGCTATGCACTATAATCGCGGTGTCTTTAGAATAAAAAACTACGTCGCCTCTTGTACAATATTCTAAAATTAAATAATTGGCATTCGTCTTTGTTATTTATAGCTGGCAGATATATGCATTCATTAATTCTTCCTTTAATAAAAACCGAACCAAAAAATCGGGACGACTACGTGCTTACTAAAAAAGAGGGATTTAAAAGACTCTCCTTATTGTACCGTAAAGGTTTTTGTGTTTCTTGATCAATCACC
This sequence comes from uncultured Flavobacteriaceae bacterium, assembly GCA_964351845.1. Lineage (GTDB taxonomy): Bacteria > Bacteroidota > Bacteroidia > Flavobacteriales > Flavobacteriaceae > Dokdonia. The sequence continues at coordinate 89,769 of CAYGQJ010000003.1, read as the reverse complement.
TCAACACCTACAGCTTTACAGATAGCATGCCCTGCGGCGGTATCCCACTCCATAGTAGGATAAAAACGCGGATATATATGCGCCCCACCTTCGGCGATGATACAAAATTTTAGAGAACTCCCTCGCGAAACCATAGCTACTGTATATTCTTTTTCAATTGAGGAAATAAAGTCTTTGGTTGCTTCATTTAGATGCGAGCGACTTCCCATGATTTTAAGAGGATTCGCTTTTCTTGATGGAAAAATCTGGGTAGCGTTTGCTATGATTTCTTCTACAGAAATTTCTTCTTCAGGAGTGATTACTACTTTATAAGAACCAGAAGCGTCTTCGGTTGTGTAGTAAAGCATTTGAGACACTGGGATATAAATAACCCCTAAAAAGGGAACTCCTTCTTCTATGAGTGCAATATTAACGGTAAAATCACCATTTCTTTTGATAAACTCCTTGGTACCATCTAATGGATCTACCATCCAGCAGCGATGCCACTCTTTTCTTTCCGCATAGTCAAGCTGTTCATTTTCTTCACTTATAATAGGAATCCCAGTTGTTTTTAAATACGTATCAATAATCGCATTGGCATTTTTGTCTGCAATGGTTACTGGGGAATCATCTTCTTTAATAAGTACATCAAAATCTGTCGCATATACGTCCATGATAGCTTTACCGCCCTCTATGGCAGCTTGTATGGCAGTATGTAATAAAGCGTTCATCATGGTATCATGTATGGGTTGTTTGGGCATACGCTACTTTGGCAAATGTCTCATTGAACTTGTCGAAGCACTCTGTATACGCTTTCGCGAAAGCGGTATCAAAACGAATCCCAATATAAAATTACTTTTTCCGATCGATCACATAATTGACCATCAATTCTAGAGAATCTCTGTACTGGGATTTGGGATAACTCAGCAAGATATCAAGGGCTTCTTGTTGGAGTTTTTTCATTTTAGTAATGGCATATTCTAGTCCGCCTTGATCTTTTACAAAGGTGATCACTTCTTTGACGCGCTTTTTATCGGTATTATGATTTTTTATGCTATTAATGAGCCAGTTTTTCTCTTTCACACTCACTTGATTTAACACATAGATGAGTGGTAATGTCATTTTTTGTTCTTTAATATCAATTCCTGTCGGCTTACCTATTTTTTCATCTCCATAGTCAAAAAGATCATCTTTAATCTGAAACGCCATCCCTATCAGTTCACCAAAATAGCGCATCTTTTCGACGTCTTCCTTAGACGCATGAACAGCACAGGCCCCTAAGGCGCAGCAAGCAGCAATAAGCGTGGCCGTTTTCTGGCGGATAATCTCGTAATAGATCTCTTCTGTGATATCTAGTTTTCTGGCTTTTTCTAATTGCAATAATTCTCCTTCACTGATCTCCTTAACAGCTACAGAGATAATTTGCAATAAATCAAAATCACCATTATCGATAGAAAGCAGCAATCCTTTAGAGAAGAAAAAATCGCCTACGAGAACGGCTATTTTATTTTTCCATAATGCGTTTAGAGAGAAGAAACCTCTCCTGGTATTACTATCATCTACCACATCATCATGTACAAGGCTTGCCGTGTGGATGAGCTCAATCACCGAAGCGCCTCTATACGTACGTTCATTGACTTCGCCTTTTCCCATCATTTTGGCCACCAAAAACACAAACATGGGGCGCATTTGTTTCCCTTTTCTGTTTACGATATAGTGTGTAATGCGATTAAGGAGGGCTACTTTTGAGCGCATAGAGAGGGAAAACTTTTCTTCGAAAAGTTCCATCTCGTAGGATATAGGTTCTTTAATTTGCGCGACCACCTTCATAGAACTTCAAAGATAAGAAATGCGTGTTGCATAAAAGCGTGCGGTTATTGTTTATTTGCCAGCTGTCCACAGGCAGCATCGATGTCTTTTCCTCGGGAGCGTCTTACGGTTACGGTCACGCCGTGAGCCTCTAGGGTGTTTACGTATTGATCTATAGCTTCTGGGGAAGCCTGCTGAAACTGTCCGTCGTCTATAGGGTTGTACTCAATAATATTTACTTTACTGGGTACAGCTTTGCAAAAGGTAAGCAACGCCTGAATATCTTCTTTACGATCATTAATCCCGTCCCAAACCACATACTCATACGTGATGCGTTTTTTGGTTTTTTCATACCAATAGATCAAGGCTTCTTTCAAATCGGCTAGTGGCATTTGCTCATTAAAGGGCATAATTTCTGTGCGCACGGCATCCAATGCTGAGTGAAGAGAGACGGCTAGGTTGAATTTTACATGCTCATCTGCCATCTTTTTGATGATCTTTGGCACTCCAGATGTAGAGACTGTAATACGCTTAGGAGACATCCCCAATCCTTCTGGAGAGGTGATCTTATCAATAGCCTTGAGCACGTTATTATAATTCATAAGAGGCTCTCCCATGCCCATAAACACAATATTAGAGAGCGGTCTGTCATGATATAGCTTACTCTGACGGTCGATCACCATCACCTGATCTACAATTTCATCTGGGTTGAGATTCCGCATCCGTTTTAAACGGGCAGTGGCACAAAACTTACAGTTGAGACTACATCCTACCTGTGAAGAGACACAGGCTGTGGTGCGTTTGGGTGTCGGGATCAATACAGATTCTACGACGAGTCCATCATGTAATTTTACAGCATTTTTTATAGTCCCATCGCTACTGCGTTGCATCTGATCTACCTTGATATGGTTAATCACAAAAGCAGTGTCTAGAAGCTCACGTGTTGCCTTTGATATGTTGGTCATATCCTCAAAGCTATGCGCGCCTTTTTGCCACAACCATTCATATACTTGATTTCCTCGAAAGGCTTGATCTCCCTCAGAAACAAAAAAATCACGAAGATCTTCCTTGGTTAATGTACGTATGTCTTTTTTTTGTGTAGTCACAGTGCAAATTTAGGGTTTTCATAAGGATTAAAAATAGATAGAAAGGTATTAAACCATAGATCACGCTAAAAAAGTGGGATTAGCTTAACTAACTATTTTGTATGCATCTTTCAGATTTTACAAAACAGCGTTTCCACTCATAAAAAAGCTCAAGTATACGACTTGAGCTTTTAATGGATTTTATATGTATGAAATTTTCGCTTTCGCGAAAGAATTTATGCCTTCACAATGGGGTTTCCAACTTCGCAAGAGGGTCCCTACCCACGAAATGAGATTTCCGCCTTCACGGAAACTAGATGATTAACATCGCGTCTCCGTACGAGTAAAATTTGTACTTCTCCTTGATAGCCTCATCGTATGCTTTTTTCATTAAATCATGCCCTGCAAAGGCAGACACCATCATTAACAAGGTAGATTTTGGTGTATGGAAGTTTGTAATCATACAGTTAGCGATACTAAATTCATACGGAGGAAAGATAAATTTATTGGTCCAGCCTCCAAATTCATTAAGGGTACCTCCACTAGAGACTGCACTTTCTAGTGCTCTCATTGCTGTAGTTCCTACCGCGCATACTCTTCGCTTTTCTGAAATAGCATTGTTAATGACTTTAGTCGCAGGCTCACGGATATACGCTTCTTCACTATCCATTTTATGCTTAGATAAATCTTCTACCTCCACTGGGCTAAAGGTTCCTAAACCTACATGCAATGTTACCTCAGCAAAATTAACTCCTTTAATTTCTAGACGTTTTAATAAGTGTCTTGAAAAATGCATTCCCGCCGTTGGCGCTGCTACTGCCCCTTCTTCTTTGGCATATATGGTTTGGTAACGCTCTTTATCTTCTGGCTCTACGTCTCTTTTTATGTATTTAGGAAGTGGTGTTTCTCCTAAGTCTGTCAGTTTTCTTCTAAATTCTTCGTAAGAACCGTCATATAAAAAACGTAATGTACGTCCTCTTGACGTCGTATTATCAATTACTTCTGCCACGAGGCTTTCGTCATCACCGAAGTATAATTTATTTCCAATTCTAATCTTACGTGCTGGATCTACAAGTACATCCCAAAGTCTCGTTTCTGAGTTAAGCTCTCTCAATAAAAATACTTCTATTCGCGCTCCTGTTTTTTCTTTATTTCCATAAAGACGTGCAGGAAATACTTTTGTGTTATTAAGAACCATCACGTCTTCAGGCTCAAAATAATCAATCAGATCTTTAAACATTTTGTGTTCTATAGTCTGATCTTTTCTGTTAAGAACCATCAATCTTGATTCGTCACGGTTTTCAGCTGGGTGTTCTGCAAGGAGTTCTTCTGGTAAGTTAAAGTTGAAATGCGATAATTTCATCCGATAGAAATGTTTTAAATTAAGAATGGTTTTTTTGCTTTCGCGAAAGCGTATACAACAACACAACGGTTTTTGCAAGATGGCAAATATACAATCTCGGGATAGGGGTTGTCAAGTAATTAGCCAATTATCTCTTGCGTAAATCCTAAAGTTTTTAAATCTTCCCAAAAATCAGGGTATGATTTTGACACCACACCAGCATCTTCAATGCAAATAGGCACACACAAGCCAAGAGGCGCAAAAGCCATAGCCATCCTATGATCGTGGTAGGTTGCAATAGTGCAATTTTCAGTTAAGGGAGTGGTGGTTTTTGTAAGGTGTAGGGATTTATCTGTGACTTCAATAATCCCTCCTACCTTGGTGATTTCTGCTTTAAGCGCTTCTAATCGGTCGGTTTCTTTGATTTTTAGTGTGTGTAACCCTGTAAGATCACACCCAATACCGAGGCCTAAACAACTTACCGCAATGGTTTGTGCGATGTCTGGGCTGTTACTCAAATCCAATGCTAAGAGGTCGGGAAGCTCTTTCTGCCTATCTACTTCTAAGATCAGTTTGTTATTTTCAAATCGGGAAACCACCCCTAACTGGGTGTATATTTCTGCGAGTACCGCATCGCCTTGTAAACTATCTTGCTTATAGCTAGAAATTGTAATTTGCGTGGGTTGCTCCTCTTTATGCCGATGCATCATAGCAACTATACTGTAGTAATACGAAGCGCTACTCCAATCAGATTCTACCGTGATGGTTTTTTGCACTTCTTTGAGCTGAGCAGGTTCGATTTTTATAGACTGTCCTTGAAATGTAGCTTCTATACCCAACTGATGCAACAGTTGCAAGGTCATATTGATGTAGGGCACAGAAGTAATCTTCCCTTCTAGCAAAATCGTTAATCCGTTGGGCAAGGTGCCTCCAATAAGCATTAAGGCAGAGATATACTGGCTACTTACATTGGCATTCAGGGTGACTTCACTTTTTGTGAGGGTCGTGCCTTGTATAGAAAGTGGTGGATAGCCTTCGTTTTTAAGGTATTCGATTTGAGCACCTAAGGACCGTAAAGCATCTACTAAGATTCCTATGGGACGTTCTTGCATACGTTGACTTCCTGTCAGAATGGTTTTTCGATCTTTTTGAATCGAAAAATAGGCAGTAAGAAATCGCATGGCCGTTCCTGCATGATGAATATCTATGGTTTCTGAATCACTTACTAATGCTTTTTGCATTAAGGTGCCATCATCACTATTGGATAGGTTTTGTATCGTAAGTCCTTTAAAAAGTGCTTGTAATAAAAGCAACCGATTGGTCTCACTTTTGGATCCAGTAATTTTAATATCTCCTGAGAGGTAGGTGCGGGTGTTGTGTGTTTTAAGAAGCATAGTTTACTTTATTTAACGTGAGTTCGACGTAAATAATTAGTTGACCTTTTAGTGTGATTATGTTGAAAATTTATTTTATCAACTCATAATAAACATGATTGTTCATTTTCTTTGCTCGTCCAAAGAAAACGGAACCAAAAGAAAAGACGCTTTTTATGCGTGTGATTTCTATTTTAAATTTTGGAACTTATGAATCTTCGATTTCTTAGGTATTTTTTCGCTTGAAGCGAAAAACCACAAGGAATTTTCTAAATTTTTTCCAAGGTTTCAAAAATTTTTAACGAAACCCCCTTGTTATACTGGAGAAAAAGAAGAAAAATTTATATCGAATTCATTACTTTATTTAAGCTTCTCATTATTGTGATGTCTGTCGTGATCACGTTTTGTTTTAATATCTAGTTTTTTATCAAAAGCCTCTTGTAGGTTGACACCTGTTTGATTTGCTAGGCACAATACCACAAACATGACATCTGCGAGTTCTTCTCCAAGGTCTTTATTCTTATCGCTTTCTTTCTCACTTTGCTCTCCATACCTTCTGGCAATAATACGCGCTACTTCCCCTACTTCTTCTGTGAGTTGCGCCATGTTTGTGAGTTCGTTAAAATAACGGACTCCATGGTTTTTAATCCAATCGTCTACGGCTTGTTGTGCATTTGAAATATTCATGATCAACTTTTTTTCAAAACTACCTTTTCTTTTTCTTTAGCCACAATTTGTGCGTAGAAATTTTTGATTTCGTTGTAGGCATCTGCTGCGACAAGGGTGCTATTACTTCTAAATGACTTAGAGACTTGGATACTTTGGGCATTTACTTGCTTAAAGGCGATGGTATAGGATCCTAATCCGTTGGAGAGTTGAAGTTCTATAGGTTCCGGAATACTTGATACGCTATAGCCCTCAGGGATGGTATAGGTAATAGCACTTTCAAAAGTTCGTGGGTATCTAAAATCTATAGGAAGTTTTCTTTCAGAAGCTTTAAAAGGATTTTCGGGGATGATCAAAAATAAATGAGGAGAGAGATACATTTTATCATCTATAACCTCTACAAAATCTATCGTTTCAAAGCTAAAAGAGATAGTGACAGGTTTTGACAACTCATCTAAATCAAAAGTAATGTCATACACCTCATCTAGATTCAACATGCCTTTTAGAATATCTTCTTGGTAGTCTACGTCTCTTCCTCTAAGGGTATTTCGCATGTAGAGACCTTCACTATTTGTATATTTTCGTCGGCATTTTCCAGAAATCTGTCCTTGATCATCTATGGTGACAATCATCATGGATGTATTTTCTGAATATTCTTTTGAAAATAGTGAGATGGCCATAGAGGTACCATCATCTTTTAACAATCTTCCTTCCCAATTCATGACACGCTCCGGTAATAATCCCGGGGTTAAATTTTTACCCGACGCATCTAAGAGAAGCCACTTTTCATTATGATAAACCGCTGCAACAGCATAATCAAACCCATCTACGGTTGGAAATACAGGGACTCCTTTTTCTTTAGTACTAGCCATCACAGGAGCTGCTTTTAGCCCCATTCTTTTAAGCAAAGCAACAAGGAGGACATTAATTTCATAAGGTGTTCCTGATTTATCATTATAGGCTTTACGCAAGTCTTGTAGTCTGTATTTATTTGCAGCTCTATCCCAGGTCATTCTCTCTTTAATAAAGTTATAAGCGAGATGGATTCTGTCTATTCTGTTATCTGTTGTTGCTTTTAATGTGCTACTGACTTCATCTAAAAAACGAGTTCTATCTATTTGTCCTTTCACACGAGCATCGTTGTTAAGATATTCTGCGACTTCTTCCCATGTTTTGGCTCTTTTTTCTCTCCTACCTATCCTAAATTCTACCGCGGCTAGTTCATAGACAATGGATACTTTATAGTTTTCCATATTATTTACAAAAGGTTCTTCTTTTAGGGCTGGAATATCTTTGAGACTATACTCTGTGATGACATCTTTGAATTTCAAGGTGTTAGTAAGTGACCTTCCCGTGAGACCTCCAAAAGGATTTTTTTGTTCTACACTAAAATTCTGAGTACGGCCCTTAGCGTATTCTTTTGCATGTACATCTAAATAGCCTTTTACAAACTTGTTATAATCGAAAAATTGTGGAACCTGAATTTTCGCGAAAGCGTTTTTTACTGGAATATTTTCTTGGAAAATAACATCATCTATTTCTAGATAAGTAGATTCAATAAGGTATTCATATTCTATTATGGCACCTTGTTTTACAGCAGGCATCGCAATGGAAACTTCTTTTATATTTTTATTAATTTCATTTTCAATGATGCTTTCCTTGGGCGTTTTGGTCTTTTCAACCTTTCCGTCAACGAGATTATAGGTGAATGCCTCTAACTTTTTAATATTTTCTTCTTCTCGACCGTCTCTGTAGAGCCGTATTCTTTTTGTCGCATAGGGAAACCCAGAAATACTGTTTATCAAGACGACTTCATGAACGGTCGTTATCAAAACCCATCCATCTAAATCATCACGGTATTCAAAATGTGTGTTTCGATATTTATGCAAGAAAACAGCGGGTGCAGCATTCTGTTCGCTATTTAGAGAAATTTCAAAGTGTTCTTTTTTGAGTTTTCCAACCTTAAATTCTTGGGCAGTGATGACACCGACCAGGAGTAGAAATACGGAACATAGTATATATTTTTTGATCATGATTTTATGAGGACTATTTTTTCTGATTCTTTTTCTAGAATCATCTTATAATATTGCTGTAAGTCTTTGTAGAATTCAGCACCAATAACAGATGTTTTAATAGCGTTTTGAAATGTTATATTGACCTTTCCTGCATTTTCAGTCACCCCATACCTGAAGGATCCCATACCATTTGATAGATTAATATTTAATGGTTCTGGTAGTGATTCTACTTGATATCCTTCTGGGATCACAATAGACACATTATATTTATCTGACCAAGGATATACAAAATCTACAGGATATGCTCTTGTTTCTGCTTTGAAGTAATTTTCTTTGGTAGCTAGATGAAGAAGCGGTGACACATACATTTTATCTCCAATGACTTCAACAGCGTCTTCGTTTTCAAAATTATACTCCAACGTTAGCGGCTTGTCGTAAGCGTCCATATCTTTAAATGAATGGTCAATCATTTCTAGCGATTCAAAATTCTCTTCCATTTTTGTAGATTGCTCATCTTCTTTTAAGCTTCTATAACTAGCTCTTTGTCCTTTGGCATAGTGTCCTGTAAATCTATTTTTCGAATTTCCTGCAATCACAAGGTCATCAGTTATTTCAAGGTTCATTAGGCTGATGTGCGTTGCAGGACTAGGAGGAAGTAAGTCTACCAATAGCGAACTGCCATCTGCTCTTACCATTCTACCTTTCCAGTTTAAAAGGTTTGTTCTTAAGATGCTAGGTGCGCCTATTTTATCCACTCCATCTAGCAAGAATAATCTATTGTCTAAAACGGCACCAGCAATCACATAATTAAACCCTGTTCTTGTAGGAAAGAAAGGGATTCCGTTGGCTTTGGTACTTAGTAGAATAGGATTGGCTTCTACACCTGCGTAATTAAGCATTGAAATGAGCATTAGATTGATGTCCGCTACATTCCCTAATCCACTATCATAGGCTTTTTTAACACCCTTATCAGCATAGACGCCATAGTATTTATTCCACGTCATTTTTGATTTCACAAAATCAAAAATTTTCATCATTTTTTCTTTTGGTGTTGCCACCCCAGATAATAGAGCATCTATGTCTTCCCTGTAGTATTTTGTGATCCCTAACTCTTTTCCAAAATTATCAGATTTATATATTTTTGTTGCTACATCTTCCCATGAGGTCGCGTAGTTACGCACTTGAGAATTGGGGAATTTGGTGTATGCTAATTCAAATTGTAAGGCTGATATGTAATTATTCAGATTCCCTGCAAAAGGCTCTTCTTTTAATGCCGGGATATTTTCTAGGTTTACAATATATCCGTTTTCTATAAAGTCTACCTCTGCATTACCTCTTTCCGCTCGGTGTACTCTCCCTAACTCCGTTTCTTCATATCGATAACGTATCGTACGGTTTTTTTTCTCTGTTGTTAATCCCAAAGGAATCCCTCCTTTCCCATGTGTTCTGTACACTAAGTATTCTGGTGCGAAAAACCGCATTTCGACCTTATCTACAGGAATATCTTCTTGAAAACGAAACTCATCTATATTAGAGTAAAAAGGGGTTGTAAACGTATATTTAAACTCGATAATACAGCCATCTTGAATGTCGGGCATTGTGAACTTTTTAATCTTCGTTGTTTTGCTTCGTTCCTCTTCAAATATTCCATTATTTTGAAGCTTACTATCTTCAATCTTACCGTCTATTAGATTGTAGGTAAATGCCTTTAATGAAGTTACAGTTTCCTCATCACTTGAGCCTTGATACATTATTATTTCTTGATTGGCTAAATCATATCCATCTTTATTATATATTTTGATTCGCTCTTGATGCTCTGTTACTACAACAAAACCAGCATCTTGGGTGTAATTAAATTTTGTGTCTGTACTTCTATATAAAATCGCAGCACTTGCGTCTGGATCCGATTTATGGGACGTCGCTGCAAGCTCTTCTTCAGAAACTTTTCCAAATTTATAATTTTGAGCAACCATAGCTTGTTGCATTACGACAAGGCTTATTAGAAATAGTACGTATTTTTTTATCATTATTTATTGTTTTTTTGTGAGCACAATTTTTTGATCATCGTATCGAACAATTTTTCTAATAAATGATCTGAAGTCTTTATATTTTTCTTTTGAAAAAGTTCCATCAAACATAGAAAATTTTCTAGTGTATTTTATAGTGTTATCATCTACACGTTCAAAGGTGAGATCGTAGGTTCCAAATTCACTTTCTGCGTGAATATTTTCAAATGAATCTTGCAGAATATAGGTCTCAGGAATAGTGACAACCACCTCATCTTCATCTACAAACCCTCTATCTATATATACATCCAGATTCCTCTCTTTGTACCTTTTTGGAACACTAGTATATCTATTAATTGCATTGAGCGCAACAAGCATCTCTTCGCCAGCAAAAGACGCATAATTATCTGCAGAGAAAGTGACTTTTTCATTCATTACGACATCCCTTCTATTGTTTTCTAAATCAATAGACGTTATTTTTAGGTTATTGATATGTCGCCAAAAATTATAATAATGCTTATTTTGATCACTCTCAATTTGACCTTCTAAAGCATAGCGATCGTTATACTGTATACCTTTGGATTGCATGACAACCTCAGCTTCAAGAGCTCCCTCTGGAGTAATTTTACACGTTCCCTTTAAATGTTGCGTATTTTTTGAATAATCATAAATATCAGTATGCACAATTTTGCCTCCTTCTGGAGTAATCACCACGACATCTCTATCATCTGTAAAATCACCAATAAACCCAAAAGGAATTTCCTGACTTGTGCACTCTAACCAGACATACTCGTCTCCATCAGGAATACTCAAAATAGCATGATTCCCTTGCATGGAAGCAAAATCTGGTTGAATATCTCTTTTATCATCTCCTGCATACAGGATAGTATAATAAGAAGGGATTTCAGCCACTTCTAACAATGATTTTGTGTAGTTTGTGAGCGCTTTACAATCCCCATAGCCCAACGCATCAACCTCAGAAGCTAACATAGGTTTCCAACCTCCTATTCCAATTTGCACACTAATGTATCGCGTTTTTTCTTGCACATATTCATAAATTTTACGTGCTTTTTCAATCTTACTGGTATCGCCTTCAACCAACTTTAGGATCTCATTTTTTGTTTCTTGCGGTAAGTCTCTCGTGCCTTTTAAAAGATAGTCATCCATCCATTTTCCATAACTAGCCCAATCATTTGCTGTACCATCAACACCTGATAAATGAAACTTATTGAGGGCAAAAATAACTTTAGGGACGATCTTCTTAAAACCTGGACTATACGCTTCTGGAACATACGCTTTATAATCTTTTACTGAAACTTCCATTTTACCTGGAGATTCAGTAATAACAATTTGTTCGTTAGGGTTCAACACTTTGTGTTTTAACTCAAAATCTGGAGTATAGGTTAAGGTATACGTACTTTTTGCTGTACTACTTTGATAGGTATTATTAGGATACCAAAAAGGGATAAAGGCTGTATCACTTGTCACTTTTGAGTACGTAAAAACAACCGTAAATGGGTAAGAAGCAGGGGTGTATTCTAAATATTTAACCCTAGAATCAGAAAATAGAGTTGCTCCACCCACAGCACTTACGTCTTTAAAATCATTTTTTTTAAACGTCTTTATTTCTTTACCAAATTTATCATAGATAATGGCTTCTAATTTTTTTATTCGTGAGTCTTTATCATAATCTATAATAGCATCTATATCGCTCATCCCTTTTTTATTGAGTACTGTTATTACTCTATAAAAGTCGATTTCTAAAGTTCGTTGGTTTGGAATATGGACGGTGGTTTGCTCGTCACGTATAATACTATCTGCATTTTCGGTAAGATCGCTAGGCAGTATAATTGCCTGTAATTCTTGTGGGGTTTGGGCTAATAACAACGTAGATTGCAATAAGATGCAACACAAAAAAAGTAGGCGCATTTTTTTTTGGGCAATATAAAGCTAGCTAAGGAAATAGCAAAAAATTATTGCCTGTTTTTTGAGTCTATAGAAATGGTCACTGGGCCATCATTTAACAAGCGGACTTTCATATCGGCTCCAAATTCTCCAGTGTATACTTGTTGGGTATGCTTTCGCGAAAGCGTACTTACAAAGCGCTCATACAGAGGAATGGCTACTTCTGGCCGAGCAGCTTCTAAAAATGAAGGGCGGTTTCCTTTTTTGGTACTCGCATGTAGGGTAAATTGACTAATCACCAAAAGGTCACCTTCTATATCTTTTATAGATAAATTCATGGCACCTTGGGCATCACTGAAGACCCGTAAACCCATGATTTTATTCGTCAGCCAGTCTATATCTTCTTGCGTATCGTCGTGAGTAATGCCAAGTAACACGAGAAAACCTTGCGTAATACTTGATTTTACAACATCATTAATAGTTACAGATGCTTCCGAAACACGTTGAATGACAACTCTCATACTTTGTTATGTTGCGTGATGGTCTTTACGGTATTGCTCATCATCGCCTTCCATGATTTGGACATAGCTTTTATAGCGAGACCAATGCAGTTCATCATTATCCAATGCCTCTTTTACAGCACATTTAGGCTCTTCTAAGTGGAGGCAGTTATTGAATTTACAGTCACTTTTTAAGGCGAAAAATTCAGGAAAGTAATTTCCTATTTCTTCTCGTTCCATATCAACGATCCCAAATCCTTTGATTCCTGGGGTATCAATGATTTTTGCATTAAAAGTCAGGTCATACATTTCGGCAAACGTAGTGGTATGTTGTCCTTGCATATGCTGTGTACTGATCTCCTTGGTCTTAAGGTTTAAATCAGGCTCAATCGCATTAACAAGCGTCGATTTCCCAACACCACTATGCCCAGTAAACATATTGACCTTGCCTTCCATTTGTTTTTTGACAGCATCTACATTGGTTTGTTTTAATGCTGAAATCCCCATACAATCGTATCCAATCTCTCTATACATGGCAGCTAGAAATTTAATTTCGAGCAACTCATCTTCTGTATACGTGTCAATTTTATTGAAGAGTAAAATAGCTTTAATTCCGTAGGCCTCTGCCGTAATTAAAAAACGATCTATAAATGCGGTAAAGGTGGGAGGGTTATTTAAGGTAACGAGTAAAAAGACCTGATCTACATTGGAAGCAATAATATGTGTTTGCTTTGAAAGGTTCACAGATTTTCGGATAATGTAGTTCTCTCTATGGTGAATATTGGTAATCACTCCTGTCTCTACATCACTTTTTGTATCAAGATCAAAATCTACAATATCACCTACCGCTACTGGGTTTGTGCTCTTTATGCCTTGGATACGAAACTTCCCTTTGATACGACACTCATACCACTGATTATGTTCCGCTTTTACGGTGTACCAACTTCCTGTAGACTTATATACGGTTCCTCTCATAAAATAGAATTATGCAAAAATAATCACTTTTTACGTAGTAATTGGTTTAATTTGTTGCTGTAAAAACCATTTAATACACATATTATGAAAAAAATGTTACTAGGACTTGTTATGATTGCGCTTCTATCTTTTGATATGCAAGCACAACAGTATGAAGTTAAAATTGTCACTTCTATTGAATCTATTGTTCCAAACGGTTTAGGTCGTAGCCGTCTTATCTCTGCTAATGACTCTAGAGATTACAAAGAGTTTACCTCTACACAAACAGAAGAAGACAACACCCGTAACAAATCTAAGAGAGATGAGATTCGAGTAAAAGGGTTTGATGAAACAAAACTTTTAAACTTTTTTAACCTTGGAGGGATTCGTTTTCAAAACATTGCTTCTAACGATGCACTTATTGAGTCAAAAATTAACACTATGTTAGCCGAAGGATGGGACTTAGCTTTTGTAGCAAGTGCAGTAGAAAGTGAAGGTGGAAAAGGTGATGGAAAAGGTATTTTTATTACTCGATATTTCTTTAAGAGACTAAAACAATAGTTTCTATAAAAATAACGTACTCTATTAAAAGGCTTCCAATGCATATATTGGAAGCCTTTTATGTTTTACCTAATACTAAAACAGCTATTTACAAAACCTGCGAATAGTGCTATTTTGAAAGTGCAATCTTCTGCTGGTGATTAATAGATTCTTGGTGTATTGCTTTGAATACTCTAAGAATAAACTCTTCACTCAAATTGTGTTGTTCTCCTTCAAGAATCATTTTTCCTAAAATCTCATTCCAACGTTTTGTTTGTAAGATAGCAACATTATTATCGCTTTTAAGATGTCCTATTTGATCTGCAATTTTCATACGCTTCCCAAGAGACTCAATAAGCTGATGATCTACCACATCAATTTGCGTACGCAAAGTATTAAGCTTATTATTATACTCAATCTCATTGCCCTCTGTTTTTCTTATTTTAAGATCAACCATCATCTTAACAAGCGTATCTGGTGTAATCTGTTGTGCCGCATCACTCCACGCGTTATCCGGATCATAATGCGTTTCTACCATCAAACCATCATAGTTTAAATCTAGAGCGGTCTGGCTTAGATCATGAATGATATCACGACGTCCTGCGATGTGAGAAGGGTCTAATATTAATGGAAGATCTGGAAAACGATTTTGTAAATCAATCGCTATTTGCCATTCTGGATTATTTCTATAACGTGTTTTTTCATACGTAGAAAATCCTCTATGAATCACTCCTAGATTTTGAATATCTGCTGTATAAAAACGTTCTACAGCTCCTAGCCAAAGGGCTAAATCTGGATTCACCGGGTTTTTGATAAGTACCGTCTTGTCTGTTCCTCTCAATGCATCTGCAATGTCTTGTACTATAAAAGGAGATACGGTCGTACGGGCTCCAATCCATAAAATATCTACATCATGTGCTAATGCGAGTTCTACGTGATTTGCATTGGCCACTTCTGTTGTGGTGAGCATTCCTGTTTCTTCTTTCGCTTTTTGAAGCCATTTTAATCCTAAAGCACCTACGCCTTCAAAGTTGCCAGGACGCGTACGAGGTTTCCAAATACCTGCTCTTAACACCGTGGCATCGGTGTCTTTAAGCTGATGTGCAATTTTTAATACTTGCTCCTCTGTTTCTGCGCTACAAGGCCCGGCGATTACAAGTGGGTGATCCAAGTTAAAGGCATCTAACCAATTTCTAAGTTCTTTTTTATTTTCCATAGTGTTGCATGTTTGTGCCTCTTCAGGCTTATTCTATTCCTTTTAATATTTCTTTAATATGATTTGTATTTTCCATTTCTTCGTACACACCGTCAAAGTTATCTTCCTGCATTAATTTTTTAAAATGCGCAAGATTGATCATGTATTCATCGAGTGTCTCTAGGATATTTTCTTTGTTTTGTTTAAATATAGATGTCCAGGTGGTGGGATTACTTTTTGCAAGTCGTACGGTAGAGGCAAAACCACTTCCTGCCATATCAAAAATATCACGTTCATTTTTTTCTTTATTAATGACCGTCTTCCCAAGCATAAAGGCACTGATATGTGATAAATGTGATACGTACGCTATATGTTTATCGTGAGATATAGGATCCATATATCGGATGCGCATCCCGATTGTTGTAAATAATTGCAATGCTTTTTCTTGAAGTTTAAAACTCGTTTTTTCTACTTCGCAAATAATATTTGTTTTCCCTTTATACAGTCCTTCTATAGCTGCCATAGGCCCTGAAAACTCAGTCCCTGCAATAGGATGACAGGCTAAGAAATTTCTTCGTTTCTCATGCGTATTGACACACGCACAAATAGAGCCTTTGGTAGATCCCATATCCATCACCAAGGTTTGATCTCCTATCTGGTCTAATACTTCTGGAAGTACTTTTGAAGCAATATCTACAGGAATAGCGAGTATCACTACATCTGCATCTTTTAGAGAGGTTAGGGTCGCTTCGGCATCGATCAATCCTATTTTTATAGCTTCAGCAATATGCCCTGACGTTGTATCTATCCCGAAAATCTGAGCTTTAGGATACAGCTTTCTAATGTCTCTTGCAAAAGAGCCTCCGATCAGTCCTATTCCTATGATGTAAATCTTTTCCAAGTGTTTCTATTTTTTTCTGCTTTCGCGAAAGCGTTATTAAAATCGGTCAATCGCATTTCTTATTTGATCTTCTGTAACACATAAACTAAAACGAATATATCCTTTACCCTGCGTCCCAAATATAGTCCCCGGGGTTATAAAAACATATTTTTCTAGTAAAATTTTATCTATAAATTGTTCTGCATCAACTCCTTCAGGGAGTTTTGCCCACACAAAAAGCCCTACACTATCTGCTGCGTAGGTACAGCCTAATTTCTCTGCAAGTGTATAGACAAGACCGCGACGTTTTCTATACATATCATTAATGGTATCAAACCAAGACGTATCAAGTTTTAATGCAGCGATCGCCCCCTGTTGTATGCCATAAAACATCCCGCTATCCATGTTTGACTTTACTTTTAGGATGTGGTTGATGTGTGTTTGATCACCCAAGACCATTCCTACACGCCAGCCTGCCATATTAAAACTCTTACTTAATGAGTTGAGTTCTAAAGCGACTTCTTTGGCACCCTCAAACGCGAGTATAGATGTAGGGGTTTCATTGAGAATAAAGCTATACGGGTTGTCATTAATGATGAGAATGTGGTTCGCTTTCGCGAAAGCGATTAATTCTTCAAAAAAACCATCCTGAGCACTTGCGCCTGTAGGCATATGCGGATAATTCACCCACATCAATTTCACTTGACTCAGGTCTTGTTTTTGTAATGCTTTAAGATCTGGCAACCAGTGATGATTTGCATCTAGGTCATAAAAAACAGGAATAGCTTCCACCAACTTTGTGACAGCACTATAGGTAGGATACCCAGGATTAGGAATCAACACCTTATCGCCAGGATTAAGAAACGCCATGCTAATGTGCATAATTCCTTCCTTAGACCCCATTAAAGGCAATACCTCTGTGGTTGCATCTACCGTTACTTGATAGTGTTTTTTATAAAAATCAACCATCGCTTCTCTCAATTCAGGAATCCCTGTATAGCTCTGATATTGATGCGCTCTAGGGTTTTCTAATCCTTTTTTTAGTGCTTCTACCACTGCAGCAGGCGCAGCTACATCTGGACTTCCAATACCCATATTGATGATAGGATGACCAGCTGCTTCTAGAGCACGTACTTCTTTAAGCTTACGCGAAAAGTAATACTCCTTGGTTTCTTGTAATCTATTTGCGGGTTGTATCATACAACTTTTATTTCTCTATATTTAAAACTTAATTCTCAATGTATGTTTAAACAAACAACGCTTTCTCCATTTAAAAGTATCCTCCTTATCGCTTTAGTTTTGCTACTAATCAATAGTGCTCTGAGAATTACCAATTCTTCTCCTACTGCAATTGATTTCACTTGGATTAAACGTATTGTCTTTTACATATCGGTTTTTTTAGCTTGGTTTTTTATCGGAAAACAGACTGATAATACACGTGCTGGATGGCAGACAGGACTTGTAGCTATTGGATTGTCACTCGTTTCTTTATTATTAAATAAATATATTCCAAAACCTACTCCTTCATATGACGCAACCTTCCCATGGTATCAATATCTTATTGCTATCATAAGGGTCATTGCTCCTATCATTGTTTTTGCTGTTCTCACTTTAAAATCTACATTAAAAAGAATCTATTTTACGGTTCTTTGCTTTGTTGTTAACTATGGTATTACAGGTGCTTATTATTATAATGACTTTGATTTTTTCAGAGGCCTTTTCCGCCTTTTTAATATATCACGTTATTCACTTTTTGAAATTCGTATTATGAATAGCGACACGTCAAGGTCCTATATTAATCTAGACTCAGAATTCATACGACAATTTATATTTATAATTACCATTATTTTATTTATCTATTTCTATAAAACCATAAAAGCACGCAGTACTTTTTCTTGGTCATTTTTAAGAGAGATTAACCCAGCTCTCTCCTATTCTAAGCTAAAAATGACTTTGGTTTTTCTATTTCTTTACACGCTTTCAATATGTCTTTCTATGGGTATCATTTTTAATGCTTCTGGGGCGTTCAAATCTTCCATTATCATTGGTTCTCTTAGTCTTATCTCTAGCATTATATGCCTCTTTATTTTGTGTTGGTTCCTCCGTAAGAAGCTTATTGAATTTTATATATCCCACGGTAAAACGATTTCATGGCATTACTATTTTTCATTATTTCCCTTTATTGGAATCTTTGTTTGGTTATTTACATTACACACCTTTAGAAAAAAAGAAGCTATTTCATCATATGAACATTTAATGAATAATGACGCTAATAATGCGAAGGTATTTATTGTTGTTATTGCTACTTTTTACTTGTTAGCCCTAGTGTTTCAAAATCCAGAAAATATTGCTTTTATTATTATTTCTCTTTTCCCTTTTTTAATCTACATATCCCATAAAAATGGCTTAAATATCTTGATAGGATTACAATTCGCATTAGCAATTACGTTAGCTACACTAGTACATTTTAACATTACTGAAATACCTCCTAATATCATTAAACCAACGTTCTTCACTTCTATGGTTTTTGCTTGTTTTTTTTATCCTATTTTTCATTTGAAACATTTTAAATTAATAACACCTACAACATCTGATGAGCCATTGCAGACTATATCTTAATATTTTTATACTCTCCCAACACTTTAAAATCTGTTGACATGATCTCTAATATTTTTTTTGCTTTTTCATAATTACTGTAAGCATCAAAAGTCACATCTACAAAAAAAGCGTATTGCCACGGACTTTCTATGACAGGCATGGATTGTATTTTGGTAAGATTGAGTTTACAATCACTCATCACATTAAGGATGGTTGCTAGACTCCCTCGTTTATGATCTGTGGTAAAACACATGGAGGCTTTATTGTTAGCTTCATTGTGTTGTTTTTCTTTTGTACTTAGCACAAAAAAACGTGTCTCGTTATGCTTAATGGTTTGTATTTGGGGTGCAATAATTTCTAGGTCATAAATTTGAGCCGCTGTGCTACTCGCTATGGCCGCAATTCCTGTAAGGTTCTCTTCTTGTATTTGACGAGCCACTGCAGCTGTATCTGTTGCTTCCACCAGTTTTATGGAAGGATACTGAGTAAAAAACGCACGACACTGAATAAGCGCCATAGGGTGTGACCACACTTCTTTAATGGCAGATATATCCTGACCTGATAATGCCATAAGATGATGTTGTACATCCAGATAAAACTCTCCTTCTATGGTAAGATGATGCTGATCTATCAAAGCATAATTGGGCAAGATCGCACCAGCGATAGAGTTTTCTATAGCCATGACAGCTGCCGTAGCTTTTCTCGTAATGAGCTGATCTACTAGGATTGGAAAAGACATACATTCTATCACAGACACTTCTGTCTCAAAAAACTCTTGAGCTACCTTATGATGGAAAGATCCTTTTACGCCTTGAATTGCTATGTTCATTTTATTCCCGCGAAGGCGGGAATCTCACCCCACATTCGGCTTTTTTTTGTTATGAATGCGGGAATCTCACCCCATATTCGACTTTCATTTTATTCCCGCAAAAGCGGGAATCTCATTACATATCTAACTTCTTATTACAAGAAAGCGGAATCTCATTACCGCTATTTTTCACAACAACTCACGTATCAATACCAAAAACCCCTAAAAACAAAAAAAGTCCTAATAATTATATCAGGACTTTAAAGAGTTTTTGAGTGTTATTTATCACCATCACCGTCCCGATTTCTTCTGCCCGAAGAAAAAGAAATAGCTATTCCAGTAATAAATAGTTGTTAACATTATGAATTTGTTTGGGACTAAAATAGAAAAAAAAGTAAGGCAATCAACATTAAAAAACGATTTTCTATCATTTTTTCCAATAGCTTCAATTTTCAGGTGAAATATTATGAATATGGCAATCAAAATTATAGGTAATATAAAATACGTACCATTCTTATTCGTTAGATTTGTAAAAAGTCCCGAATATGTCTATCGTTGTCAAGAATATTACAAAAACGTATGGAGCCCAAAAAGCATTAGACACGGTTTCCTTTGCGCTAAAAAAAGGAGAAATAGTTGGTTTCTTAGGACCTAATGGTGCTGGAAAAAGTACGATGATGAAAATCCTAACGACGTATCTCACACCTTCCGAAGGAGCCGCTTCTGTAAATGATTACAACACAATAACAGACACACAAAACGTACGTAAATCTGTTGGATATTTACCCGAGCACAATCCTTTGTACTTAGAAATGTATGTGCGCGAGTATCTTGCGTTTAATGCAAACATCCACAATACTTCTAAAGAACGTGTAAACGAAGTCATACAACTTACCGGTCTCACCACAGAAGCTCATAAAAAAATAGGGCAACTCTCTAAAGGGTATAGACAACGCGTCGGCCTCGCCAATGCCTTACTACATGACCCAGAAGTTTTAATTCTCGACGAACCCACCACAGGACTTGATCCTAGTCAATTACTAGAGATACGCGGACTCATTACATCGATAGGGAAAGAAAAAACAATTTTGATGAGCACCCACATCATGCAAGAAGTAGAGGCTATATGTGATCGTGTGATTATCATTAACAAAGGAAAAATTGTTGCCGATAAGAAACTTCAAGACCTTAGAGAAGGAAAACAACAAACGGTCATTGTTGAGTTTGACTATCGTGTAGAAACGGTTGCTTTAGAAAGATTGGACAAAGTGACTTCTGTAAAAAACACACATGACTTCATGTACGAAATCACCTTTGGAACTAAAGAAGATATGCGTTCTAAAGTATTTGATTTTGCCCACGACAATGATCTCAAAATCTTACAACTTAATCAAAAGAATGCGAGTTTGGAAGGGTTATTCCTGGAACTTACTTCAAAATAAAACCCCTTCACATATAAGAATGTAAAGGGATTTTAACGCTTAATTAACCAACTTGTATTTACAGTTGTATCGTAAAGTCTTGACCTCCTATAGTAATCACAGCAATATTATCGCAGGTTCCTTCTCCATAATTTAGAACGCCATCCACATTATTTTGAGAAATAGCTAACGTACCGCTTACAAAATGTGGACACGATGCTTCTCTACGAAGAGCCTCCATCACTTCGCCACTACGCGTAAAACCGCTACTAAATGACGTATCCCAATTTCCAGTAACACTAAATACATTATCTGTCCAAGTACCCGAACCTAGCCCTTCAACCCATTCACGCGTTCTGTTTGCATCACGAGTGGCTGTCACATCTTGTGTTGGGAAATACACAGCAATCGAAGCTGTCACTTCTGATTGCGGATTCCCATTTGCATTTTCAAAAACGCGATTCACGGTTCCTCCGCCAGACACCTCGTTACCATTGTATGTAAAGTTATCATACACATAGGTAATCGTACGAGATTCATTTTGTACAATAGTGTAATTTAACACGACTTGACCAGAGACTAAAGCGCCGTTATTCAAGGTACATCCATCCCCAAAATCAACTAACACGTTCCCACTACCGTCGCCATTCGGAGATACCGTAATGGAGGCACAGTCAGTAAAAAATGAATTTAAAACCGCACTACGGGTTTCTTGTATATTTTCTATATAGGCATTATCAACAACGGCAAAACTAGCATCTTCAGTGATATCAACCTGAGCGGCAAGTGTCAATTGTGCCGCAGTAGGTGCTGTTTCAATAGTAGTTACTTCATTTTCGTCATCAGAACAAGCAAATGCTAAAAAAACAACGGCTACTACACTAAACATCTTAATCATTTGAAATTTTTTCATAATATTCTATTTTATGGTTTACAAATGCTAAGACTGTAAAAAATAGAAAACGTTTAATATGGACTGAGAATTCGTTTTTAAAAGGTGTTGTTTTTATATTATTAAAAACACTATCTTTGCCCGCTGGTAGACAGTCTATCATATACATAAAAATCATTTAAATAATATTGGAATGTATTTAACAAAAGAAGTTAAAGAAGAAATTTTCGAAAAACACGGTAAAGGAAAAAACGATACAGGTTCTGCTGAAGGGCAAATCGCATTGTTTACTCATCGTATCAATCACCTAACGGGACACTTAAAGAATAATCGTAAAGATTATAACACAGAGCGTTCCTTAGTAAAGCTCGTAGGAAAGCGTCGTTCGCTTCTTGATTATTTAATCAAGACAGACGTTTTAAGATACCGTGCTATTATCAAAGAATTAGGTATTAGAAAATAAGATTTTCAGGGGGCTTTCGAGTCCCCTTCTTTTTTACGCTGGAGTGTACCCTGAGCCTGTCGAAGGGCGAAAGCGAATCCCAACACGAAGTCCTCCGAGACAAGAGGCAGAGAAAGCTTAAGAGCTAGTTTTTCATTGGTCACCACAACTACAACTACAACACAACGACCCAAAAAAACGAACGCTACTGCACAACATAGCAGTGGGTTCTTAATTACTAATACCACATAAATACGGGGTAAAACCCTAGGTTTTATGTGAATGAAAAACAACAATTATAATATGATTCCAAAGGTTTACAGAGAGGTTATTGACCTCGGTGATGGTAGAGAAATCTCTATCGAAACAGGAAAACTTGCAAAACAAGCGCATGGAAGCGTTGTCGTGCAATCAGGAAAATGTATGCTACTATGTACTGTAGTATCTAATTACAAACAATCTGATGTAGATTTTCTTCCACTTACGGTAGATTACCGTGAGAAATTTGCTGCATCGGGACGTTACCCAGGAGGTTTCTTTAAGAGAGAAGCTCGTCCTAGTGACGGTGAAGTATTAACCATGCGTCTTGTAGACCGTGTGTTACGTCCATTATTTCCAAAAGATTATCACTCTGAAACACAAGTGATGATCCAATTAATGTCTCACGATGATGACGTTATGCCAGATGCTATGGCTGGTCTTGCAGCTTCTGCAGCGATACAATTATCTGACTTCCCATTTGAATGTGCTATCTCTGAAGCAAGAGTAGGACGTGTAAATGGTGAATTTGTAATTAACCCAACTAGAGCACAGCTTGAAGAGTCTGACATCGATATGATGATTGGAGCTTCTGCTGATTCTGTGATGATGGTTGAAGGAGAGATGGATGAGATTTCTGAAGAAGAAATGGCAGACGCTATCAAGTTTGCACATGAAGCTATAAAAGTACAATGTGCTGCTCAAATACGTCTTGCTGAGGCTTTCGGAAAGAAAGAAGTACGTGAGTACGAATCAGAAAGAGAAGATGCAGACCTTAAGCAAAAGGTACACGATATGGCGTATGACAAAGTATATGCTGTTGCAAAAGGAGGTTCTTCAAAACAAGAACGTGGTGCTGCTTTTGGTGAAATCAAAGAAGAAATCAAAGCTACATTCTCAGAAGAGGAGCTTGAGGATTTTGGCGATTTAGTGTCAAAATATTACCGTGCTGCCGAAAAAGCAGCTATTAGAGATCTCACCTTAAATGAAGGACTTCGTTTAGATGGTCGTCAGACTACTGAAATACGTCCTATCTGGTGTGAAACAGATTATTTACCATCTGTACATGGATCTGCTATTTTTACACGTGGAGAAACTCAGGCACTTGCTACCGTAACGCTAGGAACATCTAGAGAAGCAAATAAAATCGATATGCCATCATATGAAGGAGAAGAGACTTTCTACCTTCACTATAACTTCCCTCCTTTCTGTACAGGTGAAGCAAGACCTATTCGTGGTACTTCACGTCGTGAAGTAGGACATGGTAATCTTGCACAACGCGGACTTAAAGGAATGGTTCCTGAAGATTGCCCATACACCGTACGTGTGGTTTCTGAAGTATTAGAATCTAACGGTTCTTCTTCTATGGCAACTGTTTGTGCTGGAACTATGGCTATGATGGATGCAGGGATCCAAATGACAAAACCAGTTTCTGGTATTGCCATGGGACTTATCTCCGATGCAGATTCTGGAAAGTACGCAGTACTTTCTGATATTCTTGGTGATGAAGATCACTTAGGAGATATGGACTTTAAAGTAACCGGAACGGCAGATGGTATTACTGCTTGCCAGATGGATATTAAAGTAAAAGGACTTTCTTATGAGATTCTTGTAAATGCTTTACAACAAGCACGTGCTGGTCGTCTTCATATCCTTGATAAACTTACTGAAACAATCGCAGCTCCACGTGAGGACGTAAAAGACTACGCTCCTAAAATGGTCTCTGTTCGTATTCCTAATGAATATATTGGAGCACTTATTGGACCTGGAGGAAAAGTGATACAAGAACTTCAGAAAGTAACTGGATGTACTATCGTTATAAACGAAGATCCTGTAACAGAAGAAGGAATGGTAGAAATCTTAGGTACTGGACAAGAAGGCATCAATGCTGTTTTAGCGAAGATTGATTCTATTACGTTCAAGCCTGTTGTCGGAAACACCTATAAAGTAAAAGTAATCAAGATGCTTGACTTTGGTGCTGTTGTAGAATATCTAGATGCGCCAGGCAACGAAGTATTATTACACGTTTCTGAGATCGCTTGGGAACGTACAGAAAATGCTTCTGACGTACTTTCTATGGGAGAAGAATTAGATGTAAAATACTTTGGTATTGACTCTAGAACTCGCAAAGAAAAAGTATCTCGCAAAGCGTTACTTGAAAAGCCTGAAGGATATGTAGCACGTCCACCAAGAGACAACAATGATCGTGGCGGAAGAGACAATCGCGGTCGTGATAATCGTGGTGGAGGTCGCGATAACAGAGACCGTAATCGTAACAGAGATTAATCTCACACACATGAATTACTCGTTGTGAGGCTATACAGCACTCACCACTGATTTTATATAGAATCGGCTATCTACAAAAAGATAGCCGATTTTTTTTGCTTTCGCGAAAGCGTACCACTAGATGACTTCAATTTCATTAAAAAAATGGAATATGTTTTCCTATTTTTACCAAAATAAAACGCTATTGGATACTATATGATCGCACTTCACAAAACCATTGCATATACAAAAAAATGGAAACACGTACTGTGGATGGCTTTAATAGTAGGTGCTATCCTTCCTTTATTGTTGATTTTATTAGAGCCTTTTGATAACAGTAATCAATTTGACTACAAATACGCATTACTCTCTGGGTATGCACTCTGTATCAGTATTCCTATTTTAAGTCTACACGCACTTGAAAATTATGTTTACAAAAAACAAGGGAATCGCTGGTTTGTCGTAAATGAGTGTCTCTATATCACCATAACACTCTTTGTTATCTTTATTTTTTCCTTTTTCTATCATTTTTATATTGTAGGTGGAGATTCTGTATTAGATACCACAGCACTATGGGGATTTGTAAAAAGCTTTTGTCTTCCTTTTACACCCTTTATCGTGCCTTTATGGATTTATCTTCGTTCTAATTTTGGAATAATTGAAGTTCCCAACCAAGAAATTAAAAGCATCAAAAAAGACCGTATCATTACCATTACTGGTGAGAATAAATCTGAAACGATGACGATAAATGAATCGGATTTTATCTATGCACATTCCCAACAAAATTATGTAGATGTCTATTATACGACCAAAGAAGAGGTCGTACAAAAAATGTTTAGAAGCACACTTGCAAATATGATGAAACAACTGCCTAATGCTTGGCAAGTACATCGTTCTTACTTAGTAAATCTCGATTATTTACAAACGGTTGAAGGCAATGCACGGAAACGTTTTATGACCATTTCCAAAACAGAAAAAAACATCCCCATATCCCAAAAATACTATATAGCTCTACAAAAAAGGCTTTCAAATTCATCCCTAGACGTTCAGGAATAGCCCAATTTCCTCAATTTCGACACAAAAACATCAGCGTCGTCACTCTCTTTTTTTTTAGTTGTTTTCATGTGCTCTATTTGCAGAGAACATTAAAACAACAGTCATGAAAACGTATTTTTTATTTTACATTTTAGCTTTCACCTATCTTCTTACAAGTTGCGCTTCAAGTACCTATGTATCCTATCTAAAAGATAATACAGAAGTTATTAAAAAGGAAGACTCACTTCACTTTACATCCTTA
Source organism: uncultured Flavobacteriaceae bacterium (assembly GCA_964351845.1). Classification (GTDB taxonomy): domain Bacteria; phylum Bacteroidota; class Bacteroidia; order Flavobacteriales; family Flavobacteriaceae; genus Dokdonia. The sequence continues at coordinate 63,539 of CAYGQJ010000003.1, read as the reverse complement.
GGTGAGGACTTTTATAAAAACAAACTCTTTTTTGTGGGAGAGGTGCACGAAGTAGGAACATCGCCTAGAATTGATTTTGCCATGTTTACACAGCTTCATGAAAAAATAAAAGTAGATGTATACCTAGCGGAGATGGATCTAGCACAAGGGTATTATTTACAAAAATACCTTGAAGGATCTGATGCACTAGAGCTACAAGAAATACTCAAAAAATGGGAAGTTTATATAGGAAGCATCTCCAGTCAATATCGAGATAAATGGAAGAAAATGAGGTCCTATTATTCTCAATTGCCAGTATCTTCAAAATTTGAAATTGTTGCGGTAGATAAAATTGCTGACTTTGATTTGGTAAGAATGTTACTCAAAGAAAAACTACCTCATCAAAATCATCAAGAAATCCCTAACAATGATCAAGAATTGATTTTATGGTCTGAGAATAGGTTGGGTCATATTATAGAAGCAAATAGTTCTTTATTGGAACCTGAAACAGTAACCTTATTAAAAAATATACAATTTAATATCTCTAATCATACTAAAATCAGATATAGGGATCAGTTTATGTATGAGAACTTCAAGAGGTATTATACTCAAAATCAATGGGAAAATGATAATATTTACGGAGGATTTGGCTTTGCTCATACCCTACAAGCCTATGATTACACCATCGCAGGAAAAATAAAAAATGACAAAACACTGCCTTACGCTGATAAAATGGTTAGTATGAATGCGCTCTATGTTGATTCAAGATTAACCGTAGAAAGTAATCACCTTCCTAAGTTTATGCAGGACAAAGGTCAAAAATTCACACGATTTAAATACTCTCAAGACAATAGACTATTTATGTATGTAAAAGGTATTGCAGATTATAAAAAAGTAACTCAACCCAATACAATAAGTCTCATAAAATTAGACGGTGAAGATTCTCCCTATTTAACCTCAACACGGGGCACTAAAGTAAAAAAGATAATCACTATCTGGGATGGGTATGATATTATTGAAGGCACCTCCACCACTGATTATGCACAGTATGTATTTTTCATCAGAAATGCAGATTGGATTCAACCTGACGTGAAATAAAAACTTTATTTGGCTAGGGATAATACGTATACACTCTTAAAAATCAACTATTGCTACTGCGATGGTTGATTTTTTTTTGCTTTCGCGAAAGCGTACTTATTTTTTTACAACAAAGAATGTAGTGTTTGCTACAAATGAAGACCTCAACGGTTACAAACGCTTGAGTTCTATGAGTTGTATATTTACATCTAGCAGTGTCTTTGTGTATATTTTCTTAAACTGCTCAAAGTATTTTACACCCGTCTCAACACCTTCTCGCGTACTTATATTTTTTTCTATTTGTTGCAACAAATGCCCTTGATGCATCATCCCTAGATTCATAAAACTTGATTTTAACTTATGTGCAAGCTCACTAGCTCTTGGATAGAACTTTCTCTCAACACAGGTACTTAAACTATTAAAATCATCTGGAGTGTCTGCAATAAAAACCTCTAAAAGGGATATAATAAACTCTTCATCATTATCAAAGGTTTCTTTTAGCTTAGCGATATTCACTGTAGCACTATGCGTATCTTCTTTCTTTGGAGTCTTCACCTCATCTAGGTTTGTTTCTTCATCAGAAACAAGCCAGTAAAGCACTTCTTTTAAGGCATCTTCATCAACAGGTTTTGTAAGGTAAAAGTCAATACCTGCCTTTATAGCATTTTTTCTAGACTCTGGAAAAACATCTGCAGTACACATGACGATGGGTACTTTTTTTACAGCGTCCTTATGAGACGTTCTTATTTTCTTAATCGCATCTACCCCTCCTAATACGGGCATGTGCATATCCATAAGTATCAGATTATAATACCCATTTTGTTTTTGGTTATAAATAGCTACTGCTTCTTTCCCATTATCTGCTATATCTACCTCAATACCTAAACGGTTCATAAGTTGCTTGATATAGAATTGATTCATCGTATTATCTTCTGCGACAAGTACTCGTAATCCTTCAAGTTGTTTCTCAGAACGCTTATGAGTTTTAATCGTTTCCTCGGTGCTTTGCAACTTGCTTTTGGTAAGTGGGAGTCTAAAACAAAAACTTGATCCCTTCCCTTCAACACTTGAGGCTGTAAGCGTTCCGTTTTGGAGGCTGATGAGTTCTCTTGTGATTGCGAGCCCAAGTCCTGTTCCATTAGATTTTGAATGTCCCGCTTCTTCTATCTGATAAAAACTATCAAAAATATGATCTAATTTGTCTTTAGGAATCCCTATTCCAGAATCTTTCACCTCAAAATACACTTCAATCTGATCTTCAGAAAGTTCTTTGTGTGTTACAAGAATACCTATATTTCCTTCATGTGTAAATTTTATGGCATTCCCTATAAGATTCGTAAGAATCTGGTTAAGTCTATATTGATCGCCCACGACAATATCAGGAATATTTTGATCGATTTCTGTATAAAGTAAAATCCCTTTTTCATTGGCCTTGGTCTTAAAACCTTCGGCTAGAGAGGTAATTACTTTTCGTATGTTATAATTATACGATTGAATCGAAAGTTTACCTGCTTCAATTTTTGAAAAATCAAGGATATCATTCACAATAGACAGTAAGCTTTTTGCAGAAAAATCGATGCCTTCAATATTTTTTTCAAATTGGTCTGTATCTGCATTGTCACTTTTTTTAACAATATCTGCAAGCCCAAGGATTACATTGAGTGGCGTGCGTATCTCATGACTCATATTAGAAAGGAACGTAGACTTAGCTTTTGCTGCTTTTTGGACATGCTCCATTTGTTTACTTAAAACATCTAGGCTATCTCTTTCTTTAGTGATATTTTTTAAGAAAATACTGTAGGTATCCTCTCCCTTATTATAATTATTTGAGACTGTGACCTCATAATACTCAAGAGTATCATCCTGCCCATTTAAATGAATTTCTTCTCTTTTACCTAAAATATTTTTTTCTCTCTTATGAGTTTGATCCTCTACATCTTCTTTTAATCTTTGAGAAGTCGTTACAGGGAGCAACTCAAAAATGTTTTGCTCATTTGTAGTCTCTTTTGATAAATTAAAGAAATCCCGTGCTCGCTCATTGGCAAGAATCAACTTTCCTGATCTTTCAAACAGCATAGCACCATCAAGCATGTTTTCAAACATTGCTTCATATAAAGAGACATCTATTTTAGAAGCAACTGTAGACGTATGGTTTTCATTTGCTTTTAGCCTCGTAGTTGTACTTTGTGATATACATTCAGGAGGTACTGGAATCGTCACTGATGAAGCTAAAGGTGCTTTCTCAGGGATATAATATATGAGTTTATCAGAAACCTTTAGATGTTGATAGAAACTCGTAAATTGTGAAAACCATTTATCAAATGGGTTGACCATCTTTTTTTCCTCACAAATCTGATGTGTTTCAGCAGAGAGGACATCAATGTACTCTCTAATTTTACGTCTACAAGAAAGATAGTGTACGATATCACCATTGATGAGACTAAGATTCATTTTCTTATCCAAAACAAATGCTGGCTCAAGTACTGAAACATACCCACAATAGTCTGTAACTGCTCTGTGTAAATAGTCTGAAAGTAAGAGTGCCAAAGCAATTTCTTCTGTAGACTCATCTATTTTATATAAGACAGAAAACGGTTGAGAATTTGCTATTACAGGAAAAAAATCTCGCAACTCTTTGCGAAGAGATGCTGCATTGCCTAGAAATCCTATATCGTGAAAAAGGAGGTAATGTTCTATTTCTAAATAACATTGAACTAATTGATAGTGGGATTTCTCAGGATCAGGATTAAAATCAACATTGGTTATTTTTTCTTTAAGCGCATCAAGTTTCTGAGATGCAATTCCTTGAAAATAAAAATGTTGTAGAAATTTTTGATAAGGATCACTTGAGTCAATTGATGCCACATCAATGACCGATGACTTTTGAAAAAGCCGGTTAAGTATCGTATTCATTAAATAATATTCAGTTTAGGGGTGTTGCAATTTAGTGTTTTTTTTAGAATATCATTTTAAGTTATTTTTTTCAAGAGCCATAATACACATAGAATATGAGGTTTAGTGTGCTTTCGCGAAAGCGTACTTACAGAAACACCTATCCTAAAATCTTTTCTCACGACTATACATCCTATAAAATTCTATAACATACACCAACAAAAAAAGGCTATCTAAAATAGTATAGACAGCCTCTTTCTATTTTCTTATATTTTGGTCAATAAGTAATCTCGTAGTAGGTAATCCCCTCAACATTGGTTGGAATAAATTCACTCTCAAAATGGGAAACTTCACCATTTTTAATGATTGTCCAACTTATTCTTGCTTCGGTACCCTCTTGTACTCTTTTATAAATAGTCGCGTCTACGTTGTCACTTATCCAAAAAGGCTGTAAGTCTCCGCCTATATTTGGATTATCATCTCGCTCATTTTCATCACCTCTATTCTCTATATTATATATGGGAGCATGAGAATAATTGGAACCTCGGTGGTAAAAGCCAACATATATTTGATCATTTTCATCAAAAGGGTTAGTGTTTTTAACGATAATTTCCATAGGATGAAATTTTCTTGCAATTAACGTTATAGGTTCCTGCGCCTGTACTTCTTCAAGGAAAAAATTATTCCCTGGTGCTATAATACCTGTACATATATCGCCACTCTTATTATAAATTGTAAAAAAATTAGAGTCTTCATAGGAGAGTGTTAGTTGAGCATATCCCTGTGAATCTGTGGTCGTAAAATCCCTATCAACATCGTATGTTGATGAAAAAATTCCTGAGCCTCTACCTCCTCTTGAGATGACTTCCATTTCTACTCCTTCAATAGGTTCATTTGTAACTTGGCTAATTAGGCGTAACTCTACATCTATTGACGAAAGATCATCATTGAGACAACTAGACACAGAAAGTAGCAACAAAAAAAGAAAGGGTATCTTACCATTTAATATTCTCATAGTCCTTTATATTTAATTTGAAGTCTAAAGTATTTTAAAAAAACCTAAGATGTCTTGGTAATTTACCAAATCACACCTTTTAATTTTGCATTAATTACAAAAAAATAGATTATAAACTGCTTTACTGCTCATAAATTACAATCTTTACATCTGTTTTGCAAATCGCTAACATAAAGCACTATAAACGACACATCATCGCTTTCAAAGCACGCTAAAGTAATTCCCGATAATAGTTACCACCTCTTTATTTTTGCGCTTTACATTTCTTTAGTAATTTGCGATCATCAATAAAAAAACATTGCTATGAAAATTAAAAAAATACTATTGCTAACGCTTACAACAATTACATTATGGAGTTGTAGTACTGACGATTCTAACAATCCTACAGAGAGTTTTGATAACGGTGCATTTGTAACATTAGCGACGATTACAAGTAATACCATATTTAATGATAATCTAGATGGCGGGGTAGATGTCAATTTAGAATACCGAGACTCAGACGCTGGGGCTTTGCTAGATAAACTAGATATCTATGTTAGCTATTTTGATAGATCAGAAAATGCAGGAGATAGTAGTAACGCTACATTTGAGGAGCAACTTTTGAGAACCGTTGAAGAAACTGGATTTTCTAATGGTGAAAATGATTTCCCTGTTCTTAATCTGGTGATTACAACACAAGAATTTCTAGATCTTACAAATAACACGCTTGATGGTATCGCTCCTAATGATGAGTATATTACACGCTTTGAAATCACCTTAACAGATGGTCGTGTATTTTCCACAAACAATACGGGAAATAATGGAGGGCTTATTAGTAATTTTAATATTGTCACAAAAGTAGAATAAACTCCCTAGGGACAAATTTGGGAGCATTTATATCTTGATAATCGAGTACACTTTATCCCCCAATGCATGTATAAACTCCAAAGTTTTTGATAGAAAGCTTCGGAGTTTATTTATTGATAGCTTTTTTAAAATCGATATAGAATTTTTGGCGTAAGTGCAAGTCCTCCTATATCTTGTTCTAAAGCACCTTTAAGTCTGTAAGGAGAATATTGGAGATCTACCCCTATCGTGAGGTCGGTATTCGCTGTTGGTTTAAACTTCCAATGCAACCCTGGCACTACTAGAAAAGCGACCAATCCCCTACCTGCATTTTCATCATTGTTATTGAAAAAACTAAAAGGTGTTTGAACAATCATGGTAGAGACCCCAACGCCCAATCCTAATTCAAGCTTACTCGTACTCTCTATGGAGGTTAAATTCTGACTGAATCGAAAAAAAGTATTCACAATAAAATTACTACGCACTTCTTCTCGTTGGTCTATTTCATCTGGATTCTGCAATACAAATGGATCTCCCTGTGTGGGTATTACAAATTGAAAAACTGCCGTAATAGATTTATTCCTTAAGGTAGGAATATAAATTTCTATATCTATAAAGGGAGAAGGCTTGATGTAGGTAGCTAACTTTCCTTGGGGTATATAAAACCCTCCTCCTATTTCAAATTTAGGCTGACGTAAATGCCGTTCATTATTCCAATACTCTAAATTCAGTGTTTTGGTAACTGTTGAATCTGATTGTGCTATGCTTGTATACGTGCATAGACTCAGTAGTATAACTAAGTACGTTTTCATAAAATTATGATTTAAAATTTAATTTTTCAGTGATAAGATGGTGGTGTAGAACTTGTAAAGAAATGCATTAATTTAAGAGCGGATTCCTTTTAAAAGTGATCCCTTTACGAATAAGGTAAGCGTGGTATGCACTAGGAACATCATGCGTCCATTTCGGCAATAATAACGTAATGAGAAGCCTATCCAAATGAGCAACATACCCCACAATAAGAGAACTATAAAACACAATACCCGTATAGTGAAACCCAAGCATTGATGTAAATACTGCAAGAAGCGTAAGCCCCCATAGTTTTGAAAGAAATGCATGTGATGCAGACTCTCTTTTAAATTTTACTAAGCTCAACACATAACAGAAAACTTCTAGCCCTAAAAGAATACGGACTTCTATGATATGATCTCGAATAAGATCTGGATAGATCAACCAGGTTGCTATCCCTATAGAAAGCCAAAAAAGCATATCTGCCTGACTATCTAATCTGCGTAATGTTGCAGTCGCTACCTGATATTTTCTTGCAATGATTCCATCCAGTATATCAGAAATCAATCCAAGGTACATAAGAAGTAGAATAACAGGAGTTGCTGCTTCTCTATAAAAGTAAGCAACCAAAAAAATAACAGGAGCAGCGATGTATCTAAAAATAATAAGTGCTAATGGAATATGTTTCATGATGATGTATGTTTTAATTTGATTCAAAATTATTGCACTATTCACATATCGACTGATTCAAAACACAAGTATTTGAATTATTTTTTGCGATAATCACAAAAACTATATCTTAGCTTCATGGAACAAGATCTTTTTTTAAAGGAAATAAGAGCCGTAGTCCCTTCAGATACTTCGCTTATAGATGCTATTGCCACTGTATTAGACATAAGTTATGATGCCGCTCATAGAAGAACGAGTTTAAAAAGTAAACTTTCCCTCTCTGAAAGTGTGATGCTCGCCAAGCATTTTAAACTCTCTATAGACAAACTATTCGTGAGCAAGGAAAGTCATTGGGTTTCTGTAGAAAAAACGGCTCCCATTCATGATGAAGAAGGCCTGAGGGCTTATTTTGAAAATTCTTATGAAAATCTCACTCCGCTACTAGGTAAAGAGGGATGTAAGCTCATTTACTCTGCCAAGGATATTCCTATTTTTTATGATTTAAAAAGTGATACGATGATGCGCTTTAAAATCTATGTTTGGCTTAAACTATTGGACCCTACATTCCATTCTGTAAGTTATAGTGACTTTACGCCTAGTCTTGACATCCAGCAAATTGCTAAACGTCTAGGGACTTTATATGAAGATTTACCCATTACAGAAATATGGGATCTAACCACGATTAATGGGACCTTAAAACAGATTCACTTTTACTTTAAAGCAGGGCATCTTACAGAAAAAGATGCGTTGTTGATTACGACTAGCCTTAAAGAAACCATCAACAAAATTGGACAACGCGTCGTGACAGACCCTACCTATTTATTTTATTACAATGAGTTATTAATCATGAATAATAATATTTATGCCCAAGTAGATGACCAGCAGTCATTATACATTCCTTTTACGTTACTATCGTACTATCGCACTTCAGACCGGATTACCTGTGATCATGCTAAGATGTATCTGGATAAACAATTACAACATTCCAAGCTATTAAATACTGCTGGCGAAAAGGAACGAAATACTTTTTTTAATAAAATTCACAAAAAAATTCAAGCGTTAGAATATTTGATAAGTGCTTCAGAGGCACTCGATTTTGAGTAGAAAAGGGGTTGTATACGCTTTCGCGAAAGCAAAATTAGTTACATTTAATACATGTCTGACGCAACCTTTTCAATTTTGGCAGACTATTAAAGTAAGTTTAATAGCTATAAACTGAATAACAAATCATTGGAGAAAACAGAACTCATTGCTAGGTGCAAAAAAAATGATCTAGCAGCCCAGAAGTTTTTATTTTTAAAGTATAAGGACATCGTATATACGACATCCCTAAAATACTGCAATAATAAAGCTGAGGCTGAGGATAATGTACACGATGTTTTTATTGTAATTTTTGAAACGATCCATAAATATAAAAACAAAGGATCTTTTGAAGGATGGATAAAACGTATCGCTATAAACAAAGCAGTAGATAAATTTAGAGAAAAGAAAACGACAGATTTACCTTATCAAATAGAAAGTGACTCGAGTGAGGTAACGATAAATAAAGAGCATATAGATATTCCTATGGATGAAATCTTTAAGGCCATACAAGAATTACCTGAGCGTTATAGGCTTGTCTTTAATCTGTATCAACTAGATGACTATTCACATAAAGAGATTGCGACTATGTTATCGATTTCTGAAGGGACATCAAAATCAAATTTTCATCGTGCTAAACAAATTTTAAAAGAAAAAATACTAGCATTTTCTAGTACCAAAATATTGAATTAAGAACTTATGAAACCAGAAGAAGATATAGGAAGTTTGCTTAAAACTAAACTTCAATCAGTACAAAAAGCTTCTAAAGAACCCGCTTGGGAAAAAATACAACATTCATTAGAAGAACGCAGAAAAAAGAGAAGGATGGCTTTTTATTTTAAAATAGGGTCGGCTGGCTTACTTATTTTACTAGGTGTATTTTTTATGTTTACCTATGTACATATAGATACAGAAAATGCCACAGTATCTCAGGAAGAAGGGTACTCAACATCGAATAGTCAAAAAACAATAGGTATTGAAAAACGTACTAACGTATTAGAAACTCCTAAAGATATAAAAATCGTTTCCGAAAATAAGGATGTAAATAATCTCGAGGGAAATAAGGCAGCACATCAAGAAATGCCTCAAGAAAAATATCGCAAAGCTATTTCTAACGCTTTTGATGAGACGTTAGAGAACAATGAAGCAGAGAATAAAACAAATACTCAGGTTGAAACAGCGGCTCATACTAAGAAGACTCCTTTTACAAATGCACCACTAGAAACTAACAATGAAAAAACGTTAGATACTATTATAAACAGAAATGATGTTCCCGTTACACAAACAACTCAGAAAGTATATTATTATTACAACAGTAAAAACGGACAAGAAATGAGTAGCACTAATAAAAAAGTGATCGACTCTATTGTTGAAGTTAATCAAAAAAAACAGGATTCTTTAAAAGCTAATCATTAGCCTCAGAGACAAACACCTAATTAATTGAAAATCAATCTTTATTATAAAGATTGATTTTTTTTTATTTTTAAACGCAACCTTTTATGAATTAATAAGTCTATCAAGTAGATAGAGAGAGAACTATAAAAAAGGTATCTTTAGACTACGAAACAATTTAATTTTTAGAAAAAACGAAACTAATCAAAAAAACAATGAGTATGAATTTTAGAAAATTACTTTTTACTGCATTTGCAGGCTGTATTTTATTTTCTTGTGAAGGTGATGACAAAGTAACAGATATAGTACAAGATAATGTTGAAACAGGGGCCGTTCTTCGAACCTTAGAGATCGTAGAAAACTCAATCCCTATTGCTATTGAGAATGGACAAACTATTATTGCGGGTGATGCTCGACTATCTATCGTTCTTGAAGAACAAGATGAAAATGAAGGAGCGCTACTTGAGAGTGTAGATGTATATACTACTTTTACAGATGGGTCCCCAGATACAGGAGTTACAGATATGGCTATTACAGAAGAAGTTTTTCTTGGAAATATCCCAGCTAGCTTATTTACTGAAGGTCCATTTGGGTTACCAAGACTTGATTTTGCTCTTGAAGCTACAGAATTAATCAGTGCTGTAAATCTTACACCAGATGCACTTTTTGGAGGAGATATTTTTACGACTAGATTTGCCTTAAATCTTACAGACGGTCGTACTTTTTCTTCAGACAACGCTGGAGGGATCATTACTGCCGGTTTTTTTAATTCTCCTTTCCAATATATAACACCTGTTGTATGTAATCTAGACACCGATTCTTTTGTTGGAGATTATCTTATAGAAGAAATTACTCCATATGTAGACGGACCTACATTTGCAGATGGTTCTGTTGTTGAGGTTACTGTAGGAGACACAGACACAGAGCGTGTTTTCTTTACACCAAACTATCCTGATTACTGCTCTACCCTTAATGATTTTAAATTATTATTTGTATGTGGAGAGGTTATTATACCTACACAAGAGAGTAATTGTGCTTGTAATACAGGTGCAGACTTCTTTGGACCGACAGATGCTCCTGCAAATTATGATGCAAATGACGATACGGTATTTTTTGTTACCTTTTTAAATGATGTACAATCCGACTGTGCACCACCAGAAATAACAACATATAGATTTACGAAACAGTAAATCACTCAAAAAAAACCTGATATCTAAAAATTATCAGGTTTTTTTTTGATAATGACGCAACCCTTTGTTAATATAGAGTCTATTCTAAAACAAACCAACATATTGGAGCTTGTCCAACTCATAGATAAATGCAAAAAAAGTGATCGCCAATCACAGCAAATCTTATACAATAAGTATAAGGACACACTTTTTGCGCTTTGTTTAAAATATTGTAGAAGTCGTGCAGAAGCAGAAGACAATTTGCAGGATTCATTTATAAAAATATTTCAAAGCATAAAGACCTACAATGGTAAAGGATCTTTTGAAGGATGGATGAAGCGTATTACTATAAATAGAGCTATCGATCGTTACAAAAAAGAACCCTTTATAGAATCTATAACAGACCAACATTTAAAAGAAGACACAACAATAGATATGGATGAAGTTCCTATAAGTCTACAACAAATGCTAGCACTTATACAAGAACTTCCTAGTAGGTATAGATTAGTATTTAACCTATATGAACTAGATAATCATACACACGTAGAGATAAGTGAAATTTTAAGAATTAGTATTGGCACTTCAAAATCAAATTTGCACAGAGCCAAGATAATTTTAAAAGAAAAGATCATATCAATGTATACAACCACCCAAAAAAACTCAATTGTAAATGGGTAATAGAAAAGACATAGGTAAAGTATTCAATGAGAGGTTCAAGGATTTTGAACAAGCACCTGGTGCAGACTTATGGGATACTATTGCTTCAGGACTAGATCAAAAAAGTGATCGAAGAATAGCTCCATTATGGTTATATTTTGGAGGCTTTCTTATCGTAGGAATGCTAACAGGCTTATTATATTGGGCTCCTTGGGATGCATTAGACACTACAAATTCAAAAGAACACCCTTTAGTTATCAATGCTGATACTGTAACTCAAAATGAAACAGCTATCAAGTCTTCTAACCAAAAAGAAAAAATAACAACCAATACAGAAACAAAAACGCTTACAGGTCTTAGTAACCCTTCTAATACATCCAATTCTAAAACCACAATAACAGACGATCCGTTAGTATCGACTACGAATACTAGTTCTTTATCTTCTGAAAATCAAAAATCAAAAAAATCATCGTCTTTAACCACTCTTCCAAGCACGAGCACTAAAAACGCCAAAGATTCATACAATACATCAAATAGTAATTCTTCACAAAATCAAACAACACCCACTTCCCTATCTTCTTACGCATCCTATGACGACAAAAAAACAACATCTATTGCGAGTATTTTAAATACGATGGTGAGTGTTTCTCAAAAACAAAGAGATCAAAAAGAACTTGAAGCTAAAACTGCCTACGAAGCAAAAATCAAAGAGGAGTTAGCGACAGCAATAGCCGCTCAAAAAGAAGAAAATAAAATGGCTTTACAAAAATGGCAAGACTCCATCCTAGCTATAGAGACTTCCCAAAAAACGGCCTTGGCTGCTGCCACTAAAGCAGAAGATACACCTGAAGAAGCAAAAGCTGTCAAACTACCTAAAACTCAAGAAGAGCGAGAAAATGATCGTAAAGAATCTGTAAATTATAAATTTGCTATATCCCCTTACACAAGCTTATTAAGCTATGGTTCTCTTTCCAAAGGCTCCTCTATAGACAATAGACTTGTAGACAACCCAAGGGATGCTGTAAGCACTATAGGTTATGGTATCCGTGCTGATTATAGATTGTCTGAAAAATCTAGTATTCGTTTTGGAATAGGTGTTGCACCATTGCAATACAGAACAGATGATTTCCAGGTATTAATTACAAATAACAATGTCAATATTTTCCAGCTTTCAGGAATTGACCCCCAAAACTTAAACCAGTCAGGGGGTGGTATTGAAACGAGTCCTTCAGCACTCGCATTTTTTAATGCTAATGATGTGGTGAGTATAGAACAAAATATATCATACGTTGAGGTTCCTGTAGATTATCAATATCGCTTTTTAAATAAGCGTGTCTCTATGAGTTTTAATACAGGTCTGAGTTTATTTGTACTCACCAACAATAGAGTTTTTGCAACTGCAGATAATGGACAAAGCATCTTTATAGGTAGAGAAACCAGTCTTAAGGACCTAAGTTTAGCTTTTAATTTAGGGCTTGGCACCTACTATAATTTTTCAAAAAATTGGAGGTTTGATCTAGAGCCCGCATTTAAATACCAACTGAACCCCTACTCTGATAATATTGGAAATTTTAGACCTTATTATTTTGGGCTACAGTTTGGGATGTCCTATAAGTTTTAAAAATTAGTGCCTTCAGTATATTGATTTTTTGATCTATCAATAACTTTCTATTATCTCAATGGTCCATGTATCTACTTGATACCCTTTGAGAATATTTGGCGTCTTAAAAACACCATAGATTGCTCCAGATAATCCTAGAATAACCGCAACTTCAGCGGAGCCTGTCAAATAGTATGTTAAAAGAGTAAACCCTGAAGTAAAATACACCAAACCTATATTTGTGAGGATAGATACCAATAAGGGATGCTTTTTTATTTTTATAATTTCAGAAAGTTTGATTTCCTTACCTCTAATAAGAATAGTCTGTGCGTCTATAATCTTAAAACGTCCAGATATTTTTTCATCTTCTATTGTTTTTAATCGTATTCTCTTATTTTCTTTAATGATGATTTCTTTATGATTCTTGTTATTCATGATTTTTATAATCCCATCTTGAGCATATGTAAAACAAGTAAAAAGTAAACTCAAGGCTATTAAAAATTTTAATTTCATCATGATACATTTTATAATTATATGCTCTAAGTTAGATTTACACCCCTAAATACTTTGTTATTTATTACCAATTTACTACCTTAAATTTTGCATTTTTTGCAAATAGTATATCAATTAAGTATCATACTTTTAAAATATGCAAGAATTATTTATTCAACATCTTAAAAAGCATCTCCCAGAAGACCGGTCACTCATCACCGTCATAGGAGATATTTTGAACATAAATTATGATGCAGCGTATCGAAGAGTAAATAACAAAACGCATTTATCACTGGAAGAAACTGTTATTTTAGCAAAACACTTTAAAATTTCCCTCAACAAGCTCTTTGAAGTAGGGTCACAGAGTACGCTTATTGCAGAAAAATCACCAAAAATTGTAGACGTAGCAGGGTTGGAAAATTATTTCAAGACTTCGCTACAAAACCTTGAACCACTCACAAAACTAAAAAGTGCTTCCATTACCTATTCTGCAAAAGACATTCCGCTATTTTATACCCTTACTGATTCTTTTTTAACACGTTACAAGATATATGTATGGCTCAAGTTTCTAAATGAAGATGGGAGCATGGCAAAAACAACTTTTGATGATTTTATAAAACAAATCCCTAATTCGCTACTAGAAAGTGCCTATGCACTAGGAGAAACGTATAATTACATCTCTATCACTGAGTTTTGGAATGATAACACCATTAATGGCACATTACAACAAATACTCTATTATTTTGAAACAGGACTATTGACCAAAGATGCTGCGATACGCATTTGTCAAGATTTATCCAATATCGTAAATCATGTAGAACAACAAACCATTAAGCAAACCATTATAAATTCAAAAAATAATGCTTCATACAAATTATACAAGAGCGACTTATTAACCATGAGTAATACGATCATGGTCAAAACAAATCATCAAAAAGTATTTTTCACCCCCTTTACAGTACTCACTTATTTCAAAATTCAACATCAACAAACCTGTGAAGAAATGGGGCTCTTTTTTCAGAAACAAATGCTGAACTCAAAACTGCTTGTGAACGCAGGAGAAAAAGATCGAAGTATGTTTTTCAATAAAATGCATCAAAAAATAAAATCAGTCATAGACAGAATACAAATAGACAACCATAGTACTGTATTTTAATGGTCTACCTACGCTTTCGCGAAAGCGTATACTACCTGAATTTAAAAAAAAGTAAAATAAAATAAAGTTTTTGTAACATTTTGCGACTTTCTTCCGTATAACAAGTACAACACTCAAACAAAAGTTGATTTTTACATGAGACAACTCAAAATTACCAAGCAGGTTACCAATCGTGAAACTGCATCCCTAGATAAATACCTACAAGAAATTGGAAAAGTTGACCTAATTACCGCCGATGAAGAGGTGGAATTAGCACAACGTATTAAAGCAGGGGATCAACGTGCTTTAGAGAAGTTAACCAAAGCAAACTTACGTTTTGTGGTATCTGTGGCAAAGCAATACCAAAATCAAGGACTTACATTACCGGATTTAATTAATGAAGGAAACCTAGGTCTTATCAAAGCAGCACAACGTTTTGATGAAACTCGTGGATTTAAATTTATATCATATGCTGTATGGTGGATTCGTCAGTCTATCTTACAAGCACTAGCAGAGCAATCTCGTATCGTACGTTTACCACTTAATAAGATTGGTTCTATTAATAAAATTAATAAAACATACGCTTTCCTTGAGCAAGCTCACGAGCGCCCACCAAGCGCCGAAGAAATTGCAAAAGAGTTAGATATGACGATTAATGACGTAAAAGAGTCTATGAAAAACTCTGGACGTCACGTAAGTATGGATGCTCCCCTTGTAGAAGGTGAAGATTCCAACTTATATGATGTATTACGTTCTGGTGAATCTCCAAACCCTGACCGTGAATTACTTCATGAGTCATTACGTACAGAAATTGAGCGTGCATTGGAGACATTAACACCTCGTGAAGCAGATGTGATCCGTTTGTATTTTGGATTAGGAGATCAACATCCTATGACATTAGAAGAAATAGGAGAAACATTTGACCTTACCCGTGAGCGTGTACGTCAAATTAAAGAAAAAGCAATACGTAGACTAAAACATACGTCGCGTAGTAAAATATTGAAAACATATTTAGGATAAAATCCTAATAACAGCAACAACAGTTTATCATAACTGTTCGTTTTTTGATTGATGAATGAATCCTCGGCTGATTACCGAGGATTTTTTTTGTACCTTGCTTTACAACTAAGTAATCGCCCCCATTTTACCTATGTTATACAGTATATGCTATGTAAGCACATCAAATAAAGAGCTAGACTCTAGCGAATTAAAGCAATTATTTGAATTTTGTGCTATTAAAAATATCACAGAAGATATAAGTGGTATTCTCCTTCACAATTCAGGTAACTTCTTACAATACTTTGAAGGTGATGAAGTGAAAATAAAAGAACTTTACTACTCAAAAATCAAAAAAGACACTAGACACAAAAATATCATTACTGTCTTTGAAAAAAGAATAGATAACTTATATTTTATTGGGTATAAAGCTGGTTTTACATCTGTCATAGAAGAAAATCAAACAGCAAGTTTACGATCGTATCTCAATCTTCTCAATTATTTAGACTCAACAGAAATGGAAGCACTTTCAAAAACAGTCAATTCTTTTTTAAGTATTGAGTAACCATACATCTAGACTCGTTCTTGAGGTATTCTACGGAGTATTTTTTTAAAATTTACGATGCTACTTTCTAGATATCAAACCTCCATCTAAAGTTGGAATAAGCCTTAGATCCTACCATACATAAAGATTCGTTCAATAAACAGTTTTTAACTGTAGTACTTCCCCACTTTTTAAAACACCGTTTCACTCATAAAATTCTCAAAAAAGATGTAGTTTTGCAAAAACTATAAACTCCTATCCATGTCTGAAAAATTAATAGCCCCTTCGGTACTTGCAGCAGATTTTGCCAATCTACAACGTGATGTAGAAATGATTAATCATAGTGATGCAGATTGGTTTCATATAGACATCATGGATGGAGTATTTGTTCCAAATATCTCTTTTGGAATGCCTGTGTTACGAGATATCGCAAAACACGCTACAAAAACTATTGATGTGCACCTTATGATCGTAGATCCAGACAGGTATATTCAAACATTTGCAGATCTTGGCAGTAACATCCTTACGGTACATTATGAAGCATGTACGCATTTACATCGCACCTTACAAGCTATAAAAAGTGCTGGTATGAAAGCTGGAGTAGCGCTTAACCCTCATACCAATGTGCAGTTATTAGAAGATGTTATTCAGGATATAGACATGGTCTGTATTATGAGTGTGAATCCTGGTTTTGGCGGACAGAGTTTTATCGAAAATACCTATGGAAAAGTACGTGATCTTAAAGAAATGATTACTCGCAAAAATGCAACTACGCTCATAGAAATAGATGGAGGTGTCACCAATAAAAATGCAAAACAATTAGTTGAAGCGGGTGCAGATGTACTAGTAGCAGGAAGTTATGTTTTTAAAGCAAGTGATCCTGTAACTACGATAAAAGATCTTAGATCACTCATAAATTAATTTATTGACTATCTTACAGGTATACTTTATGATATGCCTGATGCATCATTTAATACATGGACTTCTTTATTTCTAATTGTAAGTGCAATAGGTTCCTTCTTATCTGTACTTCTTTTTACAGATAAAAATGGCAAAAAAAATAATTGGCCTATTGCCCTTATCATTTTAGGGTTTTCTTTAGTCCTTATACAATATGTTTTTATATGGACAAATTATCGAACAAGATACCCATACGTCTATTTTTTTGATAGTACTTGGTATTTTTTATTCGGTCCTCTTTTTTACGTCTACGTTCTTAAATTTTACGTAAAAGAATACAAGACTAACTTCATCCATTTTATAATTCCTGCCATTTTTGGGATACTCTCTATTATTTACTTCATAAAAACAAAAGGGCATACAGCATTTGAAGGTGTTAGAGAAGATATTTTATTTACTTTATATTGGTCTTTAAGGTCCCCTTGGGTCGCTATTGGAATACTCATTATATATATACTAATTTGCGCAGATCTTATAAAGATCAACACACCTAAAAAGAAAAACGAAGCTACGCAAATGCGTATGCGATGGATTCGCTTTTTACTATTTTTATTCTCCCTCTTTGTTATAGCGTATATAAGCTATTACATATTAGTAAAATTTTCATTCTTTAACCCCACTTGGGATTATGCAATAAGCGTTACAATGGCTATAGGAGTATATGGCATAGGATATATCGTCTATATGGAACCTAGAATATTTAACGGTGAATTATATACAAACCTTTTTCAATCTTCAAAAAAAGAGAAAAGTGACTTAACTTCAAAAACCAAAGATGAGTTTTACAATGCGCTCACGCATTATGTAGAAACATCAAAATGTTATTTAAACAATGAACTTCGTCTTATACATATCGCTACAGAAATAGGATTACCCATACATATTGTATCACAACTTATCAATGAGAAAGCACATAAAAACTTTAATCAATTTATAAATGAATACCGTGTAAAAGAAGCTGAAGTACTTCTTAAAAGTAATGAGGACATTTCTATCTATTCTATGTACTATAGTCTGGGATTCAATAGCAGAACCACTTTTTACACAGCCTTTAAAAACAAATACAAATGCACTCCTCTAGAATATCAAGCTTCTTTTAAAAGTAAAACTTTGTCGTAACGAGGTAAGGTTTATAATTTTGGACAACTCTTGATTAAATAAGTCAGAAATTAGTTTTCACAATCTTAAAACTCTGACATTATGAAAATTACAAAATTACTTTATCTACTATTCCTTTTTACTTGTATAGGAATCACTACAGCACAAGAATCAGAAGTTGCCATTTATGTAAGTGACGCAGGAAACTTTAATAACCCACCTTGGCAAATCCTGAAATTTGATCAAAATGGAGAAAATCCAGAAGTATTTATAGATGATGATGATGGTCATATTGCCTGGCCTCAGGATATTGTTTTTCTTGAGAACGAACCGGTCGTATTGATCTCTAGCCTTAATAGTGGTCTAATTACAAAGCACAATGCTGCAACGGGTGAATTTATAGAAAATTTTGCCGCTGGAATAGGAGGCCCTACACGTATGAAAATAGGCCCTGGAAACTTATTATACGTACTACAATGGCAAGGCAATGGTACTGTCTTTAGATATGAACTAGACGGCACGTTTGTAGACGAGTTCACGGATACAGGAGTACCGCAAAGTATTGGAATGGATTGGGATAATGAGGGCAACTTATATATTTCTTCTTTCACAGGAGATTCTGTAGAAAAATTTAATATAAATGGTGAATTTATAGAAACCTTTATTGATACTAATTTAGTAGGCCCTACTAATATTTGGTTTGAAGATAATGGTGACTTAATTGTAATCGATTACAATGGTGGTGCTGTAAAAAGATTTGATAGTGAAGGAAATTTTCTAGGCGTATTTATTGATGGAATTAATTTTGCAGAAGGCGTTGATTTTCTCCCTGATGGCGATATCTTAATCGGAGATGGAAATAATAGTGCCGTAAATAGGTATAGTAGTGATGGAACATTTATTGAAACCTTTATAGAAAGTGGCGCAGGAAATTTACTTACCCCTAACGCTATTGTACGAAGAGAGACAACGCTAGCCATAGACAGCTTCTCCACACAAGATAGTACGATTACACCTACTATAGGAACTACGTTTACTATAGACATCCCTGACATTTCTATAATAAGCAGCATTACAATGTATAATGCATTAGGGCAACAAATAGATAGTATCAATATAGAACAACCTCAAATATGGGATGCCCAAAGGTTTTCAGAAGGTATTTATTTTATAAAAATTATGACCTCAGATGGATCACAACAATCACAAAAAGTAATTGTAAAAAAATAATGCACCACACCTCCGTCTGTAAAAGAGGTTGTCTATGTATAGGCATCCTCTTTTATTTTTAGAATATATTATAAGGTTTAATATCCTGCAAAATCAAAATTAAGCAAGCGCTTTTGGTATTCATATAGTTGAGGAAAATGTTGTTTAAAATCTTCTGGAGATTCTATAAAATACTCAGCAAGAACAGCCATAAACTCAAATTGATTTGTAAAAGCGTAAGCTCTAAAATATTGGACTTCATCTAGCTTATCTTTAAGCTCTTGATTGGTAAGCCTTTGGAGTATTTTGTCAAATTGACGCTCAAAACGCAATGCATCTACATCATTACTTCGCTTTGCATCCAGCTGTAATGCGTGCATAAACTCGTGTATCCCGAGATTGAGATTATCATCTGTAATACGATATCCTATTTCAAAATCCTCCCAAGACAATACAAGCGCTTTCTCTCTAGGGTTAAACTCTCCCTTATGATAATCGGCATTGATATTACTATAAAATGCCGTTGGATAAATTAAAATATAGTCTACAAGGGCATACTTGTAATGCTTACGGCCAAAAGTGAGCATACAACCCACCGCCGCAATTAAGACAATCATACGGTCCGTCACTTCTACATCATCACGGCCTACAAATTCTTTATCTTTTATAAAGCTAGCAACCCTATGTTCAAAACGTTTTTGTTCTTTAGAAGTGAGTACCGAGTAAAAGTGAAACTCTTTGGTTAAGATTTCTTTTTGCTTTCGCGAAAGCGTTCTAAAAATGAACAGATCTCTATACAGTAACCTGTCATAGGTATTAGCGTACAAATTTTCAAAAATTCCAAAGATTAAATACAGAACCCACACCCCTAGTACGCCTGACACTAAGGGAATTAACCAACCATACTCATTGACATTTACTTGAAATAATAGCATAGTATCACAACGTTAAAAAACGTTTTCTATTTCTTTGAGCTGTCCCCTTTAAAATTTTGGCTCGCATTTTTAAAGAGTACATTAAATGTTGTGAGACTACCGTATATTCTTGTAATATATTGCTGTAGATCTATTTTATCTTGATCATCTAATGTTTTACTGGAATTTATTTTTTGTTCCATCACACGCACACGATCACGTACCATCACTATTTTATGGAAGAACGTATCAATAGGAATATCTTTAGAACTAAGACTCATATCTTTAGGATTTAGTGTCATGGTCCCTCCTTTCCATTTATCTGCCATAGGGACAACCTCAGAAATATCGCTGTAGCGCTTGAGTAGATTTCTTAAACTCTTTTCTACTTCATATAGACTTACGGTATCCACTTCGTCTTCCACCGCTTCTATAACATCAAATGTATCGTCTATGGTAATGGTTTCTAAACCCTCTTTTATAAATGTCACCCAATATAACTCTGAAGTTACATTTGTTACGACTCCAGCCCCATGAGTTGGATGATCTATACGAGATCCTATTCCTAAAATTTTTTGCATTTATTCAAATTTACTGTCCTTTAGTTTCAAGGCTAGTTTATATCCTAATTCTTTACTCTTTCTATAATCTTTTGCCGCTTTGCTCTTTTTCCCTAACCTTTCATACGCAAGGCCTCTGTTATATTCTGCACGTCCGTCTTTATATTTTCTAGAATCTATGACAACAGTAAGATGCTCTACACTTGCAGCGTACTGTTTTAGCTTTATTTCTATAATTCCAAGGTTGAGTAATGTTGGATTATTAGAAGGGGTTACTTTTAAAATTTTCAAAAACTCTACTTTGGCTTCGGCATACTTTTTTTCTTTTATAAACTCAAATGCTTTTGCATACCATTCTTTTATATCTGTGGCACTATGCTTTACCGTAAATCGTTCTCTATGATTCAGTAATTTCTCGTTATCAGGATTTTTCTTTAATGCCTCATCTATAACAGCAATAGCAGCATCTGTATCTTTATAAAACTCAGAAACCCGTTCACTCTTTAATTGCCATTGACTAATATCTTCTGGATTACGCTCTAAGAAAGTATCGATTGTTTTAAAATAATTGATCGTATCCCCTTTAGCTCTGTAGCTGTTTAATAAGATGATATAGTTGTTTTTTATGGCGGGATACTTCTCAAATCCCTGTTTTGCATAAAAAATAGCACTGTCATTATTTATCTTACGTTGTCCGTAAATAATTCCTTTCAACATTTTAGACTCATAATGATGAGGAGCTTGCTCGATAGACTTATCTAAATGATATAAAGCTTCATCTAGTCTACCTTCACTCATCGCATACATCCCTTTCACATGCTCATTGGGTCTTCCTACACCTGCAATATTAAAAAACCCAGAAAGATCTTTTACAATTTTGTCATAAGACATCACGTATTTGTCTTTCATTAAGTTCTTTCCTGATGTATCTGCAAGCACATAATTTTGGGTTACATAAGAGGTATATTTCATAAAAGAAATAACAGAAGCTCCTAGAGCAATAACACCTATGGCTATAAGTATTGGAGCCTTTATGGACAGCTTCTTAGCCTCTTCTTTTTTATAATTACGGTAAAAGAAGGCCAAAATTAAAGAAGCAATGACTACAAAATGCCCTTGAATAGGCGTTCTCTCCAATGGAAAGTTAATCAGCGCATCAAAGCCATAAGCCAATAGCGATAGTGAAATAACAGCATAGATCCATCGGTCTTCATGATCCTGATGTGTGAAAAATAATTTTAAAATAGAAAATATAAGCACTATGAACATCACAAAATAAGGGATAAAGCCTACCACGCCTGTTTCTGCTAGTATTTGTAAAAAATCATTGTGAACTCGTAATGGATATATGAACTTGTCTTTCTTTGCCGTTGCAAAATATTTATCTTTATTAGCAAGCTTCCAGTTACCTAACCCTAATCCAAGAACAGGGTGAGAAATAAAATTATCAATAGCCATTTCATAATAAACAGCACGACCACTACCATAACTTATATAGCCTTTTTCACTCTTTATTTCTTCTTCTACTAATTGCTCCGGACTTAAGTCTGGTGCAAATAATAATTCATTAAATGTATTTGCTCTCGAAGCTTCAATCCTATTAATATTTGTAGCAAAAAGATATGACACCAATACGACTCCAAGAAAAGGGAGAAAAACGGTTTTAAAAGCCATACTCACAGTCTTCTTTCGCACACTATCTATGATATAGTATATCAGAAAAACAACTAGATAAGAAATAGTTCCTAAAACGGCTGTTCTTGCGCCTATAAAAAGTAAGGAAGAAATACCTAGTAGTAAAGAAGCAATACTAACAATTCTCCAAGTGCCTTTGTAGGTAATAAGCCCCCATAACAAAAAAGGAATCTGAATGGCGATGGTTGCTGCTGTTGCATTCTGAGTACCAAAAGTACTTAGCGCTGTTTCTTTTAACAAGAGTGCATTTCTAGCAATATTATTATCTATAAACACCCAAATGACTTGAATAGAAATATAAATAACCAGAATATGACTTGCCTTAACGATGTATTCAAATAAAAGCTTTGGAGCCATTTTTATAATTAAAAATAGGTTCATCACCGCAATAAGCGTAGTGGCTATTCTTGCAAGATCCTTTACTCCTTCAGAAATATTGAAGGCCCCATAGATAGATATAATTCCAGCTAGAAAGAAAAGAATATAACTTCCAAAGAATAAATACACCTGACGCTGTTTGTTGAAAACAGCAATTTGATCTCTATTGGCAAAGATGTAAATAAGACTTATTACATTGACAATAGAAAAATAAAACCATTGCGACCCTATAGGATCTACAGCTTCAAATCTAGGTACAATGCCTATTATAAGATATAATAGCACAAGTACTTTTGGAATGAGAAGGTTTAATGTTGGTTCACTTTTCCCCACAATAACATGTTTTTGATAGCGAACTAAATTAGGCCTTTTCTTTTAAAAAAGAAACTTAAAATACAAGTAAGAATCATAGCGCTTGTTTTTCATTAAGAAAATTTTAACACTCTTCACAAAACCGCCCTTTCTATAGCTGCGTATGTCTCGCCGTAAAACAATTTTTAAATACCTATTATGAAAAAAACAAGTTTATTAGCCTTAGGTGGTTGTATGGCACTAGCGCTTACATGTGCGCTCGTTGCAGCAGATCACATTGACGCACCAGACGTTGCAGGAACCACTGCAGACATTACCGATTTTTATGCCTTTGAAGGCGCTACCCAAGACAACACCGTTTTTGTAGCTAATGTTCAAGGACTACTCCCTCCTGGAAGTACTGCACAATTTGATGAAAATGTACTCGTAGAGATTAACATTGACACCAATGGAGATCTTGTAGAAGATTTAATCATCCAAGCGATTCCAAGAGATGGCATCATGTACTTTTTTGGCCCTTACGCACCCACAGCTACAGGACTTAACAGTACGATTGATCCAGACACCTCATTTACGGGACAAGTCGACATTTCTACAGGAGCTACGGCAACAACTGCCACAGCAAACGGCATTTCTTACTTTGCCGGTTTACGAGAAGACCCGTTCTTCTTTGATTTTAATCAATTTAATGCTGTTGTCGGTGGTATGGCACCCAATGGATTTAACAATCCTGGAAATGATGATTTTGACGGAACAAACATCCTTTCCATTGTCGTTGAAGTCCCAAACAATCTCTTAGGAGGAACCTTCCCTCATCCCGCAGGAACAGGAGTCGAAGTATTCAATACATGGGTAGAAGCAAAAAGAAAACAATAAATCCTCTAAAAAAACATAGTATGAAACTCAATAATTTTAAAACCTTATTTATATTCCTTGCCATGATTGGATTCATGAGCTGCGGAAACGATGATGACGCCGTAATTTCAACAGATGATGATGGAGGTGTCATGCCCGTTGATTTTTCAGGAACATTTACTCAAGAAGATCAAATGGGACGCCCAGGCATCAATACTGTATTAAGCCCAGATAGCACCACAGAAAATGCATTTAATGTCACCATCCCTTCAGAACAAGGAGCCACTTTTCAACCTACATTTTTACAGCGCGCGGTAGATTTACACGCAGCATTTGGTGTTGAATATGAAACTAATATTCTAGGATTAGATGCACCTACACTTACTACCATATTAGCTTCAGATGTATTACAAGTAGCGCCTAATAATCCTACCTCTTATTTTGACGGAACCAATGTATTGACGGGACGTACGCTTACAGATGATGTGATAGATATCTCTCTCATCCTATTCTTTGGAGGACAAAACGGAGATCGTTTTAACGGACAAGACCTAGATGGTGATGGGACGCCTGACCTCCCTATTCTAGTAACAGATGGGGTAAGTGCTGCTGGCGAAACGCCTTCTAGTTCATTTCCCTACCTAGAAGCACCGCATAATTAAGGAACCTTTTAAAAGGGGTTTTCTGAATCAGAAAATCCCTTTTAAACATAACAAACCAAGCAATATCAAAACAAACAACCTCAAAAAACAACTCAACATGAAATCAATCCTATGCATCATTTGTATTTGTTTTCTCTTTGCATGTCAAGAAAAACAAATCACAGATCCAGAAGAATACAACACCTATTTACAACATCAAGACACTTCTCATAAAAACCGCAGCAAACAACATCTACACTTTTGGAATACACGAATCCAACAAGACAGTATCCAAATCATTGCTTTAGGAAAAAGTGCCCAAGAGTACACCGCATTATTTGAAACCACAGGAACTATTGAATTTTTAAAAAAGGCCGAAATCGCTTTACAAAAAGCAGTAGCCAATGCACACATCGGCAAAGATGTATACCTAAGAGCCTTGGCAAAAAACCTGATCTCTCAACACAGATTTAAGGAAGCTTTACATGCTTTAGCAAACGCTGAAAAATTTCACCCCAACAAAAGAGCCACACAGCTCATGCAATTTGATGTCGCTATGGAATTGGGAAATTATGAGAACGCCCAAGGGTATTTAAATAAACTCACTGATTTTTCTGACTTTAATTACCTCATCCGTTTGGCCAAATGGAAAGATTATGTAGGTGATCTCGACGGAACTATTCATTATATGGAACGCGCCAAAAGCATCGCAGAATACAGTAATAACAAAGCTTTAAAAATATGGACGTACACAAATCTTGCTGATTACTACGGGCATGCGGGACGTATTAAAGATTCCTATCAACACTACTTAAAATCGCTCGCTATTGATCCTGGTAACGCTTACGCGAAAAAAGGGATTGCATGGATTGCATATTCTCATGAGAAAAATCCAACGGAAGCGTTACGCATCCTACAGGCGATTCAAAAAAGACATCAAAGCCCCGATTATTTCTTACTCAAAGCCGAAATCGCCGAGTACCAAAATGATTCGATAGCACAACAAAAAAATATTGATACCTATTTTGTGGCCATCCAAAACCCTAGCTACGGATCGATGTACAACACCCATACCGCAGAAATCCTGCTGAGCCAAAAAGAACGGTATGACGAAGCACTAGAAATTGCTCAAAAAGAAGTTGCCAATAGACCCACACCGCAATCGTATGATTTACTAGCCTACGTGTACCAACAAAAAGGAGATTATAAAAAAGCCTTAGCGATCGCTGAAAGCTATGTCGCAGACAAAACCTACGAACCGCTTGCACAATACCACCTCGCTGAAATTTATAAAGCCAACGGACTCCATGATCGCGTACAACCGATAAAAAAAGAACTACTAGACGCTAGTTATGAATTAGGTCCAGTCACCACAAATGCGATAAAAAATTTATAAATCTATGAAAAAAGAAAAGCCCTAGTGGAGTGAAATTTGTTTTTTGTTTTGTTTAGTTAGACGCCCTATTCTTGATGGTTAAATAGGGCGTTTTTTTGTAGTCCTTTTTTAATTCGTCCAGCATACATCTTCCTCATTCAGACAAAGTTCTTTTGGTAATTCTGACCATCCACCATTCGGTTCATCTTCTATTTCCTTTGGCACTTTACAACCACAACAAATAAAACTATGATTTGTACGTGGGATATATTTCCCAAAATATCGATCTCCAACTTTTACATTATGTAGTAGTGTTGATGAGCACGTATATGAGTCATTTTTAAGAGTTCCATTTTCATAATAATGATAATCCACAGAGGGGATTCCTCTTCCACGTCTTATATCATCGACATAAAATATTGCAATCCGTGCATTTTCATTGATTCGTTTTCGAGTTTTTTCTCCAAATAACCAACCCACAAATAGGAATCCAACACAAACTAGCAGAAGTATCCCATTCCGTTTTCTATTCTTTTCTTCCTGCGCTTT
This sequence comes from uncultured Flavobacteriaceae bacterium, assembly GCA_964351845.1. Lineage (GTDB taxonomy): Bacteria > Bacteroidota > Bacteroidia > Flavobacteriales > Flavobacteriaceae > Dokdonia. The sequence continues at coordinate 36,682 of CAYGQJ010000003.1, read as the reverse complement.
TGTTTTTCTCAAAGGTGTATCTACCGTTTTCAATAAAGGTTTAGCATCACGGCTTCACTACCCCAAGGACATAGAGTTCTTCCAAGGTTGGAGAAGCGCTACCGCCCTCAGGCTCTAGGGTGATTCCAAAAGCTTGAGAGGCATTTGGGTTTTCTACTTCAAAAAGTTGTGTACCCTCGGTGTCATATTGATCAAGTACTGCCATGCTCGTTGGCGTAAGCGGATCTAACGTTAGTGACCATAACTGGTATACTTTACCTTCTGGAGGTTTAGGCAAGCCACGTACATCAACATAGGCTTTTTCTGTTTCTTTATCCCAATAAATAGACGCGTAGGCTTCTGGAGCAATGGCCTGTGCTCCTAATGGCACCGAAATAACGTCTTTATCACGTAAAACATCAAGTAAGGCTTTTGTGTTTTGTAGATTTTCTTCAGCCATACGGGTTTTACCTTCTTGAAGGATTTGCTCGCGTTCTATCGTCGTTATTTTATCTTCTAGTTTTTGATTTTCCGTGTATTGATATCCCATGGCGACCAATAATAATATGGCGGCGGCCCATCCTATATAGGCTGCTAGTGGTGTACGCTTTCGCGAAAGCGGAATCACCCCATCTCCCTCTTCTGATTGAAGGGTAGCGCGTATGGTTTCAAAATCAGAAGGTGTATGGGGAGCGGCAGCACTCGTCAATTGTTGCAAAGCAGCTTCAATCTGTTCTACCTCAGCTTTGAGTTCAGGGTGTAATTCGACCAAACGAGATACCTCAATACTCTCTGCCTCGGAAAGTGTTCCGTAGACATAGAGTTCTAAAACCCCCGATTCGATATATGCTTGAATATCTATCACCCTACTCCTAATATTTCTCTTAATTTATGGATACAAATCCTGTTTCGTGTCTTTACAGTTCCCAACGGAATCTCTAATGCTTCTGCAGTTTCTTTTTGAGTGTATCCCTTAAAAAAGAGCAGATGAATCACCTTTTTACATATAGGCTCTAAAACTTCTATATACTTCTTTATTCCAATAGCGTCTACTTTGGAAGAGAAATCATTTTTGTCTTCAAGGATATCTACGAAAAAAGCAGCATGCTGGTTTTGTTTACTATTCTTAAATGCTTTAGATCGTGTTTTATCTATGGCTGCATTACGCGCTATGTTGAGCAACCACGTAAAAAATCGACCTTTCTTGGGATCATAAGCACCTGCATTATTCCACGCTTTTACAAATACATCCTGCAACACCTCTTCTGATAGTTCTTGGTCGTGCAATACACTGTAAATAACCCCTAAAATATTCTCACTATAACGCCCATAGATTTCTTCAAAAGCACGCTCGTCTTTTTTTTGAAATCTCGCTATAAGTTGATCTGGTTGCATGGGTCTTTTTACAGACCTCTAAAATACAGTATTCCTACTAGAAAAAATAATTCAAAACGCCTATTTCACTATCTAAAAGGATTGTTTGAATGATAATAAAAAGAATTTTTTAAAGGTCTTTTCTGCCCATATGCGTTCTTCATCGGGAAGTGGATTATGGTCTAGTAAAAGTGCTAACATAGAATACTTGGCTGTTTCGTATTTTCTAGAAATGGATGTTATTTGATTATTATTCATGTGCGCTAACTTTAACGCCGGCATAGCTATTAATTGCTCAGGCAGGGTTGTAAAAAGGTTATGGTCTGCATGTATCGTCCATACATTTTTCATCCCTGAAATTTCCTTTGGTAAAGAGGTAAGTGCATTATGATCAATATAAAAATAAGTAACTTGATCTATAGCGCCAATAGTTTTAGGGAGCTGAGTCAAGCCATTATGATCCAACCATAAAGAGTATAAATTAGGTAGCTTACCTAAGTACGTATAACTATCCGCATCATGTAATGTATTGTACGATAGATTGAGATCTTTTAGTGTTTTTAAATGTGTAATGGTTTCTGGTAATTGTGTGAGTTGATTTCCTTTTAAATTCAAAAACTCCAAAGGAAGTTCTTCAACACTACGGATTATTTTTTCTAGATCAAGGGAAGGATTATAGGCTACGGATAATTGTTTTAAATTTTTAAAGCCTTGCACTTCTTTGGGTATTGTTTTAAGCTGAAGACTATCTAAAACTAATACTTCTAATTTTTCTGGATGCGGTAGAAATCCTAAGATGGTAGGAATATCAAGTTGTGTATTTCCTGAAAGGTTAATCATGCGTACGTTTTCTAATTTTTCATACGCTACAGAAAACTCTCTCAGGTTTTGATAACTCACATCCAAGCGCCTTGTATTTGAGTCCACATCCAGTGATCGTACTGTCTCTCCATAAAAAGTAGCATACGTACTACAACTAGAGAAGAGTAGACAGATAATGGCTATGATGGCAATTGTTCTAATCATCTGTATTTTCTATGGTATAAATAGCGCTTCCTGTGATCTCAAAAAACAGTTTATCTTTCTCTTCTACATTCCAAGGGTATCGTGGATTCAAACCAAAACCATCATGCAATGTATTTTGAACGTAAGCCCCTATCCATTGACTATTGAGTCCTATTTTAGAATGGAGTTCGTAGTGTTCATCTTGGTAGGTTCCAAACGCATATACGTTTGCATAAAAAAGGTCTTTAAAAGGGGGTAACGTAAACCATACATTTTTTCGACCATCATCAGAATTCATACTATTTCTAGGCGATCTCGAATAGTCCGCTTGAGGGGTAAACAATGCTAATCCTATTCCTCCTTGATACACCCTGTAACCATTTTGTATCTGAGTAACACCTAAGGTAAGAGATCCTGTGGTCGCATAATCTGTACGCTGCCCATTAAAAATGGCACCAAATTTAAAATCATTTGAAAACACCGCATGGATACTATGGTCTGCATTACTGAAACGCATAATAAACTGTCCTGTCCGAATACCGTAACTCTTTAAATCACCGGGTAAATAATCTTTACCAAAACCAAAACCTACTCCGTTAAAGCCTCCTTTTTCAAAAGGGTCAAAAATAATAGATGAGTTCATTTCTGAAACTGCAGACCCCAAAAGATTGGTGTTTTTACCAATCCCTGCCAATGCAAAAAACTCATAAGAATACGCAAGGCCTGATCTTTTTTTGGTGTGTTTTTTAAAAAATTGATAGGTCGCAAAAGAAACGCCACTCTCTATAGAAGCATCTCCATAATTGACAACGCCAAAACCAAATACACCCACCTTAAGCCATTGGTTCTGATTGCCTAATGTAATTTCAGCTTTGAGTTGCATCCCCCCATCGGCCTGTAACCGCTGACTATAAAGCGTTTGACACAATAGAAAAAAAGCAAAAAGGATATAGGTATGCTTCGTCAATTTATGAGAATAAGATATATTTAAAACACTAACAAGATACTATTAAAATTATTGTAACACCTATCAAACATATCATGCCCGATGCTTAGAGTACAACACCAACTTTAATAAAGATTTAAAGATTGCCTATTACTTTTTACTGTACTTTTAAGGATCGTAACAAAATTCATTCTATGAAACGCACGTTTGTAAGTATCCTATTCGTAGGCATTGTAGTATGTGTTTTTGGATTTTTTGCATTCACTCCTACCTCAGAGAACATCGCTATCCATGACAATACCGCAACCCAACAAATAGCACTCGACTCGATGCCTACGCGACGCCAGTTACGACGTCGTTTTTTTGAAAAAAGAGAACTCCTTGTTGTGTATGGAGCAACGGATCCTAGTCTTGCTACTAAATACAAAACACTACTAGATACCATTAACCAACTTCCTCAAAGCGGAAGACGCAGAAACGCAACCATACGCTACAAATCAGTTGACGAAGTGACCGAAGAAGATATCCAAAATTCTATTCTATTCTTAATAGGAACACCTCAAGAACACCCATTACTAGAGCGCTTCACAAAATCAACACCTATAAAAATAACCCAGCAAGGAATTAGATTACAATCCAATACCTATGCTAAGAAATCTGAGGTAGTCTCTGTTTCTTTTTATCCGAATCCTGAAAACAACCAGCTTCCTTTTAGCTTTTTTACTGGAAATGATGCCGATGCTCTTTATGAATTCCTCAAACAGAGGGTAGATAAGGCAGGCGCGTCTTTTTTCTGGCTAACAATGGATTATGAACTCTACCGTGATACGAATAGAATTATCTTAGGAAATTTTAATACCCAATGGCAATTAGATCCCAATACATTTTTTGATTATTCCAAAGGCAATACCAAGCTAGCAGCATCAGAACACTACACACTGACGTCTCATCAAAAACAAATGTCACAGGAAGCGGCGACACTATTCATGAAGGATTTGGAAAATACCTATCAGAATATTGTTGCATTTACAGGAAGTACAAAGACATTCCCTAAGATAGCGTATCATATATACAACACCGCAGAAGATAAAGGACTGATGCTTGGTAATACGCAACAAGCACATATAGATCTTAGTGATCATTCGGTACACACCATTATCAATGAGAAGTATCAAGACAATGCTATTGAAAAAGAAAATGCGCTTATCCTTCATCACCTTCTAGGCTCCTCAACATCGTTAGCACTTTCAAAGGGGCTTGCCGTTTATTTTACAGACCAATGGCAGCGAGAAGGGTACCCATATTGGTCTGCGCGACTTTTTGAATCTGGAAACACCCTTCCCTTAAAAGAGCTTTTTGACAATGAGTTGATCCAAAAAGAGTCTCCTTTACTTACAGAATGCATGACTGCATCCTTGGTTGCCTTTTTAGTGGATCATTGGGGGAAAGAAGTGTTTTTAGAACGATTCAACAATTGGGTTCCTTCAAAAAAAGACTTGAGTTCTTTGGAACCAAAATGGCAAGAATACCTCGCAAAACAAGCCTTAAACTACCCGAAAAAGAATCGAAAAAAGCCACCTATAACGTATCTGAAAGGGTTTAATTTTGCGCATGAAGGTTATCAAATTTACAATGGATATGTATCTAAAAAAGCAACTGAGGCTATTGTAAAACAACACGATATGGGAAGCAATGCAATGGCAATTGTTCCTTACAGTTACATTCGTATGGATAGCAGTCCTACCTATCTTTCTATAAGTAATAGAGCAGGATCAGAAAACGACCAAGGAGTCGTTCACAGTGCGTACGAAGCAAAAAAACTAGGAATGCAATCGCTTTTAAAGCCGCAAGTATTTTTTGGAAATAGCTGGCCAGGAGCTCTTGAATATACCACTGAGGCAGATTGGAATGCTTTTTTTGACTATTACTACAGATGGATACGTCACTATGCATTTCTCGCAGAAATTCATCAGATAGATGCCCTTTGCATGGGTGTTGAGTTTGTAAAAGCAACATTAACCCATCCCGAGAAATGGAAAGATATGTTTCAAAAAACCCGAGGACTGTATCAAGGAAATATGACCTATGCTGCCAATTGGGGAGAGGAATTTGAAAACGTCAATTTTTGGAATGAACTTGATTTTATAGGCTTAAATTCGTACTACCCTTTAAGTAAAAATGATACCCCTACAGATGAGGAACTAAAAGCCAGTTTTGATAGTGTTAAAACCAACATCAAAAAGGTATATGAGACCTATAAAAAACCCATTGTATTTACAGAAATAGGCTTTAGAAGTATGGAAGCGCCTTGGAAAAATCCACATGCTGATGCCGATACGCCGTTTAATGATGCGCATCAACAGCGGTGTTATGAAATTATTTTTGAAGGAATACAAAACGAACCCTGGTGTGCTGGGATTTTATGGTGGAAATTCCCCAGCTATCTGGAATACCGTGGCACAGAAAACACAGCGTTTACCCCCAATAATAAAAAGACAGAAGCGACGGTTAGAAAGTGGTTTGGAAAGTAGTTTCCAGTACTATTCTTTTTGAGTACGCTTTCGAGGAATGTAATGACGAAGAAGTTTATGCTGAGCGTAGCCGAAGTGCGAAAGCGCATAAAGCCTTGTACTACTTGTATGTATCATTCGACACTAAAACCAAAAATACGATTACCTCTTTTAAAAAAAGATCAAAAAAAGATCAAAAAAAAGCGGGCAATGCCCGCTTTTATAATTTTGTTCACACCTATTTATACTGGATCTCCAGGAGCTGTACAGATACAACCTACACAGGTCTGTGTGTAATGACAATCTTCATCAGAATGACATTCATTTCTAGGAATCCATCCTCCTTCGATTTTTCGTTGTGCTGCATTGTCTAATTCTTGAGCCCCTTTTAATTTTAAAATTGAATGTAACATACTTGTACGTTTTATAAGGTTAATAGTATATCAATTTAAGTAAAAATTACTGAATATCAATACGTTACTGTTTTTACATATAGATTTTACGCAAATACTGTAATTTTCCATAGTACTGAAGAGTTTTTTATATAAATACCTGTTAATATGAATTTTAAGTGCGCTTTCGCGAAAGCGTATACAGTCATCATCTATAAACAAAAAAGCCACCTTAAAAACACGTATAAACACGTTAAATATTCATAGCGCAATTATATAGATTTGGTTCTAATGATTTATAAATCAAGTATTCTTAGTTTTTTTCATCACTTAATAACCAGCAAAATATCATGAAAAATATATTGACTCTACTACTTAAAATGAATAAAGTATCAGTATTTAGACTAATGAGCATGTTACTTACAACAGGCCTACTTTCTGTAAGTTGTACCGAAAATCCCTTTGGAGCTACCTCAAATACAGACGTAGCAACTGAAGTAGAAGCCACCTCAACAGATAACATCCATGTTGCCTTTGCAGGAGGTGGATGGCGTGCGCATACTGCTCATACTGGGTGGACGATGTCTTTGTTAGAAAATAATGGAAATAAACTAGATAACGTATTTAAACATGTAAAGAGTATTGGTTCCAACTCTGGGGGAAGCTGGTTTAGTACCATGCTGATGTACTCACCAAAATTTGTTACTGATATTGAAACGATAGCACTTGCCAATTGGGGAGATACTAAAAATGGCGGTTGGCTAGGCGGACAGCAAAATATTTTTGATGCGGCAACGCTCTGTACAAATCATACCGAAGGACCTCCTTTTGCTCTTTGTGTATTTAAAGATTACGGAAATGCAACCGAATGGGATAAGATCGTTAAAAATATTGTGTATAGTGATTACCCTCTTCATAGTACCATTACTCTTAGTAGTCCACGCCAGAATTGGGCAACCAACAAATCATTACTTCTTGCAGGAACCTTATTAACTAATAATGTGGTGTTAAACGAGGACCCTAACACTTTGGGGTATTACTATGCATATTATCAAGCCTGTCTTTCTCCTCCTGGCGCTAAAGTTACATTAGATGGCGCAAAAGGAGGTTCTTGCACTAATGGAGCAAACCCAGATGTAAGCCCAGTTACATTTTCTAGCGTACCCGCTAGTTCTGGTATGACTGCTCCTCCTTTTCTTCCCGCTGCAGGCACAAGTACCGGGAAACTAGTATTTAATGTAGGATACGCTAATAACTTTTCTGGTTCAAAAACATTTAATCCTTCTATATATAATCCTTTATCAAGTAAAGGTGTCTCTGTTAGGACTGCTGCAGCTGCTTCGAGTGCTGCTTTAGGTTTTGAAGCTAGTAAGAATTTAAATGTAATTGGATCTTGGGGGAAAACGTATGATGCCTCAGATTTTGCATTGAATTTTAGCTTAGCAGGCCCAAATGTACAATTTGCTGATACTGACAAGAAAGATCTAAAATACTTAGCCGATAACAAAATCATACGAATTGCTGATGGCGGTGCTGCAGATAACTCGGGAATTGCGCAATTAATTCCTTTTTTACAGCAAAATAATAAGGATACTGATTTTAATATTGTTGCTTTTGATAATGTTCAAGTACCCCCTTTTCTTCCTGGAGTTGGCGGAGTTGAAGCCGGGGGTGATATCGCTTTATTATTTGGTTACGGACTATGTGGAGGTGATAATCTATGCTTATCTGGCTGCAGCATATCTTGCATACATGTGCCTGAACTTCAAATATTTGAATCAGACTCTCTCGATACCCCAGCTACATGGAGCTTTCAAAACACACCAAATAACTATACAAATACTCCAAAGTTAATTTACACAAAGTATAAAGTGAAGACAAAGCAAAATACTAGCTTTGGTGTTACAGCAGGTTCAACGGGAACACTACACGTATTTACATGTTACTATCCTGACGCTTCTACAATGCCTGAAAATTATACTATAGATGGAGATTTTAAAGCGTATCAAGAAATGATGCAATTTATTAATACAGGACTAAAGGCAAATAATAATGAGGGATTAAATTATCTTGAAACAGCCATGGGACTTAAATAAATCTCATGCATTTTCTAAACGCTAGCGTAGCTAGTATACATTATAATACCTGAAAAAGGTTACACAAAAGCCAGTTGTAAGTGATACTGTCATTTAATTCATGACTGTTTCGGTGTACAATATGCTAGAGAGGGCGTTTTTATAGTTTCATTAAAAAGAGTAAGGCATAAAAGGGTGGGCGATTTTCGTGAGCCGCACCATCTCCTGAAGGATCAATTTCTGTCTTAATACGATGTTTATGAGCTCCATCATTATTGTTAATTACATCTTTGGGATCACTGCCTATTTTCTCTTTGGATCTAACATGACTACCCCCATCTTCATACTCCTTCTGTTTATAACCATTCCAATAATGTAAATGATTTCCATCTTCTTTAGGAATAGTTGATGAAGCAGTGTGGGTATGTCTAGGCATTTCATTAATCTTTAAGGAAACACTATCCTTTCCTCCAGTAGAATCAACCTTATAATTTTTTCCAGCACTAACAATAAACCGATCTCTTAAATCTGGAGTCCCTTTATCACCATCACATAGTGCCCATCCGTCAGGAATTTTTGTATGTTCTCCGTGCCACATGATAATAGTCCCTCTAGGAATTAAATCATGATTGTTTTCCTGTACCTTTCCTTGGGTATTTATATCTCCAGTTACCTGTACATTTCCTTGCACATCCAGTTTTTGAGTAGGCGTAGTTGTACCAATACCTACATTGCCTTCAGGTGAAATGGTCAAAGCATCGGTTTGTGCCACGACAAAACCGTTGATACACATAAGTAGTAGTGTTGTTATGATGGAGGATTTTTTCATGTCATTTACTTTAGATTATTAAATAAAGTTTCTAATTTTTCAATTCTAGAAACAGAAGCGTTCAAATGGTCTTCTAACTGTTTTTGCTTTCGCGAAAGCGTTTCCTTTTCCTTTTCCAATAGTTCAATGCGCTTTAATAACGCCTGTGTTGCACTCACATTTAGCATCGCAATCGCCTCATAATCTACCGTATGAAAATCAGATACTTGTTTTCCATATATAAACACCTGTCCTTCTTGGTTACTAGCTACTTTTATAGCGTCTTCCTGAATTTCTAATACCTCAACAAGCGCTTCTTCCTCACTGAAAATAAGTTTTACTTTGTCACCCACCACAAGATCTTTTGTGGTCGTTTGAATCCAACCATCTTTGATGGTACTTGCCGCATAGATATTTGGAATCACTTCTGTCACATCAGTAGTTACAGCTTTCGGATACACTTCTTTCACTTGTTGGGCAATGACTTTTTTATGGGTTTGATTTCCTTTAGAAATCGTATCAATCATCGTATAATCCGTAATTTCAATTTTGGAAAGCGTTTCTAAATCTTTTGCGGCATTACTAACTCCAAAAATATTTTTTATACGTGCATCAGAAAAGGCATTAAACTGCTGTGCTGCAATACGATCTGTAGCATATATAGAATACGGTATTGTATTACTACCGCCTGCTACCCCAGTACCTTTTTGATAATAAGCAAACCATTGGAATTTATCTGATATGTTATGTTTTGCATTTCCTGAAACAACTAGTTTAGCTTGTGTAGGGTTTTTTGTTCCTATTCCCACATTTCCATTAGTATGCAGAATCATTTTATCTACGTTACCTTGCCTAAAATATATAGGCTTTCCTGCAATTGCATTGAGATATGTGGTCCCATCTTTATGTTGTAACAATGCATAATTACCTTTTTCCTTCTCAAGGCCTTTATAATTAAACGTAGCATAGTCATCCCCCCAAGCACCAACACCTGTTAAACTGGTGGCACTTTGTATATTTCCGTTTACCTCCAATTTTTGGGCGGGAGTTGTGGTTCCTATTCCTACATTACCATCAGATTTTATGATCATTTTGTCTTGATCGTCTACCCGAAATCCTATAAATCCATTTGGATCAGATTTGATATTTGTAAGTGAGATGATTCCATAGACGTGATGACTAAATCCGTAGCTTTTTTCTCCCACTGCATTTTTATGAGACAATCCTGCCCAATTCTCGCCTTTCCCTACATCTCCTAGAAAAACACTATTCAAAGTACCATTACTTGTAGACGTTACGGTGGTTGTTTTTAAAGAACCTTCTACCTCTAAGGTTGCTTCAGGCGTGGTCGTCCCTACCCCCACATTGCCATTGGGTAAAATCGTTAACGCATCGGTTTGTGCCATGACAAAACTGTTGATACATACAAGGAATAGTGTCGCTATGATAGAAGATGTTTTCATGTCATTTATTTTAAATTATTAAATAAGATTTCTAATTTTTCGATTCTAGAAACAGAAGCACTCAAATGGTCTTCGAGCTGTTTTTGCTTTCGCGAAAGCGTTTCAATACGTTTTAACAATTCCTGCGTAGCACTTACATTAAGCATCGCAATCGCCTCATAATCTACCGTATGAAAATCGGATACTTGCTTCCCGTACACAAATACAGGGCCTTCCTGATCACTGGCTACTTTTAGAGCGTCTCCTTGAATCTCTAGTACATCTACCAAGGTTTCGTCTTCACTGAAAATGAGTTGTATTTTGTCACCCACGACAAGATCTTTGGTGTTGGTCTGTATCCAACCGCCTTTAATAGCACTTAACGCATAGATATTTGGAATTACACCGGTAAGATTACTACTCACCGCTTGTGGATAGACCTCTTTGACTTGTTGTGCAATGACTTTTTTATGGGTTTGATTTCCTTTGGCGATCGTATCAATTAGGGTATAATCGGTAATCTCAATTTTTGAAAGGATTTCCAAATCTTTTGCGGCATTACTAACTCCAAAAATAGTTTTAATCCGAGCATCAGAAAACGCATTAAATTCCATGGCAGCTATACGGCTTGATGCATATATAGAATAGCCATGACTACCACTAGCCATACCTGGATTGGAAATTCCTTTTCTTGACTTAGTCAAATAATTAAATCCTCCAAGGTTTAGTTCATTTCCGAAACCAGAAACTACTAGTTTTGCCTGAATAGGGTCATCAGTACCTATTCCCACATTTCCATTAGCTTTAAAGGTTACTTTTTCAGTTCTTATTCCATTTTCTGCTCCTGGAGAAAATACGATATTGCCAAACTCTCGCATTTCCATCCTATTTTTTTCTCGATCAAATATGATACGATGGTTATCATCAAGGCTTCGTATCTGTCCATTATCTGCAAAGAGGATTTCATTATCCCTTGAAGCATTTTCAGTACGGTTTATTCTGATACCTCCCTTTTTTGAAATATCAAGCGGTTTTTGGGCAGTACTGCCACCTATCAAAACACTCCCTTGTGTGTTTATGTCTCCTGTGGCATTTATAGTACCGTATACTTCTAGTTTCTGGGTAGGTTTGTTGGTTCCAATTCCCACATTCCCATTGGGTAAAATCGTTAACGCATCAATGGCTAAGGAATCATTTTCTACGTTGGCTTGCTCTTTTACTTGTGCTATACCTTGTGTTGTGCTAAGTATAAAGATCAGCGATAGAAGTGTTTGTATAATTTTCATAAAATATAAGTGTAAAAAATGATAGTGATTTAAAAATTAATAGCCTGTTTTAAAGGTTACGGAGGCTCCTTTACGAACCGTAAAACCTGGCTTTAAGCCCATACCTCCTCCAGAATACAGGATCGTGTTTACCGTAGAGAATACCTTAAAACCAGTGAGGGTAATAGTATTTGTAGCACGGTATACAGTGTTGGTATTCAAATCAGAAAGGATGATGTTTTCATTTGCTACTTCCTTAGCCGTCACAGCAATCACATTTGTTGCTGTGATCATATAGAGGGTTCCGTCTGGAGCAAGTACAAGGCTTTTTCGGAGATCTTCCGTAATAGGAGCTGTAAATTTATGAGCAAAACCTCCTTTTGCAGTGTAGGTAAAACCTAGCACTTCAGGCGTATTCTCTTTATTAAAAGCACTCTCTAGAAGATTTTTATAAACAGTAGCAACATAAATATTTGAAGACTTATCTGTGACGAGTATAGAAGCACTATTTACACTAGGAGAATCTTCAAAAACGGATACAAGATTTTCTTCTTTAGTATTATAGCGAGCGATTTTTTCATTAAACACAAAAAATACATTTCCTTCTCCATCTATCGCTGGTTGGGAGATTCCAATGTTTTCCTCCTGCTTTGAGGTAATGATAACAGGGTCTGATAACGTTTCTGAGGTGACATCAAAAACAAAAAGTTGATTTCCTTCGTCATACCCATCAAGCACAAAAACAGCTTCCTTTTTTTTCTTTTTGGAGAATATAGGTGCTGGGATGTAGTACTTTTTTTTATCGCTTTTATATTGTTTTAATATTGTTGCTGTAATGTCTAATACCGTCCCATCTGTATTATCTAACATCACTAAACGACCTCTTCCATTTTCATTAGTATCCACATTAATAAAAAAGGCTTTGCCTTCATCCTGACTCAAGGATACAGGCCCATTACGTTGATTACTATTTTCATTATCGTATTTCCATCGTACGTTTAATTGTGGATAGGCAGAGAGTGCTACCACACCATCGTCTGAGGCAAAATACAGCGTGCCATCATATCCTAACGTGGCATCGCTCTGTATAGAAGTAATGAGATCATTGGTGATTTCTGAAAGTGACTTTTTATATAGAATGGCTCCTGAATTGTTGAGATCTAAGATGGTCAAGGTCGTTAAAGAAATATGATATAGATACCCTGATTCATCAATTAAAGGTCTCGATACCATAATATTGTCTACTCCTTGAGACCATAATACATCCCCGCTGGCATTGAGTTGTTTTACTTCATACAACGTATTCCCAGCAATTGTTTGTGTGAAAATAATAGGTTGATTTTTGAAAACAGCAATCGCCCCTGTTGGATCAGCTCCGACAAGGGATACTGCATCGCGATTAGGTGGTGTAGGTAGTGTACGTACCAAAGGCTTGGATATGGTTGTGTTGGTGCTCCAGTTGAGATAACTATCGTGCTGCGCTGTACTAAAAGATTGTGCCCAATCTGATCGAAACACAGGGGATGTTATCTCATATTGAAGTACGAGTTTTGGGACCTTAGAAAAATGCCTTAAGTTTTGTGCTGTAATAGAAGAATAAAATAAGGTTTCTTTTTCTTCTTTAGGAGACCTCACTGCTAGTGACACGATATCAAAAGTAGTATCAAATGCTTTTGGATTAAGCTTCATATTGAGAATATCTGTGCCTTTCTGTATTTGATAGCGCCCTATTTTTTTATTTTCATCAGTATTAGCCCAACGCAATGCAGGGTCATTAAGGCTTGTTTCATTACCTGTCCATGCGTCTCCCGTCCAAGAGCTAGGCATTTTTAGGGCTGTTATAGGGTGTGTTGAAAAGCTAACAATCTCCTTAGGTTTTGTAACAGTATCAATGTACATTCTTAAATAATAGCTTTTCACCTGGGTAAACTGTGGTAAGTGGTTGAGATCAAACTGAAAAAAAGACTTTGCCGTTTCTTTTTTAGATGCATCGGCAGCTACTGCTAGCACATCATCAGTTCTAGGAGGGATGGTGGTATTGATCTCTGGGAGTGCCACCGTATACCGAGATTGTGATAAGACATCCTGAGAAATACTGACTAAAATCAGAAAAAGAAAGATAAAAATGTATTGTGTATATGAATATCGTTTGAACATGATAAAAATCTTTTAATTATAATAAAATAAGTGTTTCTTTTCCTTTTTTAGGAACCAAATAGTGTAAACGGGAGTAGGTAATACCGTCATCCCCTTCATCTGTAAAGACCATAAACCAAAGACTTCCTTTAAAATAGGCAGTAATTACATACGCATCGTTATTGGTGTCAAAAACCGCTAATGTCCTTTCTTTTATCTCTATTTCATTTTCTTTGTAAAACCCACTATTTAAAATAGTTATTTTGTTAAAAAAATAGGTCTTAGAACCTGTGTCTCCTCCTAATAGTGCTACTCCCATAGAGCTGCTCTCATTGCGACCTATAAAGCCTAATCCAGATGATAGATATGAGCCATCATTAATAGAAAGAGGTTCGCCATCTTTATTAGCAGCAATTTGTGTCCAGTTGTTATTTTCAAACCTCCATAGATCTCCTGTTTCCTCTCCTCCTATTTCAGAAAAACCACCCCCAAACCAAAGTGCCTTCTTTTTGCCTTTAGTATCCAGCGTTGCTGTAATTCCAGCTATGCAACGAGGATCCCAATCCATGCTTGCAGGGATATTGTTCGTTTCTTTTTCTCCTTTTTTATTCAAATTAATCCATTCTTCCCCATTACCAGATACCCATACATCATTGAGTGCATTTCCATATGCATCAACACCTCCTAATAGCCAAATTTTCTCCTCAGCATCCCCATGCGGAAATAGCACACAAGAATGTCCCATACGCGACTCCCAAATAGGATCAGGACTACTAGCAATACGCACCTTGTTTCCTTCTTTCACATTTAAATCAACAATAGCCACGTTATTAGAAGTTTCCATCGGTTTGACATAACTTCCGCCTATAAAGAATAAACGACCATAGCCACTACCGCTTAAGTGGATCATAGGCGAAGTTGCAAAAGGTTTCAAGACTTCTTTATCTTCTTCTGATAATGCTATGGATTTCCATTGCTCAGAGAATCCTTGATGTGTATAGCCTATATGATCAATCTGAGCGTGCTTCGCATCTTTTTTGATGAGCATCAAGCTAAAAAGAAAATTTGCATCCTGACTCACACAAAAATTTCCTATAGTAGCTTCCTTTATAATCAACTCACCCAATTTTGAATCTCTTAATACTCGTACCGTTACCTCTTTTGTGATGATCGTTTCTCCTTGCGTAACCTCAAGGGTAAACACATGATCTCCTACACCAGGTTTCATCGTGTATTTACTGTCTTTATTTGGAATCAATTCTGTAAGTCCTTTTAATAGCCTGTAGGTGTAGTTTCTTCCTTCAATTGCCCATCTCAAAGTGACCTGTTTGTCATTATCACCTTGAAGAATCAAAGGATCTGCTGTAAAAGAAAGAATCTTAAGCTCTTCTTGTTTAATGTGTATATCAAAATCTATAGTATGCTCTGAACTATCGGTATTATTTTCATCTTCAAAAGAAATACGGAGCATTTTTGGAAGCGTCGCTGTCGCTATACCTCCCTCTAGCCTTATTTCGATATGTGTAAATTCGTCTTCATTAAATCCTAAGTTTGCGTATCGACGATCAGCATTGATGTCACTGTAATCCAATGCTGTTATCTCTATAGATGTAGTTGCTTGCGTATCACCATCATCTTTTTGTCCAAGCGACGTATCTATCACCGCTTCCAAATCCTCATCAGCCATCTTTCCATGCAATGTAACCACCATCTCCTCCAAATCCTCCTCTTCTGCAATACTCTTAAGTCCTGTTATAGTGAATTTTCCAGTCAAAAAAATGAAATCTGATGATTCCCTTGAAATACGTATATTCAAGTGTATGGGTTCGCCTGGATTCACTGTATTACTGCTGCCTGTGGTTACATAACTCATCGTATTTATTTTATTTTTTATTTTTTAAATGATCTAGTGTCAACCACCCTTCATAGAGGTGTTGTTTCTTAAAACTAGAGCGTTGTTTGTTTTTACCTTGTGCTAGTTGTTGGCTCTCTTCCCACGTATTGACATTCGATTTATGGGTCCATTTCCAACCTGTATTGATGCTGGTTGGGATCGGAATACCAGGATCTACTTTGTCTGCAATAAAAGGAGCCACCATAAAACTTGTCTGTAAGGATTCTAACACTTCATTGGTACTATGCCTAAATAATTCGACAAATTTAGAAGGTAGGATTCCTGATGATAGTTGCATTCCTGCAGCGGCATGCATTAAAACTGTTACTTTTTGCGCACCTTCCTCAAGGGATAACTTTAAGGGTCTATCTTTCGTAAAGTAGGGTTCGCTTTCGCGAAAGCTAGACTCAGGCGTATGCAAAGGAGTATGAAAATGAGTATAATCATCATCCGAAAAATAACCTAATACCCCGTCATTTTCTATAGCATAATCTCCTATAAAAAGCGGAAACTTCATCGATTCAATGCCTCCAGAATTTTGCTTTCCAGATTGATCCCATCGTTGATTGTACGCCGGCAATCCCAATAACTCCAACCCTACAGAACACCTAGCCAACGCGATAGGCTGCCCAAAAAGTAAAGACATGCTATTATTCTGTACACCTCTTGCTTGTGTTAAAGTCTCATGAATTTCTTGCGCAAGATCCATAATTCCTGAAACAATAGTCCCTGAGTCTATGCCGTCTAGTACTTGTTTCAATTGTGTATTAATCGAAAGATCTCCAAGTTTGTCAGTACCCGGAAACGGAAGTTTTGATAGTATAACGCCTCCTGCTTTACCAAAGTCTTTTGAGATCTGTAACTGGACCACTCCCTGCCCAAGATGATCATAGACCATGATACTGTTATCCATAAAATTAGGCACTAACCATCCAAAAACAGGAGTCTCTAACGTTCCTGTATCTTGATATATCACCTCATCACGCAGGTTTAACCAGTGAAACTGTAACCGACTTGGCTGTAGAATACGAGGCGGTAAAGGAATACGCGTATTTTCAGTGGCCTTACCACCTCCTAGCGCAACTGATTCGGTTATTATGTCTTTTGTTGTATTTTTATTTCTACTATCTATGACTTTTTTCTCTTGTCCAAAGGCATCAATAATAGATAGGTTTCTAATTTCTAACATCCCCGATCTCAACGGAAAAAATCGATTTGCATCTGTTCCTTCTGTATCTCCGGGATGACATGCAACAACATATCCATCACTCCCTATTAATTTCAGTTCGTCCTCATCAATATCAAACTTGCTAATTATATTATTTTTAGTATCTAACGTATAGTTAAAAGGAGGCAATTGAACTCCTGGTCGTTGCATTAAAAGATGCTTATTTAATCCGCTTAGGGATTGGGCAATAAGATGTAACTCTCCATATTTATCTACAATTTCCTTTGGAATCAACTCTTTTAAATTAGCAAAAACCGCATTAGAAAAGGGACTGATTCCCTGAAAACGAACACTATTAGATGCAGTTTCTGTCGATTGATTTTTAAATGAAATTCCTTCTTCTAAGATCCATTTTGCATCTGTTTCTAATAAATCAAGAGTATCAAGACTATCATCGCTAGGTGTATATACTGCTTCCCAAGTCATAAATAAAGGCACCCAAGCTTGTTTCCATTTGAGTATAGAAAAAGGCTCAGGGGCTCTCCAATTTGGATCCTTTAGTGTTGGATGGGTTTGCTCTTTGATGACAACATTTTCAACTAATTCTTTTATAAGACCACTCGTTCTCTCTTGCTCAAATTTTGCATTTTTATAAGCCAATAAAGCAATATCTATGGCTAATGATTGGTCTAATAATAGCGACTCATATACAATCCCTTTAATGATCGTATGAGGTATTGTTTCCGAGGATAAAGCATCTACCGCCGGTACCGAAAAAGAAGCTATTGAAATAGGAATAAGATCACTTACCTCAGGAATTTTTAAACGCAATTCTTTGATAAGTTGATCTTGCGTACGGCAGGTAAGGACACTATCGACTGCTTGAAAATTAAGGCCATCTGTATCCCCCACTCCGTCACCACACAATAACAATACAGGTTCGTTGGGTTCCCAAAAGCGATCTTCTAGTTTTTGAGTGAGTTCAAATTCTGGATCTGCTCCAGATAAAGGGTCTTGGTTTTTTAGTTTTTTGATGAGATCGTCTATTTCCTTGGTAAGAAGTTTGACATCCACATCTTTACTTGCAATGGCATCTATGGTAAGCTTTCTAGAAGTTTCAAAGTCAAAACCAGTAATATCGCTATAACCTTCACTTATTTTCAACACCTGTTTATACCACAAAAAATAAGCTTCTTGTCGCAGGCGTTCTATATCTTCCAATAAGACATTGACCTCTAGTTGTGCTTTATTTAAAGCGTTAAGGTCGCTTA
This sequence comes from uncultured Flavobacteriaceae bacterium, assembly GCA_964351845.1. Lineage (GTDB taxonomy): Bacteria > Bacteroidota > Bacteroidia > Flavobacteriales > Flavobacteriaceae > Dokdonia. The sequence goes on along the minus strand of CAYGQJ010000003.1, from coordinate 18,417 downwards.
AAAAATCTGGATCATCAGGAAAATGAATACGCGCTTCATCTCCTTCCTGAAGTGCTGCTGTATCTGCCACTACACTTACGACCTCCCATATAATATTCCTGTCCCTAGGTATAAAACTTCGGTGGTGTACTGCTGTTTTTATACTCGATAGACTAGGTTGATTCCTGTCATCGTCTAGAAGTTGATACTGTAATGCATTTAATAGTGTTTCTACAGCAGGGTCATTACTCGTAGCATCACTAGTAAAAATCTGTGCACTCAAGGATTCTACGGCTGTATTTCCGGCGTATATCTGTATATCACCTACAGGCACACCACTGGACTGGTTTGTATCCCACTTCAAGCTATGGACTGTTGTATGAAAAATACTAGTAGTAGGATACGTTTCAGCATTTGTACGCCATTGTTGCTGGATCCAGTCTACTGTTTTTTGCGTATGAGAAGTATGCTCTAGTGGATGAATGGGATCTATCGCTGGATCATTATACCAGCCCGTCACTACATACGTACACGTACTTCCAATAGCCACACCTTCCATATCGTCATGAAACCCAAATACATCTTTACAATCTGGATAAAAAGAAGCAAACAAGGGATTGACCGCACCGACGGCTTGTACAGTAGGAGTTGTTATACTTTCTGTATACGCTTCAGACCAAGGCGTGGTCTTTCCTACGTTTTTAAATGCTATTTTTTTATCTTCAAAGACGACCCAATTGGGTACGGGATCAAGTTTACCTCTCTTCGCTATTATTTCATTATTCACATCACTCTCAACGATCCATGCTTTTGAAGGAATATTTTCTAGTCCCGTATCTGTTTGTAATCGGATCACCATCCATCTATTCGGAGTGTAGGGGAATTGCATCTCTTTGTCCTCTTCTACAAATGCATGTTTTAATGCTTTAGGCAGTGTCCAATGTAAATGCACTCCTTTTTCTAATGTTAGCTTGCTGTTGATTTTAGGCTGTAGGGCATCGCCTATAATCCTTGAATTAGATTTTTGTAAGTTGGGACGGAGATCTCTATGCGCCTTCTGCGCCTTGCTTAAGACTAACGCCTGTACAGCTATAGGTACCAATAATTTTGAATCTATATCTGGCATCATTTATTTTTTAGAGTAACGTTCATCGTAATGGCAATTTTTCGTTTTACGGGACTATCGACCATTTGATAGGCAAATTCTGCTGAAGTAAAATAACCTTCCTTGTCTTGTGCGACCTCTTTAGAGGTCAGTTTTTGTTTCATAAGTGTCGCCAATCCCGCTACATTTACAACATCACTTTCTATCAAGTCGTTATCGAGTTGAATACTGACATCACTAGTTCTATCGGTAATTTCTAGATTAAATCCGTCATCATTTTTTAGTGTTTTTTGATAGCTATTTGTTTCTAAATTAGGGTCTACTTTAAACCCAAAATGGAGCCCTTCAAAAGGTTGTTTAATGGTTACAGATGCGACATTGCCATTAAAGATACCCAAAAATATATCGTCATCTATACGTTCAAATCGCAAGGCAGGGAGTAAGCTATCTTTGTCATCACGAGCTTCAATTTCTAGGCCTCGCCAACCAGAAACCACATCTGATCGCAATAAAAATCCCATAATATTCAATACTCGTACAGGGGTTTCTGTACTGACTGTCTCTAGTTTTTGATCGATATATCCATCTATAAGCCCCCCATCAATAAGGGTACTTAGAATATCACCTGTATTTTTTAATCTCCCTATGCTTAAAGCCCCATCAAGGAGTGCTTCTATCCAATTGGGATCAATATAGAATACGGAAAGTGTTCCAGAATACGATTTTCCATTTCTGAGGTGTTCTTTTTCCAGATAGAATTCATTAGGGACGAGGTATGAAAAAGGAACTCCATTCAGTTTGTACAATTCGGTTAAAAAAGCGGTGACTTCTTTTGGGATTTTTTTTGCAGGATCTTCTATTGCTTCTGCGGCAACCGCCTTTGAATCTCCTAAATAACGAATCAATTTGCTCTTTACAGAAACACCGTCTTCATTACTAATGATCGTATTGAGCGTATTTCTTTGGCGACTTTCTGCTTTATAGTGTGTTTGCGCCAATTGCCATGCAACCATTGCGCCTGCATATTCTTTATTTTGTAGGGCGAGTACGCGTCCTAATTGCCAAGCAGCGGCAAAAGAAACATCAAAAAGCCCTGTAGTTCTATCAAAACGCAAGGCGCCATCTGCAGATGCAAAAGACATTTTTTGTGACGTAGCTGGAGATAATCGAGGCACAAAAGGACCTTGATACCAAGATATGGTGGTCGCACCGCCTCGTGTTAAATGCCCTAAAGGAGCATGTCCAGATTCAAAATAGGGTTTTAATTTGGGGACTTCAGTCCCCTGCTCTATGTGCATCGGTTTGATGTTAATCCCATTGACAAATTCAAAAAAAGTAGCAGTTCCTGAATTGTCAAAATTCCAATGCGCTAACACCACGAGCCGTACCGTATGTCCTTCAGGGATTTCTTTTTTTGGCGTAGCGTCTTTCAAATAATCTGCATACCCTTCTAAAGAGACCACAACAGCCGTATGACTTTTCCCTGATCTTAGCACTCTATTGCCTACCAATACAGAAAATATTCCTTTATTGTTCTCTGCATCGGTATCTGCAATGCCTTCTTGATCTTTGTGTGCGATACTAACTTCTCGGGCATGCGCTAGTAAAGACAGACTTTCTTGAGACGGAATATAGGTTTCAAACTGCTCTTTGGTGATGTCAATCGTAAAGCATCCGTCGGTTTCATTTTCCCATGGCATTAATGTTAATTTTGCTTTCGCGAAAGCGGACTCTTCCCTATAAATCTCAGGACGCATAATGGTATCGGGAGATGCTGGGGGAAGAATATCTTGTAAGGTTCCTAAATTGATTTTTAAGGATTCCATCTCATCTTCATCAAACAGCAATAAGGCCATCCAAGGCACAGGAGGTGAGGTTTGTGGTGTTTTATCTTCCTGAAATACGGGAGGTTTCCCATCAATAGTGCGTTCCCATGGAAGCGTTCTTCTCGAAAATACCACATGAGGCAATTGTCCCGTATAGTTCCCAGATCTATTAGCAGGCGGGTATTCGTTGTAAATATCTGATGCATTGAGTGTAAAACGAGCCGCATCCACTCCAAAATCAAATGTTTTTGTGATTTCCTGTACAGATGTCTTCTTTTTAAGAATGTTTTGACGTGCTTCTACCTGATATACGCCCGCGACCATAGGGGGTAAAAAACATTGTATTATTTTAGTTGTTTCACTCATGGATGTATCAGTTTGTAGCGGTTGAATAGTTGGGTACTTTTCCGAGTTCAACCAGTACGGGAATTCCTCTGAAATACTCAGGTCCTTCTGCTATAAGCGTTGCCATTTCTGATTCTTGTATATCGGGTAAATCATCACCAAAAATAGCTTGTAATTCGGTGGTGATTTCTTGTCGATTTGTTTTTACTGCTTCAAAAGAGTGCTCTAAAACACCTTGTATTTGTTTCTCTTTTGATGTATTAAAATAACCAAATACATCACGAGATTTAAAAGCTTCTCCTAATACTCGCTGGGTAAAACTCCATTGAAAACTAGCCTCTGATGGCGCTACTAATAGGGAGAAATCAAACGCTCTCATTTGTGATACCTCCTTTGCTAGTGGCGGAAGGAGTGTTACTCCAGTAAGCACATTACTGATCACCGTAGCGGTTCCTGGATTACTATTTGTATTTTCTGAAGCTTTACCTCCCCATAAGGCTTCTGCGACCCCTTTTGCAATCCCTTTTAATCGCATATCTTGAGATTCACCTCCCAATAGTACTTTTACACTCATAACAAACTCCATATCCTTTGCAAGGAAACCACAGGGTCTAATACCAACCTCTTGGTTACGCTCTTTATAGATAGATTGTTGACTGACTGAAGTGATTAGGGTATCTTCGGGTACTTCAGCTTCAGGAGTCTTCCATGTTAAGGTAGTTACTGGAATAAAGGAATCTACCGCAATGGCGAGTTGTTGCGGATTGATCACGGGAAATTTATCTGCTCCTTTGACGCCTATGAGTCCGCTATTGACCGTAATATTAATTGGATCAGGATTGGATATAGGGGTTGTAGCAGCCACATTAGAACTTAAAAGTCTTCTAGAAGGCGCTGTTTTTGCTTTTGCTTTAACTTGTGTAGCTTGAGGGATAAATCCTGTAGAGAATGCCGCCCATTCCAAAGGTTCAGGTGCTTTTTTAGGGCCATCTCCAAAAGGTATGGTAAACGAAAATACAGTCCAATTTACATGTGCCCTTCCTGCAAAAGGAGGGCCCCAAATCTCTAATTGTGCGCTCATTTCAAAATTGAAATGTATGCGTACAAATGCAATTTTAATACGCGCTTCTATACGTACAATAATTCCAATACTTAGCGCATATTGAAAGGGAGCCCACGCAATAAGCATATCTGCCCAAAGCACAATCGAAGCCTTGACAATAGCTGTTTGAAAGAGCACTTCCCATCGTCCTCCTGCCATAATCGCAGAGGAGGTTAACGCATAGTACAATTCGCCTTTTATGGATAAGAACTTTCCTATTTTCCAATGCAAAGCGACCCTTGGTACGGTAGGATAATGTGCCGGTTTTACAAACTTAGGATGGTAGCCGCCTAAAGTAATGACAAAATCCCCTTCATGAGGTCCGCTGATCCACGTATAAAAAGCAAATCCACCAGATAACTTACAATCTGGTGAGAGGATATAGCTATTAGGAGTTAGCACTGCTTCTACGGAAATCACATCACTTCCAGGACCAAAATGGGCCAAAACAGCCAGTTCTATATACACTATAGGTTCCTTTGCAATCGACTTTTCTGGCCAGGTTAAACGTGATAATCCTAAAATGGCAAATTCTAATTGCGTTCCAAAATTGACTGTGAGTAAGACAAAAGATTCTATAATTTTAAAAGAGGTGAATTTTATCCCCACCGCTAACCAGAAATCACCTACCGAAATCTCTATAGGTCGTTTTCCATTGTTCATTGGGGTTTCCAATGATTGTAAAACCTCTGGTAATCCCCCGCTTTTCTGGGGTTGCATCGCGAGTGCTACCAATGGGTAATTAGCTACTTCATTTACTGATGGGACATTGACCCTGCGGTTATAGCCAAAACCTGCGGCGATGCCAGTGACAAAAAAGAAAGCAGGTCCGCCTATGGGACCATCAAAAACACCATAAATAAACAGGGAGGCTTCATCTTTTACTTTAGCATACGCACCAATCGCTGCAATAGAGAATTTACTTATTTTAATAATGGCGCCCCCGCTGTACTCATCTATTTCTTCTCCTTCATACATTCTGGTCGAATGTAAAAATGCTCCCGAAATTTCTATAGGAGGTCGGCTATACGAAAGTCCTAAACCATCCAAATAAAAATCAGGAGTTTCTGGAGGCCATTTGAGTCTAAATCCTAATCCAAAGCCCATTAATTGTACCCCTAGACCAATCATGGTCATAGAAGCGTCTAATAAGAGGATGACTTTGCCGTCATCATACGCAAAACCTATTCGCTGTAAAGAAACGGGCCCTATTCGTTTATCAATCTTTTTCCATTTGGCTTTTGATGAAATGGCACCGCCTAAAGGCTGAATACTTGTTGATTCATCTGTCGTTTTTGTACCCGTTTCTGAGGCGGTTTCTTCTTTTGGTATTACTTCTTGTTGTGACGTCACCCCACCATTAATCACATAGTGTTCTAGGACTCCATTAATTTGTAATTCTGCCGTAATATTGAAACCTGATGTAATATCGACCTTAGGGATTCCCTCAAAATCCTGCACGTCTTCTTTTGAAAAATCACCTTTCGCATATAGGGCTAGTACTTCTTTAAAGGCAAATGAATTTCCTCGGGTTAATACAGGCCCTGCCATAGGCAAACCTGAAAGATCTAACGATAGATCGGCGCCCATTCCAAAAAGCAACTTAGAACCCTTTTCTTCTTTTTTATAGAGGAAGAATGCTTTAAACTTATCTAATGTAAATGAAATTTCAGGCAGCGATTTTACCGTCTCTTTTCCAAAAAGGTCTCCCGCTATTTTCTTAAGATCAATCGTAACCTCACCTTTAGTAAGATAGCTTGCAAAGACATACCAAGCCTTATCTCGCTTCACAAATTGAAGTTCAAAACGGTGTGTTCCAACCTTTAAAATGCCTTTAAATGTAAAAGAGGAAGATCCCTCTTTTGTTTTATCATATTCAATGCTAATGGAAGCATCAAAGATCTTTTCATTTATAGTGATTTCACAATCAAACGCAATCGTAAATTTTGACGCATTTGTACCTCCTTGACCATAGGTTACTGAGAACTTCTTAAACTTGACACTTTCTAAAACATCAGGAATCCCTTCATCACTTGTAGTTGCAGACGCAATGACATCGCTTACGCCGATCCCTTCTTTCTTTGTTGCTATCAATGAAGCAAATAAGAAGCTTTCAGTTGTCTTATCGGTTAAGATGCGTTTCCGATATCCTATAGCCATGTCTACACCAATGGGAGCAGCAGCATTTCCTAAATGGAAATCTGCTTGCCCGGTAATTTCAAGAAGAAGTGGTTTTGGTATTGACATGTAAAACGAAGTTGTACGGTATGTATGATGATTAAGTACGTAAACAAAAAGGATAAACTGTTGGGTGCTGTAGCTTTTTTTACTTTCGCGAAAGCATACTCATTCTTTTGTAAACAACAAGAGGCATTAGATACCCCAAGTGTTGTTCTACTGAACTAATAAACGATCTGTTATTAATCTTCTAACGAATTTACAAACCTTACTCAGCTTCACTTGTGTCCTCTGTATCTTCAGATGCTTCAGGTAAAGAAACAGGTTCATTGGTGAGTCTAAAACCTACATTCTTTATGGTGAAGTTTCCAAAAGTGATACTTTGACCTTTTTTAGAAGACACGTCAATATCAAAGGTTTTTTGGGTAACATTAAAGTGAAATTGATTGAACTCTACTGTAAAATCTTCGAGCTTAGGTGTATCCCCAGCTTCATCACCCGTTTGTGGAATAGCAACATCTTTAGTGTTAGTTCCTGCTTCACGTCCTATCCATGTGATTAATGAATCTAATCTAACAAAAGTGCCCGTAGCTCCATCTTGCTTATCGCTAAGATCAATAAACCAATCTCCATTAGGATTCATTTCGGAAGGGATATTTCCTACACGTATGCCAACATTAGCAACAGGATCTTCTTCATCATCACTATTTTCAGGACCTATTTCGATTTGTCCGTGAACACCCATGCTTAGTTTTGAAACAAGAATCAAACCGCTTATGGTTACTTTTTTTCCATCAATCGCCACCGTACCGCTAACAGCCCTATCACCGTTACCCCAAGTAACCTGAATATTATCATCGGCATG